>JAEWKH010000061.1 GCA_023386155.1 Pseudomonadota bacterium
CCTCGCCCGCGAACGAATTCAGCTGGTCCACCATGGTGTTGATTGTGGACTTCAGCTCGAGGATCTCGCCTTCGACAGCCACGGTGATCTTCTTGGACAAGTCGCCGTTTGCGACGGCCGTCGTCACCTCGGCGATGTTGCGCACCTGACCGGTGAGGTTGGCCGCCATCATGTTGACGTTGTCGGTCAGGTCCTTCCATACGCCGCCGACGCCGCGCACCTGGGCCTGCCCGCCGAGTTTCCCCTCTGTACCCACCTCACGCGCCACGCGCGTCACTTCGCCCGCGAACGAATTGAGCTGATCGACCATGGTGTTGATCGTGGATTTCAGCTCGAGGATCTCGCCGCGCACCTCCACGGTGATCTTCTTGGAGAGGTCGCCGTTCGCCACTGCTGTCGTCACCTCGGCGATGTTGCGCACCTGGCCGGTGAGGTTGGCCGCCATCAGGTTCACGTTGTCGGTCAGGTCCTTCCAGATTCCGGCGACACCCTCCACCCGGGCTTGGCCCCCGAGCTTGCCCTCCGAGCCCACCTCCTTGGCGACGCGCGTGACTTCGCCTGCGAACGAGTTGAGCTGGTCCACCATCGTGTTGATGGTGTTCTTCAGCTCGAGGATCTCGCCGCGCACTTCCACGGTGATCTTCTTCGATAGATCACCGTTCGCCACCGCCGTCGTGACCTCCGCGATGTTGCGCACCTGACCCGTCAGGTTGGCCGCCATCAGGTTCACGTTCTCGGTGAGGTCCTTCCAGGTGCCGGCGACACCGCGCACCTGCGCCTGACCTCCGAGATTGCCTTCGGAGCCGACCTCCTTGGCGACGCGTGTCACTTCCGACGCGAAGGAGTTCAGCTGGTCCACCATCGTGTTGATGGTGTTCTTCAGCTCCAGGATTTCCCCTCGAACCTCCACGGTAATCTTCTTCGACAGGTCGCCGTTCGCCACCGCGGTCGTCACCTCGGCGATGTTGCGAACCTGCGCGGTGAGGTTCGAGCCCATCATGTTCACGTTCTCGGTCAGGGCACGCCAGACGCCGCCGACGCCCTCGACCTGGGCCTGCCCGCCGAGCTTGCCCTCCGAGCCCACTTCCTTGGCGACGCGCGTCACCTCGGAGGCAAAGGAATTCAGCTGGTCCACCATGGTGTTGATGGTGGACTTGAGAGCCAGAATCTCGCCCTTCACGTCGACGGTGATCTTCTTCGACAGGTCGCCCCGGGCAACCGCCGTCGTCACCTCGGCGATGTTGCGCACCTGGCCGGTGAGATTGGCTGCCATCATGTTCACGTTGTCGGTGAGGTCCTTCCAGACGCCGCCGACGCCACGCACCTGGGCCTGTCCGCCGAGCTTGCCCTCCGAGCCCACTTCCTTGGCGACGCGCGTCACTTCCGACGCGAAGGAGTTGAGCTGGTCCACCATCGTGTTGATGGTATCCTTCAGCTCCAGGATCTCGCCCTTCACGTCGACGGTGATCTTCTTGGAGAGGTCGCCGTTCGCCACCGCGGTCGTCACTTCCGCGATGTTGCGCACCTGGCCGGTGAGGTTCGCGGCCATCAGGTTCACATTTTCGGTCAGGTCCTTCCAGGTTCCGGCAACGCCCTTGACCTTCGCCTGTCCGCCGAGCTTGCCTTCCGAGCCCACCTCGCGCGCCACGCGGGTCACTTCCGAGGCGAAGCTCCCGAGTTGCCCCACCATGGTGTTGACGACCTTGCCGATGCGCAGGAACTCGCCGCGCAGGGGGCGTCCGTCCGTCGCGAGATCGATCGTCTGGCTCAGGTCGCCTTTCGCGACGGCGCCGATGACCCGCGCGACCTCGATGGTCGGCTGGACGATGTCGCCGATCATGGCATTGACGGAGTTGACGCACTCGTTCCAGCATCCGGTCGCCCCTGCGAGGCGCCCGCGCTCCTCGATCCGCCCCTCCTTGCCGACGACATTCGCGACACGATCGAGTTCCTGGGCAAGGCCCTGGTTGAGGTCTGCGATATCGTTGAATGCTTCTGCGATCTCGCCATCGATGCCGGTCAGATCCGACGGCAGACGGGCGGAAAAATCGCCTTTCCTGAAGGCACGCAATGTCTTGAGCAACAGCCTGGGATCAAGCTGCGAAATGCCGGTTTCGACTTGTGACATAAGGCCCCCCGTTACGCTCTCCCAGGCTTACTCAGGCCTGGATTCCCCCTGTGCCGACGTCCCAAAAGCTACTTTGTTCGTCTTCAGATGGAATTCGACCCCGTTTAACGCTTTTCAAGTGCCAGAGTTCCGGATGGGAGAGATTTCGCAGCCGCTCGGTTAACGGGAAATAATATTTCCACCCCGCATACCGCGCCTCTTCGCGGTCGCCCACGATCGTACGAATCCAACAGCGGATTGAGCCACGAGAGCATATTTCGGCGAAGTGGATTCGGTTCGCTGTCAAAAATACGGCAGCCCCAAAAATACGGCAGCCCAAAGAAAAGAGATGATTCCACGCCCGTGGAAACAGCTCTAAAAGAGAGAGCATCGGATTGGATCCCAAAAGCGGTGTCCACTTTTGGGTCCGATGCTCTAATATTCCAGCTCGAATCCCAACCCGACGGAACTGCCGCCTTCGGCATTGATCTCGCCCTGGGCCTTCAGGCGCCGGGTCAGGTCGATATCGACCGTGACGCCGCTTTCCTCGGGCCGGGCGCCGGCCTTCACGCCGACCCGGACGTTGTCGCTGATGTAGCGCGAGATGCCGACGCCCGGGCCGCCGCTCGCACCGACGGTGATGTCGAGGCTGTCGACGCCGAGGGAGCGGCGCAATTGCTCGAAAGCATCGTTGTCGGACCCGCCGGAGAGTTGCGCGACGGCCTGCGCGAGCTGCAGCGCCTGTCCGGCCGAGAGCCCGCCCGAGGGCTTCTGGAACAGGACCCGGGAGAGCACCTCGTCCTGCGGCAGGTCCGGTTCGGAGCTGAAGGTGAACTCGGGGCTCGAAGCAGGCCCCGTCACGCCGATGCGCGCCGTGACGTCTCCCGCCTGCGTCTCCGCCAGGAAATCGAGCGACGGGGTGAGGTCGCCGGTGAAGTCCAGCCGCCCGCGCACGAATTCGAGCCTCTGGCCCAAAAGGTCGAAGCGTCCGCGCCGGAGCTCGAAGGCCCCGATGGCGATGGGATCCTGGGTCGTGCCCTGGAGCCGCAGATCGCCGCCGAGTTCGGCATTGATGCCGCGCCCTCGCACGAAGATCCGGTTCTGCGCCGTCAGCGTCACATCGAGCTCCGCCCGGAACGGCGTGCCCCTCGCGGAAGCGGATTGCCGGCGCTGAGCCAGGGTAAGCCGCGCCGCGGCGGTCGGCGTCGGCTGCACATGCTTGGTGCCGGGGAGCGGTTTCAACGTGGTGGGCAGCCGGTCGGGCACGGAGACGTTCATCGAGATGAGGTTGACGCTGCCCGCCACCCGCGGTCCGCTCAGAAGCGGGCCGGACAGGGTCAGGTCCAGGTCGGCGGTCGCGTCGACGGTTCCGTTGGAGACGAGCTGGGCGCGGTTGCCCGTGATCCGGATCTCGCCGGGCATTCCCGCGGCCGGATCGATCCTCACCTGACCGCGGGCCGCCAGGGATCCGCCCGCCGGCGTCTGGGCGGTCAGGTTCTCGATGGTAAGCTCCTGCCCGCGCGCGACGATCCGCCCCGCGATGCCGCTCAGCCGGACGCCCTGGAGCGTGTCGACGAAGCTGCCATTCGCGACCGTGACGGAGCCCTCGATGCGAGGGTTCGAGAACGTGCCGGCAATTGACAGGTCGAGATTGGCAGCTCCTGTCAGGCGCTGGCCAGATTGGGACAGGAAGGAGTTCGTGATGGCGAGATCGGTCCGCCCGCCGACCCTGAGCGCCAGCTCCTCGGCAGGGTCGAGAGGGACGCTTCCCGAAACCTGCAAGCTTCCGCCGCGTCCGATGGCAATCCTCGCATCGATCCCGGCCCGCCGATCGGCCAGTCGTCCCTGCGCCTCGATAGTGAGCGCGGGCAGTCCGGCCCGGCGTGTCTCCGCCGTGGCAAGACCTGTCACGTTGACGCGGTAGTTTCCGGTAGGAGCTTCCACCGTTCCGCCAATGGAAGCATTCCCGTTGACCGTGCCGGCAAGACCGAGATTGGGCACGACGATGTCGGCGACTTGAAGCGGGAGGCTGCGGACATCGACCGAGAGATCCAGCCGGTCGGCAATCGTGCCGTTGACGGTGACCCGCCCCTGGTCCGCAGCGATCACGAGATTGGACAGGGTGACGGCGCCGTTCTGCAGGATGATGGCCGCCGGCTGGGCCAGCGCCAGGCGCCTGCCGCCGCGACGGGCGGTGAAGCTCGCGAGCTCGATCCGCGTCGCGTCGCCCGGGACGAGGCGGCCCTGCGCATCGAGATTGAAGCCCTGCCCGACGGCCGAGGCGGTGAACTGCGAGGCCGCAGGCGTCCCGTCCGCCACGAAGCGCACGGTCCGGTAGGTTTGGCCGCCCGCCGTCAGCGCGTCGGCGGAGACGTTCCCGTCGATCATCGGACGGCGATAAAGGTCCTCGATGGTGAGGCTGGCATCGAAGTCCCTCACCGACACGTCCGCCACGGCGAAGCGCGTGCCTCGCGCCGTTATCTGCGCATTCTGGCCGCCGTCCCGGGTGCTGAGCGAGACGACGGCATCGAGCGCGCCATCGAGCTTCGTCAGCACGAGCGGAGAGAGATCGTCGAAATTGCTGCCGGACACGGAAATCTCGCCCTGCGCCAGGTTGTCGGCGCCGAGCCTGAGATTCCCGTTGAGAGCCACCGAGCCGATATCGATGTCGAGCCGGTCCAGGACCCACCCGCCCTCCTGGGGCCTTGCGACGTGAAGAGAGCCCGTTGCCGGCTTGCCATCCACCTGCCCGTCCAGCGTGAGCGCCGCGTCGAGCGCGCCCGTCACGTCCTTGGCGTCGAGGCTGATCGCAAGGCTCGGGATGAATCGGTTCAGGGCGCGCACGTCGGTGAGCGTTGCAACGCCCCTCACGTCCGGCCGCTCGAGGGAACCTGCGAGACGGACCATGGCATGCGCCCGGCCGGCGGTCACCCGGCGATCCACATGCCTCAGCTCGTCGATGGTGACGTCAAGCCCCAGATCAGCGGCGGATTGCGTGGCGCGCCCATCGATACGGGCATCGAGATGCGCCCCGTCAACGCGGAAAGCCTCGAACGCGAAGCCGTTGGGGATACGCCGCACCGTGCCTGCGGCCGTCACCGAGCGACCGAGAAGTCCATCGGCGGCGGGAATTCCCGTCGAGAGTTCCCGCAACCGGGCATCGATCGCCGCCGCCATGTCGTACCGGCGCGGATTGCCCGACAGGCGCGCCGTCAGGGTCGCGGAACCCTGCAGCGGCCGGCCTGCGACACCTGAGAAGGGCGCCAATGCCGGGACAGCGGCATCGAGCGTGCCATCGAGAACCGTGCTTCCCACCCGGCCCGTGAAGCTCGCCCGCGCCGTGGAGGTTTCGATGCGCGCCGTCTCGACATTCGCCACACCGTCGAGATCGAAGGTCCCGCGCGACGTGACAGCGAGGGACGTGCCGATCGCCCGCGCAAGCGCCCGGTCGGTCGGTCGGATCCCGCCGGCAGTAGCGTCGACGGCAAAGGAAAACTGGCTCGGCGGCGTTGGGCCATCCACCGGGTTCATCCTCACGCTCGCCGTCAGCGTGTCCAGGGCTCCTTGCGGCAACCTGACCTCGGCGGCATCGAGCAGGCCGTTGATGCGCGGCGCCGTCAACGGCCCCTGCACGGTGCCGTCGAAGTTGAGCCGGGCGATCTCCGCCTCCCCGGCTCGCGTTTTCGCGCCGTCCGTCGGCAGGGCGCGGGCGCTGAGCGTCAGATCCAGAACCTGGCCGGAGCTGACGGTTCCGGTCATGTCGAAGCGTGCGACATTCGACGTGATGCGCACCGGCTGGAAGCGCAGGCTGCTGTCGTCGCCGACGGTCACATTGCCGACGAGCTGGGTCGTCCCGCTGAAGACCGGTGCTGCCGGTGCGGGCAGCAATCCCTCGATGCGGGCCGCGAGATCCAGGTTAACGTCGTAAGCGGCCGTAGCGCGCTTGACGGTGGCCGTTCCCGCCGCGCCGATCGTCGGCCCGGCGGAGAAATCGAGCCGCGCGGCGAAGTCGCTCATGGGGCCCTGGCCGGTCACCTTCAGATCGACGGGCGGCAGTCCGGGCAGATCCATCAGCCGGGCCGCGATGCCGCCCGCGGGCTCCTGATGCATGAGGTCGAGGGCGAGACGCTTCGTCTGCGGCACGTAGGTGAGATCGATCGAAAGCTGCCCCGGAGCATCGAGGCGCTGCGCCTGGAAATTCAAATCGAGCCCCTCGGACGGGTTGCCGAGCTGGGCGGACCCCGCCGCCGAGAGCCGCGCCTGCGTGCCGAGCACCGGCTGACCGAGGATGAGTTCCTGAAGGGCGAAGCGGTCCACGATCACCCGGACCGGCAGTTCGGGCAGGATCGGCTGGTCGGAGACAGGAGCATCCTCCTCGGCCGGCAGCGGCCTGCGCAGAATCTGTAGACGGTCGAGAGTGAGCTCATCGACCTGAAGGCGCCCGGTCAGCAGGGCCGTGCGGCTCCAGACCAGGTTCGCACGATCAAGATTGAGCCACACCCCATCCCGGTCGGCGATGCGCACATCCCGGATGACCGCATTCGATGACAGCGCTCCCTCGATGCTGCCGATGGTCACGCGCGTGGTCGGGGTCGACAGGAGGCGCGAGATCAGGTTGGCGAGAACGCCCTGGTCGCTCTGCGCCTGGCTCGGGCGACCGGTCATCAGCCAGAAGGCTGCGACGGCCAGGGCGAGGATGACGGATATGAGGGCGAGGGTGCGGAATGGCTTGATCATCAGAAGGCCTGCCCGATGCCGACATAGATGGCGTAGGAGGGGTCGCCCGGTCCCGGATTGACCGGGATCGCGACGTCCAGGCGGATGGGCCCGATGGCCGTGTAGTAGCGCAGGCCCAGACCTGCCGCGACGCGGATGGTCTCGTCGAAATCCGGGAAGCTCGACTCGAAGGCCGTGCCGGCATCCACGAAGGGCACGATGCCGATGGTATTGGTGAGCTTGATCCGGGCCTCGAGGGAGGCTTCGAGCAGGCTCCGGCCGCCGATCGGCTCCCCGAGGAAGGTCGGACCGAGCGTGCGATAGCGATAGCCGCGCACCGAACCGCCGCCGCCGGCGAAGAAGCGCCGATTGGCCGGGATCTCCTCGAGATCCGCGCCGACGATCGACCCGAGGCCGATGCGGCCGGCAAGGATGTAGCGGGCCTCTTCGTCGAGGGAGTAATACGCGGAGGCCGTTCCCTTCGCGATGGTCATCGGCACCGAGGAGCCAAGGAATTCCGGATAGGGCGCCACGGAGGCGAGTACCCGCATGCCCCTGGTGGGATTGAGGGGATTGTCGGTGGAGTCGTAGCTGAGGGACACCGGCAGGCCGACGAGCGTGTAATCGACCTGCCCGAGAATGTCCGTCGCCTGCCCTTTTTCGTATTCGATTCCGCCCTGGATCGAGAAGGTTTCGCTGAAGCGGTGGCGGATGCCGGTGGACGCGTTGACAAGGCGGCTGGTGTAACCCTCCGTCCTGTCGCGTTCGACGAGGCCGTCGACGAGCCAGTCATTGCGGGTTCCCCACAGGGCAGGCTTGAGGAAGCTCGCGCGGAAGCGACCCCCGAGGTTGTCCCAGGTGAAATCCTGATCCCGGTCGGGCTGGCCGCCGTCCTCGGTGAGATAGAAGACGCTGCCCTCGAACCGCAGCCGCTCGGCGCCGCCGAACAGGTTCCGGTGCGCCCAATAGGCCCGCACCGCCGGTCCATCGGTCGTCGAATATTGCACCGAAGCCCCGATCACCCGTTGCGGGCGCTCGGTCAGCTCCACGAAGAGAGGCAGGTTGCCGTAGGCATCCAGGGTCTCTCCCTGACGGATGCGCACCGATGACAGCGCCTCGATCTGGGAGATCGACTTGCGCATGGAGGCGAGTTCCGCCGGCGAGTAAGGGTCCCCCGGCTCCGTATAGATGAACGAGCGCACCACGGCCGGATCGACGTTCTCCGCCCCGCTGATCGAGATTGCGCCAATCCCCGCCCGAGGGCCTGGATCCACGCTCAGGCCCAGATCCATCGCCTGAGCGGGGTGAATCACCACGGGGTTCTGCCTCTGGATCCTGGCGAAGGGATGCGACTGCGCCCGGAAGTGATCGACGATCCGCGCCTCGGCGGCAACGATATCGGCGGAGCGGGCCGGATCTCCGGGCTTGATCTGCACGACCCGGGGCGGAAGCTCGCCCGGCGGGAAGGGACGCCCCGTCCTCGCATCCAGAACGGCGACATCCCTCAGGACGAATTGCGGGCCCGGATCGGCGATGATCTGGACCGGCACGAGGGCTCGCGCGAGATAGCCCGAGGCTGCCCGGGTCGCGGCGTCCTTGCGGGGGGACTGAAGCACCATCGGGACACCGGCAACGTTGATCGTGACCCGGGCATTGTAGTAGCCGGCGCCCCAGAGCGCATCGATCAGGCGCGGCAGGTCGGCCTCCGCCCGGCTGGCGAGGGCCGCGGCATCTGGCGGCGGATCCGATTGCAGGCTTTGCAGGGTCGAGGCGTCCTTCAGGGTCTGCTTCAGGTCGCTGCCCTCGCCGCTCACCACGATGTCGAGGGAATAAGGCAAGGCTTGCGGACTTGGAGGCGGTGGGGCATCGCGCCCTCCGCGCAGCCATCCGAAAAGGTCGAGTGCAACGGCAGGCGCCATCGGCAGCCCGCTGAACAGAACGCCTACAAGAACAGGGATTACGATCCGTCGTTTGTCACTCAGCCACCGCAATTGAGGCATGATCTCCCTGGTCAGCGGATCGATGTTTCCGGTCTTGCAGCCGATCTCGGCCGGCCGATGCCCCGCCCCCGATCGGTTCAGTTTATCGAGAGGCACCTAACCACAGTTTCCCCAACGGAAAAACCCAGGCCGTTCGTTTTTGGGTTGATAGTCGATGAAAGATCACAGACCCTGCAAAGGAAAATATACTTTCAATAACAACCCTTGAGCATCCAAGATAACAGGCATCCATTCAGCATAACGACAAGAAGGATGGCAACGCTCTATCCAGCGCCGGTGCCATCTGAACTGATAATTGCTAAGCTTACCGAAATGTGGCGAAAGTGAGGACTGGACCTCATTCTCAAGCCATCCATCTTAATCTATGTCGCTTTGAGGCCGGATGGCCAAGGCTCATTGACCAACCGCTCCGCTAGGTGTAATTTTTCCATCCAGAGACGGGCTCATTCCAAGTTTCCGGAATGTAGATCTACGAATACAACGCTAGTTCTTCTTGCGAACTTGTTTTGGTTGGATTTTCCAGTAGAGTTTACCGGCCAAAAACAATGTAGTGGCGTACAAGAGTTATTGCCTTCTGCTTCAAATCCGCAGCCCCAGGTGGCAAGGATGGTGAGGAATGGCTGTAGCGCTCATACTGGTTCTGATAGCTGTCGGCTCGGTTGTGTTCCACCTCGTCAGCCCCTGGTGGTGGACCCCGATCGCTTCGAACTGGCGCTACATCGACAGCACGCTGATCATCACCTTCTGGATCACCGGCGCCGTCTTCGTCGCGGTCGTTCTCTTCATGGCCTACTGCGTCTACCGGTTCCACCATCAGCCGGATCGGCAGGCCCATTACGAGCCTGAGAACAAAAGGCTCGAATGGTGGCTGACGATCGTCACGGCGGTCGGCGTCGCCGCCATGCTGGCACCGGGCCTGTTCGTCTGGCGGCAGTTCATCACCGTTCCCGAAGATGCGACCGACATCGAAGTCTTCGGACAGCAATGGCAATGGAGCTTCCGCCTGCCGGGAGCGGATGGCCAACTGGCCACCTCGGGCGCGCATCTGATCAGTCCCGACAATCCGCTCGGCCTGAACAAGGACGATCCGAAATCTCGGGACGACATCGTCATCGAAGGCGGCGAGCTGCGCCTGCCGGTCGGCAAGCCGGTCAAGGCGCTCCTGCGCTCGGCCGATGTGCTTCACAACTTCTATGTGCCGGAGTTCCGCGCGAAGATGGATCTGGTGCCGGGACAGGTCTCCTATATCTGGTTCACGCCGACGCGAACGGGAACGTTCGATATTCTGTGTGCCGAGCTCTGCGGCGTCGGTCATCCGCAGATGCGCGGCAAGGTCATCGTTCAGGAAGAAAGCGAATATCAGGCCTGGCTGCAGGACCAGATCTCGCGAAGCTTCGCGCGCCTGGCACCTGCGGCCAACTGAAGAGGGAGCGGAATCCGCCGAGGAGAGAGTCCTGATGGTCGATGTCCCACTTGGTCCGGCAGGCGCCGTTGCGCCGGCCGATGTCGAAGATGTCGAGCTTTATCATCCTCATAGCTGGGTGACGAAATACGTCTTCAGCCAGGATGCGAAGGTCATCGCGATCCAGTATTCGTTCGTCGCTCTCTCGGTGGGACTGATCGCCCTCGTGTTGTCGTGGCTGATGCGGCTTCAGCTCGGCTTTCCGGGCGTATTCACCTTCATTGATGCCAATGCCTATTACCAGTTCATCACCATGCACGGCATGATGATGGTGGTCTACGTGCTGACCGCCTTGTTCCTGGGAGGTTTCGGCAATTACCTCATCCCCCTGATGATCGGCGCGCGCGACATGGTGTTTCCCTATGTCAACATGCTGAGCTTCTGGGTCTATCTGCTCGCCGTCCTCGTTCTCGTGGCGAGCTTCTTCGCGCCGGGCGGCCCGACGGGCGCGGGCTGGACCCTGTATCCGCCGCAGGCCATTCTCTCGGGCACGCCCGGAGGGCAGGAATGGGGCATCATCCTGATGCTCGTCTCGCTGATGATCTTCATCATCGGCTTCACCATGGGCGGCCTGAACTACGTGGTGACGGTGCTGCAGGCGCGCGCTCGCGGCATGACGCTCATGCGCATGCCCCTCACCGTCTGGGGCATCTTCACGGCGAGCTTCATGGCCCTGCTGGCCTTCCCCGCCCTGTTCGTCGGCGCCGTGATGATGCTCTTCGACAGGCTTTTCGGAACGAGCTTCTTCATGCCGGCCATCGTCGAGATGGGGCAGCCGCTCGAGCGCAACGGCGGCTCTCCCCTGCTCTTCCAGCACCTGTTCTGGTTCTTCGGTCATCCGGAGGTCTATATCGTCGCCCTGCCCGCCTTCGGGATCGTCTCGGACCTGATCAGCACCCACGCGCGGCGCAACATCTTCGGCTACCGCATGATGGTCTGGGCGCTGCTCGCCATCGGGGCCCTGAGCTTCGTGGTCTGGGCGCACCACATGTATGTGAGCGGCATGAACCCCTATTTCGGGTTCTTCTTCGCCACGACCACCCTAATCATCGCCGTGCCCACGGCGATCAAGGTCTACAACTGGATCCTCACGCTCTGGCGCGGCAACATCCACCTCACCGTCCCGATGCTCTTCGCCCTTGCCTTTATCGTCACCTTCGTGAACGGCGGCCTCACAGGCCTCTTCCTCGGCAACGTGGTTGTCGACGTTCCGCTCTCGGACACGATGTTCGTGGTTGCGCATTTCCACATGGTCATGGGCGTCGCCCCGATCCTCGTGATCTTCGGGGCGATCTATCACTGGTACCCGAAGGTGACCGGCCGCATGCTGAACGACACGCTCGGCAAGTTCCACTTCTGGGTCACGTTCCTGGGCGCCTATGCGATCTTCTTCCCCATGCATTACCTGGGCCTGATGGGCATTCCGCGGCGCTACCATGACATCGCCGACATGTCCTTCGTCACGCCATCGGTCCACACGCTCAACGCCTTTATCACCATCGTGGCCCTGGTCGTCGGGGCGACCCAGCTGGTCTTCGTCTTCAATCTCTTCTGGAGCCTGCGCCACGGCAGGCCGTCCGGCGGCAACCCATGGCAGGCGACGACACTGGAATGGCAGACGCCCGAGACGCCCCCGCCCCATGGCAACTGGGGCAAGGAGCTGCCTGTCGTGTATCGCTGGGCCTATGATTACAGCGTTCCGGGAGCCGACCAGGACTTCCTGCCGCAGAATCAGCCCGGACTGACGCGAACGGCGACAGGATCGTCCCATGGGTAGCATCCTTCTGTTCCTCAGCATGCTGGCCGTGATCGGCGCCTGGTGGCTCTCGCGGCAGGGGCTGGCCTCCAAGCCCTGGCTGGAACAGGGAACGACCGGCGCCCTGCCGGAAGCGAACGCCACCCCTCCATCCAAGGTCGGGCTCGGTGTCTTTCTTGCCGTCGTCGGCTCCCTGTTCGCGCTCTTCATCAGCGCCTATGCGATGCGCATGCAGCTGCCCGACTGGCGTACATTGCCGGTGCCCGGGATCCTGTGGCTCAACACGGCGATGCTTCTGCTGAGCAGCCTTGCCCTGCATGGCGCAAGAAACGCCGCCCGCCGGGGAGAAATGCCTGCGCTGAGAATGGGCCTTCTCGCGGCGGGCTTCTCGGCCCTGGCCTTTCTCTCCGGCCAGCTCCTCGCCTGGCGGCAGCTGACCGGCGAGGGCTACCTCCTGGCCTCCAACCCGGCCAACGCCTTCTTCTATATTCTGACCGGCGTGCACGGCCTTCATCTGCTCGGCGGGCTGGTGGCGCTGGGCAGGACCATCGCGAAGGCATGGCGCGAAACCGGCACGGAGCCGCTGCGCCTCTCCGTGGAACTCTGCGCCACCTACTGGCACTTCCTGTTTCTCGTCTGGCTCGTCTTCCTCAGCGTGCTGACAGGCTGGGCGGGCGAACTCATCGATATCTGTCGGCAGGTGCTGACATAGCAGGAGTTCTGCGCATGGCGGAACAAGTTCTGACGGAGCTGAGAACGCCCCACACCGAGGCTTCGGGCCTGCGCAGCGTCGCGAGCGACTTCTCCTCGGACCGGCAGGCCTTCAGGAACGTGTCCTGGGGCAAGGCCATGATGTGGATCTTCCTCCTCAGCGACACCTTCGTGTTCAGCTGCTTCCTGATCGCCTACATGACGGCGCGCATGTCCACCACCGTGCCGTGGCCCAATCCGAGCGAGGTCTTCGCCCTGACCATCGGAGGCACGACACTCCCCCTGCTCCTGATCGCAATCATGACCTTCGTCCTGATCAGCAGCAGCGGGACCATGGCGATGGCCGTGAACTTCGGCTACCGCCGCGATCGCAAGAAGACGACCATCCTGATGCTGGTGACGGCGCTCCTCGGCGCCACCTTCGTCGGCATGCAGGCCTTCGAGTGGACCAAGCTGATCCATGAAGGGGTCCGCCCCTGGGGCAACCCGTGGGGCGCAGCCCAGTTCGGCTCGTCGTTCTTCATGATCACCGGCTTCCACGGCACCCATGTAACCATCGGCGTCATCTTCCTTCTCATCATCGCCCGCAAGGTCTGGCGGGGCGATTTCGACCATGAGCGGAAGGGATTCTTCACCAGCAGGAAGGGTCGCTACGAATCCGTCGAGATCATGGGCCTCTACTGGCACTTCGTCGATCTGGTCTGGGTCTTCATCTTCGCCTTCTTCTATCTTTGGTAAGGGCCGCGCCATGGCACAAACAGCAGCACATGCGCAGGGTCAGCAGCATCCGATCAAGCTCTATCTGGTCGTTTGGGCCTGGCTGTTCATCCTGAGCGCTTGTTCCTACTTCGTCGATTACTTCCAGCTCCAGGGATTGCTCCGATATTCCCTCATCATCCTGTTCATGCTGCTGAAGGCGGGCCTCATCGTGTCCATCTTCATGCACATGGCCTGGGAGCGCCTCTCATTGGTCTACGCCATCCTGGTACCGATCAGCGCCGTCCTGGTCTTCGTGGCGATCATGGTCCTCGAATCCGATTACACGCTCCTGTCCAGGATCATGTTCTTCAATTCCGGCTCCTGAACAGCATGAAGGCGGCCCGCTGAAAGGGCCGCCTTCTCGTGTTTCTCCCGACTTCCGCCTACCGCGCAGGGTGAGCCTCGTCCGGATGCGGAGGCTCTACGACCCGGCGATAAAGATGCCATGTCGCGTGCCCGAGCACCGGCATCACGATGGCAAGCCCGACGAAGAGCGGAATGGACCCGATGAGGAGCGCCGCCGCCACGATGAGGCCCCACAGCGCCATCGTGATAGGATTCATCACAACTGCCTTGATCGAGGTATAAACGGCAACGGCCACGCCGACATCCCTGTCGAGGAGAAGCGGAAACGAGATCACACTGATACTCAGCACCGCCACGGCGAAGACGAAGCCGAGGATGTTGCCGAGAACGATCAATCGCATGCCCTCCGACGTCGTGAGAACCTGGTTCACGAGTTCCGCGAAGGATGTGGGCACCGCGTAGCCGAAGATCGATTGATAGAGAAGGCGAGCCGTCGTCAGCCAAGTCAGGAAGACAACCAGCAGCAGGGCGCCGAGCGCGACGATCGATGGGATCGAGGGAGACTTCAGCACATTGAACGCATCCTGCCACGAGACCGGAAGGCCAAGCTCCCGCCGCCGGCTGATCTCGTAAAGGCCGATGCCTGCGAACGGGCCGATCAGCGCGAAGCCCGAGGCCAATGGATAGAGAAGAGGCAGCGCGTTGTTGCTGAAGGTGAGCGCTGCAAGGCAGACGCCGACGACCGGATAGATCAGCCCGAGGAAAACCAAGTGGGACGGCATGGCCCAGAAATCATCGAACCCCTTCGCCAGGGCTTCTTTCAGATCGGCAGGCGTGATCTTTCTGACGATGGGATGCGCCGGGGCTTCGCCTGCGCCGGCAACAACATGAAAATTGGCCATAATCGCTCCTCCAGGGCTGAACCTTGGCAGTAGAGTCACGGCCATGCGTGCGGTATCGACGGGGTCACGCGTAACCGTAACCTGTACCTTGAATATACGCCGGATCGCTCCGGCTGTCGCCTGAGATTGGAGCTAGAGCATTTTTCGGCGAAGTGGATGCGGTTGCCGTCAAAAAAATGCGGCACGCCAGACAGAGAGGCGAGTTCACGCCGCCAGCCAAGCGAGAGCCTCGGATCCAAGTCCAGAATGGAAGCTTGGCAGGTCACATGTCCCGCCCGGTGAATGCACGACTTCCCACGGCCGCGTCCTGGAAACCCGGATCGCAGTCCGGCCGGGTCCCGCTCAGGCCATCCCCTGCTTCTGGCAAAGGCATGGGACGTCTTCCGAGGGTTTTCGCGCCGCCTTTATGAACTATGCTGTATCCATCGCATCATGCGGCTTTGCCGACCGGAACGAGGGAGCGCCCAGTGGCTGACTGGAATGCAGGGCAGTACATGAAGTTCGAGGATGAGCGCACCCGTCCATCCATCGATCTGATCGGCCGTGTTCCCCTGGTGGCCGCGACGAACTGCATCGATATCGGATGCGGCCCAGGCAACAGCACGGAGTTGATCGCCAGGCGCTATCCGGCGGCGCGCATCACCGGGCTCGACAACTCGCCCGGCATGCTTGCCAAGGCGCGGGAACGCTTGCCGAATCTTCGCTTTGAAGAGGTCGACATCGCGAACTGGCAGACGGACGAGCGTTTCGATCTGATCTTCGCCAATGCGGTCCTGCAATGGCTTCCCGATCATCCCGCCCTTCTCGAGCGCCTCGTCTCGTTCCTGAAGGACGGAGGATGCCTTGCCGTGCAGATGCCGAACAATCTGAACGAGCCCTCCCACCGGCTCATGAAACAGGTTGCGCAGGAAGGCCCCTGGGCCGAGAAGCTATCCTCCGCCGCCGAGGCCAGAGAGACGCTCGGCTCGTTCGAGGAATATTACGCCTGGCTGCGACAGGCCGGATGCTCGGTCGATATCTGGCAAACGACCTATGTACATCCTCTCCACGGCGCCGCGGCAATCGTCGAATGGTTCAAGAGCACGGGGCTGAAGCCCTATATCGACCCGCTCCCGCCCGAGGAGCGTTCCGAATACCTGCAACGGTACCAGGCGGCCATCGCACAGGCTTATCCCGCTCAACGGGATGGGAAGGTCCTCCTGCGCTTCCCGCGCCTGTTCTTCGTCGCGCAGCGCGAATAGATCGGAGCCGGGGCCGGGTTCCTTGGCACTTCGATGGCCTCCATAGTATAACCCTCCGCAATCCATATCCCTTGCGGGATGACGCCGGCCCTTTGGCGACGGAGTTGCATCATGGCGTGGGAGCAGACAAGCCGTTCGACGGGCGCCCCTGCGGCCTTGGGGTCCACGCTGACTGTTTTTCTCGCCTGCCTTTTTCCGCTGGAGGCCGAAGCGCAGAATGTCGGATGCGTGGTGCAGACTGCAACGGCTCCCCAGAGGCAGGTTCTGCGGTGCCGTGACGGACTGACTATCGAGGCCGAAGCCGGCAGCGACTACCATATCGTCGACCGTAACGGTGACGGCCAGCCCGATGCGGTCAGCCTGCGGAGCCGCGCCCTTCTCATCGATGCGCCGACGCGCCCCGGCAGGCAGGGCTTTCAGGTCATGACCCCTCAGGCCATTGCAGCCGTGCGCGGAACCCGCTGGGCCGTGGATGTCGCCGGAGGCAAGACGGCCGTCTTCGTGGTGACCGGACGCGTATCCGTCAGGCGTGCGAGCCGTGGCACCGCCAGTGTCTCTCTCGGCCCAGGGGAAGGCGTCGATGTGGAACCGGGGACGACGCCTCTGGTCGTCCGACGATGGCCCGCCATTCGCGCATCCGCTCTCCTGGCGCGCTTCGGCCGATAGCCTCCGCATGAGCCGGCACCGCGCCTCAACCCTGATCGCCGCGCTCCTGGCAGGCCTCTGGGGTGCCGGGCTTGCTTTCCCGCACTGGCAGGGCAACCCCTCCGTTCTCGACCGCCTGGAGGCACCCCTGACCGATTTGCGGTTTCTGATCCAGGGCCCGCGTCCGGCCCCGGATGCGGTCACCATCATCGCCATCGACGATCAGACGGCCCGTGAAACCGGATCCTATCCCCTGCCCAGGGCCACCATGGCTCGCCTGGTTTCCGCGCTGGGGCACATGAAGCCGAAAGTGGTCGCGCTCGACATCCTGTTCATCGATCCGGGCCCTGCGGAGGGCGATCTTGCGCTTGCGGATGCCCTCCGGGAAACGCCCAGCGTGCTTGCAGCGGCAGGCCTGTTCAAGCGCGGCCCGCAAGGCCAGCCTGAGGCCGTCGATGACGATCTCCAGGACCTCCCTGCCGCGCAGAACCTGCTTCTCCCGCTTGAATCGCTGGCCAGCGTCGCGGCTCTTGGTTTCGTCAACCTTTCCACGGATGCATCGGGTGTTCCGCGGCATGTTCCCCTGCTCCTGCGCTCTGAAGGCCGGATCCTGCCCTCCTTTCCGCTGCGATCCGCCTCCATCGCCATGGGCCGCGATCCTGTCCTTCGACCGGACGCCATCGATATCGACGGCATCTCGACCAGCACCGAAAGAGGATACGCTCTGCCTCTTCGCTTCTATGGTCCGGGCGGAACCGTTCGCACGATCAGCGCGAGTCAGATCCTCAGCGGCAAGACCGGAGACGATGCCGTTCGCGACAAGGTGGTCGTGATCGGCGCGACGGTGACAGGCGGCGGCGACACCTTTCCGACGCCCTTCGATCCTGTTCTTCCAGGCGTCGAGGCCCTGGCGACAGCCATCGCCCACCTGATGGTCGGCGATGGGCTCGTAAGGGACCGGCAGGTGCGTCTCATCGATGCCGTCGTGGCTGTCATCCTGCCGGTCCTCTTCGTTCTTCTTCTCGCTTGGCATCGCAGCCTCTGGGGGTTGGCCCTGATCGCCGGCATCCTCACCTTATGGATCGGGTTCACCATCGCGGCATTCACCCAGGGCATCTGGCTCAGTGCCGCGCTGCCTCTTGCAGCGGCAGCGCCTCCTGTCATTCTCTTTGGCGCGGCGCAGCTCTGGCTCGACCGCAGCCGGGCGGAGCGCCTCAGCATACAGAGCAGAACCTTGCTGGGTTTCCAGCCCCCGAGCCTGGCCGCGCGGCTGACGCATGATCCGGCGTTTCTCACGGAACCCGTCCACCAGAAGGCTGCGGTGATCTTCATCGATCTATCGGGGTTCACGGGGTTGACCGAGATCCTCCCCCTGGACGAGGTCCGCGAGCTTCTGCGGAGCTTCCACGCGCTTGTCGATCAGGAAGCCGTGCGCAGCGCGGGCATCGTCGCCAGCTTCATGGGCGATGGCGCGATGATCCTGTTCGGACTGCCGGAACCTTCTCCGCAGGATGCCGGACATGCCTTAACGGCCTGTGTCGCCCTGTGCACGCGCATGGAGACCTGGCTTGCGTCGCTGCCGGAGGCGACAGCATCGCACCTAGGGTTCAAGATCGGCGCCCATTACGGGCAGATCATCGCATCGCGGCTCGGAGGCGACAGCCATCAGCACATCACCGCGACGGGCGATACGGTCAATGTGGCAAGCCGGCTGATGGAAGTGGCGGCCTTCCGTCATGTCGAGCTTGCTTTGAGCGACGCCCTCTACCACGCGGCGGGGCCAGAGCGCTCGGTACTCGAATCCGGAAGTCTCGAAGGTCCATTCGCCACATCGATCCGTGGCCGGGCAGGTTCGATCGCGGTCTTGTTCTGGAAGAGAAACTGAATCCAAGGGCTCCGGTGAGATTCACCGGAGCTCTTCCTCATGATCGGCATTCCATGCTGCGAGATCAGAGCTGATCGGGGGCAGGCATGCTCGCGCCGAACCAGTTCTTCTGCATCAGCGTCTGCGCTTCCTCGACGGTTTTCTGATCACCACGCGCCCTTGCGGCGAGAAGCAATCCCGCGGCAGCCCAGCCGTTGTTCGGCGAGCGCTGGAGCGCAGCGCGGAAGGCATCCTCCGCCTCCGCGGCTTTTCCCTGCGCCATCAGCGCCGCGCCGAGCGACTGATGCACCGGATAGTACCAGTAGGGCGGCTCCATGTAGGGTAGCCGATCCTGGATGGCGGCCGCCTCCGCGAACAGCGTGGCGGCCTTTGCCTGGTCTCCTGCGGCCTGCGCGATCCTGGCCTCGATCTCGCGCGCGGCAATGGTCAGCACATCCGGTCCGGGCACGCCTGCATCGGGCAAGGCCGTGATCTCAGGTCTTCTTGCCAGGGCCTCGATGGCGGCCGCTTCGGCGCGCGCTTCATCGGCGCGGCCGAGACGGGCCAGAGCGACGCCGCGGGCATAATGCCATGCGGATTCCACGAACGGGAAATCTCCCGGCGGCTTCGGAAGCGCCAGCACATCCTCGGGCTTCGAGAAGAGAGCATGGGCGTTGTATGGCGCAGCGGCGATCGGCTGCGTCCACGGCACTTCACGCTTGGCCCGGTCCGAGACGATGCCCGACAGCTTCCGGGCGGCATCGATCGCCGTCCCCCCGTCTCCTCCCGTCAGAGCCGAGACCATGACGAAATGGACGTTGTGGGCGTAGTAGGCCTCGGAATAGAGAAGGCTTGCCGAACCCTGCTTCAGGAACGCCTCATCGGCCGCCGCCGCGCGCACATTGGCGTCGAGGCTCTCGCGCCAGCGCCCGAGGCGATACCAGATGTGGCTCGGCATGTGCACGAGATGTCCCGCGCCCGGGATCAGCTTTTCCAGCCGCTCCGCATGCGGCGCAGCCCGCTCCGGATGGTCGGACGATTCGACCGCATGGATGTAGAGGTGGATGGCGCCGGGATGATTGGGATTTGCCTCCAAAGGCCCGAGCTGGCGCGTTCCGAGAACGCCCTCGATCAGCGCGACGATCTTCTCGGTCTTCCCCTTCGGGGTCTTTCCGCCGTCCGCCCAGTAATCCCATGGCGTGAGATTCATGAGCGCATCCGCCGTGAGCAGCGCCACATGGGCATTCTGCGGGAATCTGGCCTGCACCGCCTCCATCGCGTCCGCATAGGCCTGATCGAGGGCCTTCCGGTCGGCATTGGGATCGGGCGAGTGCCGCTTCGACAATGCCTCTACCAACGCAACCTGCAGGTCGTCGCCGTCCGGCGCAAGACTCCGCGCCTTCTCGAGCACGACGAGCGCGCGTGCATTGGCGTCGGCATCCATCGGGTAGTTGATATGCGGACCGAGAACCCAGGCCTCGCCCCACAGGCACATGGCGCAGCTTGGATCGAGTTCCTGCGCGGCCCGGAAGGAGCGCGCCGCCTCCGCATGATTGAAGCCCCAGCCCAACCGGTAACCCTGGTCGAAATAGGCCTGAGCCTGTCCGTTCCGGTCTCTGGTCGCAGCCCAGGAGAGTTGGCCCAGATTGTCGTAAAGGGGCGGCTTCTCCTCCGAGCGCGGTGCCGCGGCTCCCCGCGGCAGGTCGCGGCTGTAGGCGCCGAGTTCCGTGCGCTTCGGCTGAGCCTGCTGCGGCTGCGACTGGAGCTGCGCGACGGTCATATCGTGACCGGCACCATGCTGGCCCGAATTCTGCAGGGCGTGGAGCATCCGCACGCGCGGGCTGTCATGACTTCCGAGCGGACACGCATCGACGGCACTTCCCGCAATGATTGCCAGGACGGCCGTTGCCGAGAGGAGAGCGGATCTCGCCGAGAGAGGGCAGCGATGGGCGATGAAGGTCGTCATGAGCACAGATTCCCAGGTTGATGGCAGAGTGAGCGCACGCGGGCGCGAACTTCCGGCGCCGTGCAGCGACGCAGCGGACTCAGCTTCATTGTGCCCTGGAGTTTACTTGCCCAGGAGAGGCGATCATGACAACGTAAGGGGGCAAAACTGCCAGGGAGACACGCCGATGCTCCATGTGGTCGTTCTGTTCCTGAATGGCGGATGCGCCTCGACGGCGCTTCTTCCGATGGAGATCTTCCGCAATGCCGGAGTCCTTTGGAATCTCCTGAGCGGCAGGGTGCCGGAGCCACGTTTTCGCGTCACGACAGCATCCCTCGGAGGCGGGCCCGCCGTCACGGATCAGCTGGTTTCGCTCCTCCCCTCATGTGCCGTCGAGACTATGGATCGGCCTGACATCGTCTTCGTTCCGGCAGGCGGTTTGCCGCTCGATACAATGATGCAGACGGGCTATTCCATCGATGCCGTCATCGAGAGCAATGCAGCCATCGTTCCCTGGCTGAAGACCTGGGCCGGTGCAGGTGCAAGGATCGCCGGCGTCTGCTCGGGCGTGGCCCTGCTGGCGGAGGCAGGATTGCTCGATGGGAAGCGCGCAACAACCCATTGGGCACTGGCCGATGTCTACCGCAAGCGCTTTCCCCATGTGGACTGGCAGCCGGACTACCTCATCACCGATGCCGGAGATGTCACCTGCAGCGGAGGCATCAACTCGGCCGCGGATCTGAGCCTTTATCTCGTCGAGAGGTTTGCTGGCCGCGACATCGCCCTGGAATGCGCCAAGGCCTTGCTGATCGAGATGCCGCGCACATGGCAGGTCGCATTCGCGGACGTGATGCTGCGCAAGGACCACAACGATGAAAGCATCCAACGGGCGCAGGATTGGGTGCACAGGCATTATCGGCGGCCTATCGGAGTGGATGCCATGGCCGCGCGCGTGGGAATGAGCCCCCGCAACTTCGTCCGCCGCTTCAAGGACGCGACGGGGCATACTCCCCTGAGTTACATCCACACGATCCGCGTCACCATGGCCAAGAGGCTCCTGGAGGATGGACAGCAGACCATCCAGGAGGTGAGCCAGGCTGTCGGCTATGAGGACGTGATCTTCTTCCGGGATCTCTTCAAGCGCCACACGGGGATATGCCCGACGGAATATCGAACCCGCTTCGGAACACCGCCCATCACGAATCCCGTCAATCGGCGCGGTTCCCGCATCGAGGTTCCGGCTGGACCCTCGTGGTGAGGCGCGACAGGCCGCGCCTTCGCCTTATGGCCGGATCGACCTCTTGTCGATTACGCGCTCTGCTCTTCCGTCGCGCGCTCGATCCGGGTCGACCGTCTTTTTTCGCGGCGCAGGCGCTTCATCAGGGCGATAGACGCAATCATCGTGCGCTCAAGCTCAGACAATATATTGTCCGCATCCATGGCGAGCGTTAGGTTCTTTCGTTCCAACTTCATCAGCAACCCGTTCTGCTTTTCCAATGTTACGATTGGATATACTTCAAGGTAAGCGGCGCAGTGCGGCTGCAATATGGCAAATTGTGAGTGAGGTTAACCGATCAACTTGCTATAACGGATTAAGACTTTGCGAACGATCTAACAATTCAATAAGCGGTGCAGGCAGCAGCTTCTGCTCCACACAGACGAAGGCGATACTGCCATCGACGAGAACGCGATCAGGATTTCCGCATCTGCATCAGGACTGAACCGCGTCCCCAACCCGGCGCTCCCAATCCCGGCAATATTGCCTGAACCCTTCGGGAAGCTGGCAGGAGCCGGTTTCCCGCCCTTCCTGCAATGAGGCCGGAACCGAAGAGCCAAGCGCCAGAAGAGCCGCACCGACACTCGTTCCGGTGGAACTGGAAACGGAGACGACGCGGCGTCCGGTTGCCTGCGACAGGGCCTCTCCGTAAAGGGCGTTGCGTGCGAAAGGTCCTTCCACAATGACGGGGCCTGCCGCGCGGGTCAGGTCGAGGCAGGCCTTCGTCATGAGAGCGGCGTAGAGCGAGGCCGCGACATAGGTTTCGTCCACGTCCAATGCATGCGAGGCATTGACGACCCGGTGCTCGGCACCGGGGAACGGGCCGCATCCCGGCACGACGCTCGGCGTCAGGAGGATCCGCTCCTCCACGACACGGCGGAGGGCTTCCGGTGTCGCCATCCCCTGCCCTTTTGTCAGCAGTTCGAACTCGCGTCCTCCCATGAAGCGAGCGGACGGAACGGCACGGCCGAGGGCGTCCACATTGGCGAGGGTGTCACGATTTTCATCGAGATGATCGAGGTCGCCGCCGACTGCGAAGGTCACGACCCATGTGCCTGTCGAGACCACGGCAAACGGAGCTTCGTGCCGGGCGAGATGAGGGAGGAGCGAAGCGTTCGAGTCGTGAATGCCGCAATGAACCGGCACAGGCCGGGCAAGTCCGATCTTTGCGGCAATCTCCTCCGTCACATAGCCAAGACGATCGGACGGCTTCCGAACAGGGGCCAGCTTGTCGGCGATCCCGAGCCTCTCGACGAGGGAGGAGAAGCCACCCAGCCTCGGCCTCCAGAGATCGGTATGGCAGCCCAGGGACGTGACCTCGGTGGCAGCGTTTCCTGTCAGCCTCCAACCCCAATATTGCGGGTAGGTGACGATGGTCCGCACTTTCCTGAAGGCTTCCGGAAATGTCGCTTTCTGATAGTGGACCTGCGCTCCGAGATTGAGTCCTCCGGGCAGGCGTGGCGAGAACGTCTCCAAAAAGGATGGTCTGATTGCGTCATAGGCGGCCACGATCTCCGCCGGATAACGGAACTCGTAATCGAGAACGGGCAGCGCCAGCGCTGTCTCTCCCAG
The DNA here is from genome assembly GCA_023386155.1 of Pseudomonadota bacterium. Lineage (GTDB taxonomy): Bacteria > Pseudomonadota > Alphaproteobacteria > Rhizobiales > Beijerinckiaceae > Microvirga. The sequence continues at coordinate 23,263 of JAEWKH010000061.1, forward strand.
CAGCGCTCCGCTCGCCCCGTGAGCGGTGACCGAAATGGCCTCGAACCCGAATTCCCCGTTGAGCTCCTTCAGGGAATCCAGGAAGAACGTGAAGATCCCGTCCACGTCGAAATGCGGGTAAGGCCCGTCGCTCAGCACCCTGTTGGGACGCGCGCGGGCAGCGACCTCAAGCCTCTTCCCGGCATCCACGATAACGGCTTTCACATTGGTCTTGCCGACATCGAGCACTGCGACATTCATGGGATCATGCCATATGGAAGACGGTGACGAGCGGCTTATCGACCGGCGAGTTGTCGGGGTTCGTCGCCATGATGTCGGCCATGTGGGCCCACCATCGCTTCATCACCGGATGGCTCGGCAGATCCACCATGCGGTGATCCGTCCTGCGCCACAGCACCCCGAACAATATGCCCGTCTCCCGGTCGAGATGGATGGAGTAATCCTCGATGCCCGTCTCCTTCAGGAGTTCGACGAGCTCCGGCCAGATCGCGTCATGGCGGCGGCGATACTCCTCCTCCATGCCGGGATTGAGCTGCATCTTGAAGGCGACTTTTTCCTTTGCGCTCATGCTGCGGCCTTTGAACGGATGCGACGGACGACGATCGGCAAGGCGATGACGAGGATCAGCAGCAGGCCGATGAAGATCGACATGACGATGCCGGGAACGTTGAGAAGCCCGAGGCCGAAGGTCACGAGTCCCATGACGAGGGCGGCCAGGACGACGCCCGGAATGGAGCCCGAGCCGCCGAGGATGCTGACGCCGCCGAGCACCGCCATGGTGACGACCTCGAGCTCCCATCCAGCCGCGATGGTGTGGCGCGTCGAGCCCAACCGCGACGTCAGGCAGATAGCGGCAAACCCGCTCATGAGGCCCGTCATCAGGAAGAGGATGAACTTGGTCCGTTGCACCGGGATGCCGGAGAACTGCGCCGCAAAGGCATTGTTGCCGATGGCGTAGATCCGGCGCCCGAAGGCGGTCCAGTGGAGCAGAATGCCGAAGGCGAGAGCGAAAACGACGAAGGCCACCATCTCGAAGGTGACGACCTCGAATCCCGGCAGCGTGGGCCACCAGGAGAAATCCGACATGTAGCCCTGACCGAACCACGCAAAGCTCGACGGATAGCCGCCATAGGCCTGATCGCCGAGGACGATCTGCGCGATGCCGCGGAACAGGCTCATGGTGCCGATGGTCACCACGATGGACGGAAGCCCGATGCGCGCCACCAGGACACCGTTGAAGGCGCCGCAGAGCAATCCGACTCCGAGGCCGATCCCAACGAGGGCCGGGGTCTGAAAGCCTGCCTGCGCGGCCGCTCCCATGGCGGTCGAAGCCAGCGCGATGACGGCCGCCACCGAAAGATCGATCTCGCCTGAGATGATCAGAAGCGTCATCGCAAAGGCGATCATCGCCTTCTCGGTGAAATTGTATGTCGCGTCCGACAGGTTCCACGGATCGAGGAAGTGCGGGGAGGCAAACGAGTTTGCGATGAAGATCGCGATGGCGACGGCGGCGAGCAGCGTCTCCCAGCTGCCGAGAATCCGCCCGGCCGGGGTCGAGAGCCTGTCGGGGATGTGCCGCGCCGGCTGCTTCTCGAGGGTAAGCGTGCTCATGCGGCGGCTCCTTCGGCGGGCGCGCCGGCCACGGTCGGACGGCGCTCGACGGCATCACGAAGAATGAGGCGGCCCTTCCGCTTCTCCTGCCGCGCATTGAACAGAACCGCGACGATGATCACGAAACCGGAAATCGCCATCTGCCAGAACGGAGAGATGTTGATCACCGGCAAAGCGTTCTTGATCACGCCGAGGAACAGCGCGCCCAGAACGGCTCCTCCGACGGACCCGATGCCCCCGAGCGTCGAGATGCCGCCGATCACGCATGCCGCGACCGTATCGAGCTCGAACCCCGCGGCGATATCCACATAGGCGACCGCATAGCGGGAGACCCAGAGATAGCCGCACAGACCCGCCAGGGCGCCCGACAGCATGAAGGCGAAGAAGCGCGTGCGCCCGACATCGATCCCGGCATAGAGCGCCGCCGTCGGATTGCCGCCCGCCGCGTAGAGCGCGCGCCCGAAGACCGTGCGCGTGAAGACGAGAGCGATGATCGCGATCACGAGGATCGCGGTCCATCCGAGCAGGGGAAGTCCGAGCACGGACACCCGCGGCGTGTTGAGGAAGGCGGGAGTCATCTGGGTCTGGTTGACCCAGGCCCCTCCGGAGAGAACGAAGGCCATGCCGCGGTAGATCGTGAGGGTGCCGAGCGTCGCCACGATGGAGGGGATGCCGATCTTCCAGACCATGAGGCCGTTGATGGCCCCCAGGAAAGCCCCGATGACGATCGCCATCAGGATGAGAAGCGGCAGCGGGATCTGCGGAAAGGCTGCGTTCGTCATGGCGATGGCCATGCCGGTAAACGACAGGTTCGCGGCGACAGACAGGTCGATGGACCTGGTGAGGATCACGGCCATCTGGCCGAGCGCCAGGATCATCAGAATGGACGTGTCGTTGAAGATGTTGGCAAGGCTCTCCGGCGAGGCGAAACCCGGCGCACGTGCGGAGAAGATCGCAATCAGGACGGCGATGATCGCCACCAGCAGGAGTTCACGATATTTCAGGATTCGGCTCATCGTCGGTTCCGGATTCCTTGCCCTGCTAGGTCAAACATTGCCAGTGGCTGCTCTCACGAGGGTCTCGGCATCGAGCCCGTCGCGCTCCCACAGGCCGGCCGTTCGTCCCTCGCGCATCACCATCACGCGGTCTGACATCCCCAGGACCTCGGGCAGCTCGGACGAGACCATGATCACGCTCAGCCCCTCGCCTGCGAGTTCGCTCATGAAGGCATGCACCGCCGCCTTGGAGCCGATGTCGATGCCTTTGGTCGGCTCATCCAGGACGATGACCTTCGGCTTGGCGGCGAGCCACTTTCCGATCACGACCTTCTGCTGATTGCCGCCTGAGAGGGTTCCGACAGGAACCGAGAGCGCCGCGGCGCGAAGATCGAGCCGCTCGGCGTATTGTCTGGCCAGGGCGAACTCCTCCGCCTCGCGCAGGAATCCGGCCCTGGTGGTCCTGCCCAGCGTCGCCATGGAGATGTTCTGGAAGATCGGCATCTGCAGCACGGCGCCATGGCGGCCGCGTTCCTCGGGCACGTAGACGATGCCGGCCGCGATGGCATCGGCAGGAGACCGGATGACGACCCGGCGTCCTTCCAGCTCCAGGCTGCCCGCGCTTGGCCGGGTGATGCCGAACAGGGCCTGGCAGAACTCCGAGCGCCCTGCCCCGACCAATCCGTAGAGCCCCAAGATCTCGCCGCGCCGCAGCTCGATGGAGATGTCGTCGAACTCCGTCGGGTGCGAATAGCCCGCGACCTTCAGAACCGTATTCCCGATCGCCACATCGACCTTCGGGAAGACATGATCGACGGAGCGACCGACCATCATGCGCACGATCTCGTCCTGCCCGGTCTGCGCCAGCAGGCCGGACCCGATGGAGCGACCGTCGCGGAACACTACGAACCGTTCGGCGATCTGGTAGACCTCCTCGAACTTGTGACTGATGAAGAGGATCGCCTTGCCCTGCCTCTTCAGTCGTTCGATGATCCGGAAAAGGTCCTCAACCTCCTTGTAGGAGAGCGCGGCGGTCGGTTCGTCCATAATGACCACGCGAGCCTCGACGGACAGCGCGCGCGCGATGGCGACCAGATGGCGATGCGCGATCGAGAGGTCCTTCAGCCGGGCATAGGGGCTGATCGGCGCGTCGATGGAGGTGAGAAGGGCCGCGGCGCGCGCGTTCATGGCGCCCCAGTTGACGAGCCCCAGCCGGTTCCGAGGCGCGTGGCCGAGAAAGATGTTCTCGGCGACGGAAAGCTCGTCGAACAGCACGGTTTCCTGGTGGATCGCCGTGATGCCGCTGCGGATCGCCGCCTCGGCATTCGCGAAGCGCACCGGGGCGCCATCGACGACGATCTCGCCGCCATCGGGCTGGTAGATCCCGGTGAGGATCTTGACGAGCGTCGACTTGCCGGCGCCATTCTCGCCGATCAGCGCCGTTACCGTTCCCGGATGGAGCGCGACGTCCACATGATCGAGCGCCTTGACCCCCGGGAACGCCTTGGAAATGCCGCGCATCTCCAAAAGCGGAGTCTGGACCTCGTGAACCGCCTGAACCACGGACATGGGAATCCTGCCAAGTGCCGATGAGTACAAGGAGGGCGCGGACAGCCGCGCCCTCGCTCCGAGTGGCCTTAGGATCTCAGAAGATCTTGGCGAACTCGTCGACGTTCTTCTTGTCGTAGACGAAGGGATCGGCCATCGCGGCCTCGCCGGTGTCGCCGATCTTGATCTTGCCCATGCGCCCGGCATTGATCTCCGCGCCGGGCTTGCCGTCGGTTTCGCCCTTGACGAGTCGATAGGCGATCTGCGTGGCGGAATAGCCGAGATCGATCGGGTTCCAGATCGCGAATTCCTTCGTCGCGCCGGAGTGGACGGCTCCGGCCATCTCGGACGGAAGCCCGAGGCCCGTCACGTAGACCTGCCCGATCTTGCCGGCATCCTTCACCACCTGCGAGGCGGCGAGCACGCCGACCGTGGTCGGAGCAACGATGACCTTCACGTTCGGGTGGGACTTCAAAAGGCCCTGAGCCTCGCGGTAGCTCTTGTCCGCCAGATCGTCTCCGTAGACCGTCGTGACGAGGTTCAGGCCGGGATATTTCGGGAGCAGCTTCTTCATCTCGGCGATCCAGGTGTTCTGGTTCGTCGACGTGGAGGTCGCCGACAGGATCGCGAAATCGCCCTTGCCGTCGGGAAGATGGGACGCCGCGAGCTTCAGGCACATGTTGCCGATCAGCTCGTTCGACGACGGGTTGAGATGCAGGATCCGCCCGTCCTTGCCGACGGCGGAATCCCAGGAGATCACCTTGATGCCGCGCTGCGCGGCCCGCTTCAGGGCCGGCACGACGGCATCGGGATCGTTGGCCGAGATCGCGATCGCATCGACGCGCTGGGCGATGAGGGCATTGATGACCTCGATCTGCCCCTCGGCGGTGGTGGTGGTCGGTCCCGTATAGATCACCTCGACGCCGCCGAGTTCCTTCGCGGCTTCCTGGGCGCCCTTGTTGGCCGCCTCGAAGAAGCCGTTGCCGAGCGATTTCGCCACGAGGCCGATCTTCATGGTCTGCGCACTCGCCGGGCCGGCGAAGAGAGCCAGACCCAATGCCGTGCCGAGGGCAAGCTTCGCGAATAATTTCATGTTCTTCCTCCCGTTTTTCAAAGCACCTCCCGGCAGCTCTCAGGCCGCCGATGAGGATTCCGCAGACTGATCGGCTGCCGTCGTTGCGGCGATGATCAGCTTGATTCCCGCATTCTCGATCATGGTCCTGGCCGAATCCGGGATGGCGTCGTCGGTAATCAGTGTGGAGACCCGATCGAGGGGACAGAGAATGAGGCTCGAGCGGCGCTGGAACTTGGTGGAATCCACCATCAGGACCAGTTCGTCGGCCTGACTGATCAGCTTCTGCTCGGCCTGGATGATCAGCGCGTCCTGTTCCATCACGCCGAGCGCGCCGACGCCCTGGGCGCCCATGAACATGCGGCGGGCATAGAAATTGCGCGTCACGTCGTTCTCGAACGGCGAGAGAATGATGCTCTGGTCGCGATAGATCGAGCCGCCCGGCAGCATCACCTGGTTCTTCGAGTGCTTCACGAGATGCTCGGCGATGGCGAACGAGTTCGTGAACACCTGCAGCCGCCGGCCGGTCAGGTAATGCACCATCTGGAAGGTCGTGGTGCCGCCATTGATGATGATGGCGTCGCCCTCCGTGCACAGCGCCACCGCCTCCCGGGCGATGGCCCGCTTCTTGGCGATGTTCTCGCCTTCCGACACGCGGAACGGCTTGGCCGCGAGGCTCCCGATCTGGGCCGGATGGAGCGCCTCCGCTCCGCCGCGCACGCGGCGCAGGCGCCCCTGAACGTGGAGGGCCGCGATATCGCGGCGGATCGTGGCCTCGGACGCGGATGTCAGCTCCACGAGATCCTGGACTGTCGCGACCGGCTTCTCCTGGACGGCGCTCAGGATGATCCGGTGCCTTTCACGTTCGTGCATGGTTCCTCAACAAGGCGGCTGGGACTAATCGGAGGATCGAGCACCTTTCAGGTTCACGCAAGTTGACGCTTAGACTGCGCACACAACCGATCACAGTCAATCAATATTGCCATACCACCTTCGTATCATGATCGTTATTGATCGTACTTGATCGTTTTAGGTTGACAACAAGGGAGGCCCCCGCCACCCTTCGGCTCAAATCCGGGGCATGCGCCCTCACGACCGGACAGGAGGATCCCGTGGACACCGCGACCCAGGCCGTCAAACTCCTCGACAACCATTGGGACGACGCGAAGGCCGCCACCCTCGACGAGCCGGGCCTGCTGCTCTACCGCTCCAACCTGCTCGGTGCCGACAAGCGGATCACCAATTACGGCGGTGGCAACACCTCGGCCAAGGTGATCGAGACAGACCCTCTGACGGGCGAGAAGGTCGAGGTGCTCTGGGTCAAGGGCTCAGGTGGCGACGTGGGCACCATCAAGCTCGACGGCTTCGCCACGCTCTACATGGACAAGCTGCGCTCGCTGAAGAACCTCTACAGAGGCGTCGAGGACGAGGACCGCATGGTCGGCTTCCTGCCCCACGCCACCTTCAACCTCAACACGCGCGCCGCCTCGATCGACACGCCGCTGCACGGCTTCCTCCCGTACAAGCATGTCGATCACATGCATCCCGATGCGATCATCGCAATCGCCGCATCCAGGAACTCCCGCGAGCTGACGCGCGAGATCTTCGGCGACGAGATCGGCTGGCTGCCCTGGCGCCGGCCCGGCTTCCAGCTGGGCCTCGACCTCGAAGGCTTCGCCAAGGCCAATCCCAACGCCAAAGGCGTGGTGCTCGAAAGCCATGGCCTCTTCACCTGGGCCGACGACGCCAAGGAATGCTACGCGCTCACCCTTCGCATCATCAATCGGGCCATCCGCTGGTTCGCGGAGAAGACGGCAGGCAAGCCGGCTTTCGGCGGCGCCGTGACAGAGAGCCTTTCCCGCGACGAGCGCCGCAAGGTTGCGGCGCGCCTGATGCCGGAGATCCGCGGCAGGATCGGCCAGGCGGAGCGCAAGCTCGGTCATTTCGACGACCAGGACGCGGTGCTCGAATTCGTCAACTCGGCGGACCTGAAGCCCCTCGCCCGGCTCGGCACGAGCTGTCCCGACCATTTCCTGCGCACGAAGATCCGCCCGCTCGTCCTCGACTTCGACCCGAAGGCGCCGGACGTCGATGCGGTGCTCGCCGGACTCGATGCGGCGCTCGATGCCTATCGGGCCGATTACACGCGCTATTACGAGCAGTGCAGGCACGACGACAGCCCGAAGATGCGCGATCCCAATCCGGTGATCTTCCTGATCCCCGGAATCGGCATGCTGTCGTTCGCCCGCGACAAGGCGACCGCGCGCATCGCGAGCGAGTTCTACGTCAATGCCATCAACGTGATGCGCGGCGCCTCCTCGGTATCCGAGTACCAGGGCCTTCCCGAGCAGGAGGCCTTCGACATCGAATACTGGCTGCTCGAGGAAGCCAAGCTCCAGCGCATGCCGAAGCCGAAGAGCCTCGCCGGGCGCGTGGCGTTCATCACCGGCGGCGCCGGCGGCATCGGCCGCGCCACGGCCGAGCGGCTGGCGGGCGAAGGCGCCTGCGTGGTGCTCGCCGACATCGATCGGGAATCGCTGACCGCGACGGTCGATGATTTCTCCAAGCGCTTCGGACAGGACTCGGTGCGCGGCGTGACGCTCGACGTCACGAGCGAGCCGGACGTCCTGTCCTCCTTCGTCGAGGCCAGCGTCGAGTTCGGCGGCATCGACATCCTGGTGTCCAACGCCGGCATCGCCTCCTCGGCTCCCGTGGAGGAGACCGATCTGGCCATGTGGAACCGCAACATCGACATTCTCGCGACGGGCTATTTCCTCGTCTCGCGGGAGGCCTTCCGCCTGTTCCGGCGCCAGAAGCTCGGCGGCAACGTGGTCTTCGTCTCGTCGAAGAACGGCCTCGCCTCCTCGCCCAACGCGTCGGCCTATTGCACCGCCAAGGCGGCGGAGATCCACCTCGCCCGCTGCCTGGCGCTGGAGGGGGCGGAGGCCGGCATCCGCGTGAACACGGTCAATCCGGACGCGGTGCTGCGCGGTTCCAAGATCTGGACCGGCGAATGGCGCGAGCAGCGCGCGGCCTCGTCGAAACTCGCCGTCGACGAGCTGGAGGAGCATTACCGCAAGCGCTCCCTGCTGAAGCTGAACGTTTTCCCGGAAGACATCGCCGAGGCCATCTACTTCCTCGCTTCCGACCTTTCGGCGAAATCGACCGGCAACATCATCAATGTGGATGCCGGCAACGCGACGTCGTTCACGCGATAAGACCTGCCCAGGGAGGACGCCATGACCGGACAGAGAATGACGCCAGAAATCGTCGCCGCCGACAACGAGAAGCGGATGGGCGATTTGCGGGCGGATTACGATGCCCTGGGCGCCAGGCTCGCGCGGGACGGCATCGACATCGAGGCCGTCACCGGCAAGGTCGCGCAGTTCTTCGTGGCGGTCCCCTCCTGGGGCGTCGGCACGGGCGGCACGAGGTTCGCACGGTTTCCCGGCATCGGAGAGCCGCGCAACATCTTCGACAAGCTCGACGACTGTGCCGTGATCCACCAGCTTACCCGCGCGACGCCGACCGTCTCGCTGCACATTCCCTGGGACAAGGTCGACGATCCGAGGCGGCTCAAGGCGCATGGCGACGCGCTGGGGCTCGGCTTCGACGCCATGAACTCCAACACCTTCTCCGACGCGCCGCAGCAGGAGCATTCCTACAAGTACGGCTCGCTCTCGCACGCGGACGCGGCGCCGCGCCGGCAGGCGGTCGAGCATAACATCGAGTGCATCGAGATCGGCCGCAAGCTCGGCTCAAAAGCGCTGACG
>JAEWKH010000143.1 GCA_023386155.1 Pseudomonadota bacterium
GAGCCGGGCTCGGGGCGCCCTGCGCCTGCGGCACGGGCTGAGGCGCGGCCGGCGTCGCCGGAGCCTCGGGGGCGGCCGGAGGCGTCTGCGCGAGGGCGACGCCCGAGCAGAGGGCGAGAACGAGAAGAAGACCTGAGGAGCGCAGCCGCATGAGAAGGACGCCTACCCGCGAATCACGAAGGGAGATGGAGCAGCACCATAGGGGGGTTTTGTTGCAGCCGCGAGGGCACCTGCTGGCGCATCGCGCGGAAAAGTGGTTCCGGTTTTCGGCCTGAACGATGCGCCGCTTAAGAAAGTGAGCATCGGATTGGATCCCAAAAGTGCAAGTCCACTTTTGGGTCCGATGCTTGCGCCCTGTGGAGGACGGATTGCAGCAGGCCCCCCATACATGGGATGCACAGGAAATCCTCTGGCCCGGGGCTCGAAACCCTCTCCCAACGTCCAGCGCCTGGCCTATGCTCAAGCTGTCGTCATCCCGTTGAGGCCGTCCCGGAATGGAAGATTTTCTGATTTTCGCGTTGATCGGCTTCGGAGCCCAGCTCGTCGACGGGGCGCTCGGCATGGCCTTCGGCGTGCTCTCGACCACGAGTCTTCTGGCCTTCGGCGTGCCCCCGGCGACGGCCAGTGCCGTGACCCATGTGACGGAAATCTTCACCACGGCGGCCTCGGGCGCCTCGCATGTGATCCACCGCAACGTGAACTGGGGTCTCGTGGCCCGCCTGGCGCCGGCCGGCATGATCGGCGGGGCCACCGGGGCCTTCATCCTGGCCAATATCGACGCGCAGACGATCCAGCCCTTCGTCTCGGCCTATCTCATGGCGATCGGCCTCTATATCGTCTTCAAGGCCTTCCGCCCGCTCTGGCCTCGGCAGATGCGGGACTGGATGGTGCCGTGGATCGGCGGCGGCGGCGGCCTCCTCGACGCCATGGGCGGGGGCGGCTGGGGGCCGATCGTCACGAGCTCCCTGATCGGGCGGGGCCACGCCCCCCGGCAGGTGATCGGCTCCACCAACCTGACGGAGTTTCTCGTTACCACGGTGATCTCCGCGACCTTCATCCTGAACCTGGGCTGGTCGGAGCTGAGCTCGGCGACGGGCCTGATCGTCGGCGGCGTCCTGGCCGCTCCCCTCGGCGGCTTCGTGGTCAGCCGGGTGCCGACCCGGCCCCTGATGGTCGCAGTGGGCCTGCTCATCATCGCAACCAGCATCCCCCGGATCGTGCGGATCTTTTAGACGATATTGCCGCACGATGCCGCGATCCCTCTCGCGGTTTCCGGCATTTTAAGCCATATACGCCCGCATGAACGCCCTTTCGAACAGCCGCTTCCTGAAAATGAACGGTCTCGGCAACGAGATCACCGTGCTGGACCTGCGCGGCTCCGCCCATCGCGTGAGCGCGGCGGAGGCGCGCGCCATCGCGGCCGACCCGCGCTCGCGCTTCGACCAGCTCATGGTGCTGCACGATCCCGTGACGCCGGGCACCGACGCCTATATGCGCATCTACAACACGGACGGCTCGGAATCCGGCGCCTGCGGCAACGGCACCCGCTGCGTCGCCTGGGCGATGACGGCCGATCCGGTCATGAGCCGCCCCGTCGAGGGCGACCTCGTGCTCGAGACCAAGGCCGGCCTGCTGCCGGTGGAGCGCCTGTCAGAGACGGTCTTCACTGTGGACATGGGCCCGCCGCGGCTTGCCTGGAACGAGATTCCCCTGCGCGATCCCTATCCGGACACCCGCACGATCGCCGTCGATACCACGCTGCCCGAGGCGCCCGAGCTTAAGGGCCCTTCCGCGGTCAGCATGGGCAACCCGCACGCCATCTTCTGGGTCGAGGACGCGGGAGCCTATGACCTCGCCGCCATCGGGCCGGCATTCGAGCACGATCCGGTCTTCCCGGAGCGGGCCAACATCTCGTTCGCCCAGGTCACCAGCCCCGAGCACATCGTCCTGCGCGTCTGGGAGCGCGGCGCCGGCGCGACCCGCGCCTGCGGCTCGGCCGCCTGTGCCACGCTGGTGGCGGCCGTGCGCAAGGAGCTCACCGGCCGCAGGGCCGTGGTGTCGCTCCCCGGCGGCGACCTCATCGTCGAGTGGCGCGAGAGCGACGGCCACGTGCTCATGACCGGCCCGACCGAGCTGGAGCACGAGGGCACCTTCTCGCCCTCGCTGTTCACCGAGGTGGCCTGATGGCGGTCGAAGTCGTCACCTTCGGCTGCCGGCTCAACACCTACGAGTCGGAGGCCATGCAGCGCCATGCGGAAGAGGCGGGCCTGGGCGAGGTCGTGATCGTCAACACCTGCGCGGTGACGGCTGAGGCGACGCGCCAGGCGCGCCAGTCGATCCGCAAGCTCGCCCGCGAGAAGCCCGGCGCGCGCATCGTCGTGACGGGCTGCGCGGCTCAGGTCGAGCCCGAGACCTTCGCGGCCATGCCGGAGGTTGCCCAGGTCGTCGGCAACCACGAGAAGATGAAGGCCGAGACCTGGGCCGGCCTGCGCGATTTCGGCCTCGGCGCGAGCGAGAAGGTTCTCGTCAACGACATCATGGCGGTGAAGGAGACCGCCGTGCATCTCATCGACGGCATGCGCGGACGCACCCGCGCCTTCGTGCAGGTGCAGAACGGCTGCGACCATCGCTGCACCTTCTGCATCATTCCTTACGGCCGCGGCAATTCCCGCTCCGTGCCCATGGGCGCCGTGGTGAGCCAAGTGCGGACCCTCGTGGAGCACGGCTCCCGCGAGGTGGTTCTCACCGGCGTCGACATCACCAGCTACGGCAAGGACCTGCCCGGCGAGCCGAAGCTCGGCACCATGGTGAAGAGCCTGCTGCGCCACGTGCCGGAACTGGAGCGGCTTCGCATCTCGTCCATCGACTCGGTGGAAGCGGATGACGATCTCCTCGACGTGATCGCCGGCGAGAGCCGCCTGATGCCGCATCTGCATCTCTCGCTCCAGGCCGGCGACGACATGGTGCTCAAGCGCATGAAGCGCCGCCACCTGCGCAGGGACGCCATCGCCTTCTGCGAAGAGGTGAAGCGGCTGCGCCCCGACATGGTGTTCGGCGCCGACATCATCGCGGGCTTTCCGACCGAGACCGAGGAGATGTTCTCGCGCTCCCTCGACATCGTTGAGGAATGCGGCCTGACCCATCTCCACGTCTTCCCCTTCTCGCCGCGCCCCGGCACGCCCGCCGCGCGCATGCCGCAGGTGGCCCGCGACGTGGTGAAGGACCGGGCGCGCAGGCTCCGCGAAAAGGGCGAGGCCGCCCTGCTGAAGCATCTCGGCGCGGAAGTGGGGGCGAAACGCAACGTGCTGATCGAGACGAACCAGCTCGGCCGCACGGAAGGCTTTACGCTCGTGCGCTTCGACAGGCCCGTGACACCCGGCGAAATCGTGCCGGTCACCATCGCGGGCCACGACGGCAAGGAATTGCTGGCGGCGTGAGCCGTTGCTATTGCTGCTCGGTCAGCGTGGAATCCCCGTGGGCCAGTTCGCCTCAGGGCCAAGCTCAACGACTTCTATAGGCTTGCAATCCCGGAAACGTATCGCGGCGAACAGCTCGGCCTGGCATAAATTGCACTGCGCGTAACAACCCTCGACGACCTGTTGATCTCCTTCAATGACGAGACAGCTGTCGGCCTTCCAATCGCCATACCCGTCTTGGTCTGGTCTCCACCATGCCATTTGGGAGCCAAGAACATAGCAGCGATCATGAAAGCGGCCGCTGATGTCGCCTCCGTATGAGGACGCAACATGGCACTGTGCTTCGATAGAAGCTGTTCGTTTACAGCAGGGACAAACAGCCTCGAAGACAACGTAGTTAAACGCACCCATTTTCAAACATTATCACATTCCGAAGAGATGCATAAGCTCCTGCATATGCTCCGGCACCGGCGCTTCCACGAGGATCGGGTCCTTCTTCGGATAAAGCGGGACCGTGACACTACGCGCGTGCAGGTGCAGGCCCGGGCCGTTGAAGCGCGGCGCCGTGCCGTAGATCGAATCGCCCAGGATCGGGAAGTTCATCGCCGCACAATGGACCCTCAGCTGATGGGTACGGCCGGTGACGGGGCGCAGTTCGAGGAGGGTGAGCCCCTCCGCCCGCCCCAGCACCCGCCACTTCGTTAATGAGGGCTGGCCCTTCGGATCCACCTTCATCCACCAGCCGCGGTCGGGCGATTTCGGCGCGAGGGCCAAGTCGATCTCGCCCTCGTCGGCTTCCGGCCCGCCCTCGACCACGGCCCAGTAGACCTTGTCGACCTCGTTCCGGCGAAAGAGCTCGTTCAGCCGCGCGATGGCCTTGGGATGGCGGCCCAGCACGAGGCACCCGGAGGTATCCCGGTCGAGGCGGTGCGCGGCCTCCGGGCGGCGCGGCAAACCGAAGCGGAAGGCGTCGAGATGATGAAACAGGGTCTCGCCGCCCTTGGGGCCGGGATGCACCGGCAGGCCGGCGGGCTTGTCGATCACGAGCATCAGGGCATCGCGATAGAGCAATCGGCTTACTATCTCTTCCGCATTCATGACGCCTCGGCTAGAGCATCGGGCCCGAAAGTGGAACCCACTTTCGGGATTCATCCGATGCTTACGCTTAATGACAGCGCATCGTTGAGAGTGGAAAACCGGTTCCCACTTTTCCGCACGATGCGCTATCGAGGCCCGAGCGTTAAATCAAGCACAGCGTTCACGAGGCAAAGCGACACCCATGGCCGAAACCAAGCCTGACAAGCCCGGATTTTTCTCCCGCCTCTTCGGGCGCAAGGCTGAAACCCCTGCCACGCCCGAGCCGGCGCCAACGCCGGAGATGCCGCAGGCCGGCGGCCTGCCGGACGCGATGCCGTCTCCGCCCGCCACGGCCGCGGACGATCTCACGGCCGCTCCGCCGACCGTGACCGAGGCCTCCCCCGACACGCCGGAGGAAAACAAGACGGTCCCGGAGCTGACCGGGGCCGATCTTCAGCCCGTGGAGGGGCTGGAACCCGAGGGCACCAACCCGCAGGAACCGCTGCCGCGCATCGTGACCGAGGCGGGCCCCGAACTGCGCCCCGACGTCCAGGCCGTGGACCTCACCGCCGCGGACCTGCCGGCCCCCGAACCTGCGCCCGCCGAAGTGCTTCCCTCGCCTGTTCCGGAAGCAAAGCCCGCCGCGGCGCGCGGCTGGTGGCAGCGCCTGACGGAGGGCATGCGCCGCACCTCCTCGTCCCTGTCGGAGAGCGTGACCGGCCTCTTCACCAAGCGCAAGCTCGACGACGCCACGCTCGAAGAGCTGGAGGACGCCCTGGTCCAGGCCGATCTCGGCGTGCCGACCGCCATGCGGATCACGGAGGCGATCGCATCGGGTCGGTACAACAAGGAGATCTCGCCCCAGGAGGTGAAGGCCATCCTGGCCGGCGAGGTGGAGAAGACGCTCCAGCCCGTCGCCCAGGCGCTGGCGGTCGACTCCTCGAAGAAGCCCTTCGTGATCCTCATGGTCGGCGTGAACGGCGCGGGCAAGACCACCACCATCGGCAAGCTGTCCCAGAAATTCCGCCAGCAGGGCCTGAAGGTCATGCTGGCCGCCGGCGACACCTTCCGGGCCGCCGCCATCGAGCAGCTGAAGGTCTGGGGCGAGCGGGTCGGCGCGCCGGTGCTGGCGCGGGAGCAGGGCGCCGACGCGGCGGGCCTGGCCTATGACGCGCTGCAGGAGGCCAAGGCCAACGGGTCCGACGTGCTCCTCATCGACACGGCGGGCCGCCTGCAGAACAAGGCCGGTCTCATGGCCGAGCTCGAGAAGATCGTGCGCGTGGTGAAGAAGTTCGACCCGAGCGCCCCGCATGCCACCCTCCTCGTGCTCGACGCGACGGTCGGCCAGAACGCCATCAGCCAGGTCGAGCTGTTCCAGAAGGCCGCGGGCGTGACCGGCCTCGTGATGACCAAGCTCGACGGCACCGCCCGCGGCGGCATCCTGGTGGCGCTCGCGGAGAAATTCCGCCTGCCCGTGCATTTCATCGGGGTCGGCGAAGGCGTCGAGGACCTGGAGCCTTTCACCGCACGGGATTTCGCAAAAGCCATTGCCGGGCTTGAGCATCGGACCTAAAAGTGGAATGCACTTTTAGGCTTGATCCGATGCTCGTCTCCTTAACTGGCGCATCGTTTTGCGGAAAACCGGGTCCACTTTTCCGCACGATGCGCTAAGAGGAAACGCATGACCGACGAAAAGCGCCTCCCTCCCCTGCTCAAGCTCGCCCTCGAACTCGGGCCGCTCGCCCTGTTCTTCCTCGGCAATGCCTATGGGGACCGGCTCGGCTTCCCGGAAGGCCAGCGCATCTTCGCCGCCACGGGCATCTTCGTCGTGGCGACCGTGATCGCGCTGGGGATCAGCTACGGGCTCATCCGCAAGCTGCCGATCATGCCAATGGTGTCGGGCATCGTCGTGGTGGTGTTCGGCGGGCTCACCCTGTTCCTGCAGGATGAGACCTTCATCAAGCTCAAGCCCACCATCGTGAACACGATGTTCGGGCTCGTGCTGCTCGGCGGGCTCTACTTCCGCAAGCCCCTGCTCCAGATCGTGCTCGACAGCATGTTCGCGCTCGACGAGGAAGGCTGGCGCAAGCTGACGCTCCGCTGGGCCCTGTTCTTCTTCGCGCTCGCCGCGCTCAACGAGATCGTCTGGCGCACGCAGAGCACGGATTTCTGGGTCAGCTTCAAGGTCTTCGGCATCATGCCGCTCACCATCGCGTTCGCCCTGGCGCAGACGCCCCTGCTGCTGCGGCACGAGATCAAGAAGGCGGAAGAGGTTTAGGCCTCGCTCTTCCGCCATGGCCGTCCCCGAGGTGATCCGGGGATCAGTCCCGGCCATCCCGATCAGAAAAGCGTGGCGCTCCAATCTATCGGGATCGCCGGGACAAGCCGGTGATGGCGTGGCGGGTGGATCATCTCACCCCGCCGGCTTCATCAGCACCATCCTGCGCGTCACGCCCGGCAGCGGATCGCACTCGACCTCGGTCCAGAGCTCTTCCTCGCCCGCCGCCGCGACGGTTTCCTGCGAGGCCAGAAGCTCGCAGCCGGCGCCTTTCGTCGCCTGCTCGATCCGGGACGCGATGTTGACGGTCTCGCCCACCACGGTGAATTCGAGCCGGCTCTCGTCGCCCACCACGCCGCAGAACACGTCGCCCGTATGGATGCCGATGCCGAGGCGCACCGGGGGGTCGAAGCCGCGCTTGGCGTTCCAGCGCTCGATCAGGGTCAGGAGGGTGCGCCCGCAGGCCAGCGCCCGGCGCGCATCGCCCTCCTGGGCCCCCGGCACGCCGAAGAGGATGAGGGCTCCGTCGCCGGTGAACTTGTCGATGACCCCGCCGTGGCGGGAGGCCGCCCGCAGCACGCGCCTCCGGAAGGACGTGATGAAGACGGCGAGCTGCGCCGGTTCCATGGTCTCGCCGAAGGTGGTCGAGGCGCGGATGTCGACGAAGAGCACCGTGACGGGAATGCGCCGCCCCTGGCGCAGGGATGCGAAAGCCTGTTCGGTGAGGACGGGCGCCAGCTCGCGCGGCAGGTAACGGGTCAGGGTGACGCGCAGGGTGGTCTCGCGCACCGCCCGCTCCAGCATCAGGCGCCCCTGCCGCGCGACGAGGATCAGGATCAGGCCCGCTGCGAAGATCATGACGAGGCGGACCAGGTTGGCCTGGGCCGAGAACACGCCGATGATCTCGGACAGGTCCTGCTGGCGCTCCAGGGGGCTCAGATAGCCGCTGCCGAAGGCCAGGAACGAAAGGCCGACCACATAGATGGCGGCCACGAAGGCCTGGAGCCGCGGCTGGTAATGGATCGCCGCCGCCGCCATGGTGATCGGCACCACCCAGACGACCGGGAAGACCGCAAAGAGGCTGCCGGGAATGTCGAGGCCCCAATGGGTGTAGCCAAGATTGCCGAGAACGAGGCAAGCGTCGAGGATGGCGGTGATGAAAGGCAGCTTTTCGATGCCGATGCGCTTCGAAGCGAGCCAGGCTCCGACCCAGCCCTGCGCGCCGAAGAGGACCAGGGTCAGCTCGGCGGCCCAGATCTGCTTGAGCGCCATCGGGTTGGTGAACTCGATATTCGCCGTGGTGACCAGGACGGCCATGAGCAGCAGTCCGGCCGTGACCATGCGCGCCCACCCCGCCCGCTGCAGGGCGCCCGTATCGGCCTCGCGGATCAGCCGGTGCGTCGCGTCGCTCAAGACGGGCGTCGTGCGCAGGGAGCCGATCAGGCCCAGGGCGGTGCGGATGCGGGATCGAGGGGTCACGGGTTTCTTTCTGCTCCCGGAAGGGTTGATTGTTCAGGCCGATACGTGCCTCAACGCCGATTACCGATTGATTACGCCATCACGCCCCGCCGGAAAGACCCGGCGGCATCCCCGCATCCCACAGGAATATATGGTCCATGAGCGAGACGTTCCAACCGATCACCCTCTACGTGGATGCGGATGCCTGCCCGGTAAAGCCCGAGATCTACCGCGTCGCGGAGCGCCACGGGGTCAAGGTCTTCGTGGTCTCGAACGCCTTCCTCCAGGTGCCGCAGAGCCCGCTGATCGAGCGCGTCGTGGTGAGCGCGGGCTTCGACGCGGCCGACGACTGGATCGCCGAACGGGCCGGACGCGGCGCCATCGTGATCACGGCGGACATTCCGCTGGCGAGCCGCTGCGTGAAGGCGGGCGCCGAGGTGATCGGCCCGACCGGAAAACCCTTCACCGAAGCTTCCATCGGCATGGCGCTCGCGACCCGCAACCTGATGGAGGACCTGCGCGCCATGGGCGAGGTGACCGGCGGGCCGAAAGCCTTCTCGGCGAGGGACCGCTCGGCCTTCCTCTCGGCGCTGGATGTGGCGATCAACCGGCTCAAGCGCGCAGGATTTGGCGCAGCTTCTCCTTGAACCCTGCAATATTTTCCGGCGTCAGGGGGCCGATATGCTTGTGGCGGATGGTGCCGTCGGGGCCGACGATGAAGGTCTCGGGCACGCCGTAGACGCCCCAGTCGATGGAGGCGCGGCCGTTCGGATCGACCCCGACGGCCGCATAGGGATTGCCGAGCGCGCCGAGGAAGCGGCGGGCGTTGTCCGGATTGTCCTTCTGGTTGATACCGACCACGCGGATCGACGGATCCTTCGCGAGGTCGACCAGGAGCGGGTGCTCCTGGCGGCACGGCGCGCACCAGGAGGCCCAGACATTCACCACCGTGACGCGACCCTTCAGGTTCTCGTTCGAGAAGCCCGGCACGGGCTGGCCATTGGCCAGCAGCCCTTCGAGCGGCGCGAGATTGAAGCTGGGCACGGGCTTGTTGATCAGGACCGAGGGCAGCTCGGCCGGATTGCGCCCCGAGATGAGCTGCACGCCGAAGAGCACCACCAGGGCGATGAAGACCAGCGCGGGTAGCAGGAAGATCAGGCGGTTGCGCGGGCGTTCGGCGGCTTCAGCCACGGCGGGACCTCCGGCCGATGCCGCGCGATTCGAGCTCGGCCAGGGCGCGGACCTGGATGCGGTGGTCGATCACGGCGCGCAGGATCAGGCCGAGCACGACCAGCGCGGTCAGGATGTAGGAAAACGCGATGAAGAAGGTATGCGACATGATCCTCAGGCCGCCTGTGCGTCGAGGCGCTCGGCCTCCAGGATGGTGAGCGTGCGCACCCGGCGGCGCAGGATCTCGGTGCGCATGCCCGAGAGGTGCAGGGCCACGCCGACCAGGGTGAAGGCCACCGCCATGATCAGCAGGGGAATGAGCATGGACGTGTGGATCGTCGGCCCGTCGAGGCGGAACACCGAGGCCGGCTGGTGCAGGGTGTTCCACCAGTCGACGGAGAATTTTACGATCGGCACGTTCACGGCGCCCACGAGGGTCAGGATCGACACGGCGCGGGCGGCCCGGTTCGGCTCCTCGATGGCGCGCCAGAGGGCCAGGATGCCGAGATAGATCAGCAGCATCACCAGCATGGAGGTGAGCCGCGCGTCCCATTGCCAGTAGGTGCCCCACATGGGCTTGCCCCAGAGCGAGCCGGTGACGAGGCAGATCAGCGTGAAGGCGGCGCCGATGGGCGCGGCGGCCTTCTGCGACACGTCCGCGAGCGGATGGCGCCAGACCAGGGTGCCTAAGGCGGAGCTTGCCATGATCATGTAGAAGAACAGGGACAGCCAAGCCGCCGGGACGTGGATGTACATGATCTTAACCGTCTCGCCCTGCTGGTAATCGGCGGGCGCCGTGAACCAGACCATGTAGAGCCCGACCGCCATGAGCAGCGCCGCCAGACCGCCCACCCAGGGCAGAAGCGTGCCGCTGAAGCTCATGAAGCGGGTCGGATTGGCAAGCTCTCGGATCATGGGCTCGATGTAGCGGTCTCGGGGCAGGCCTGCAACGGAGTCATCGCCGCAAGCCGAATAACGTTTTCGCCAGAAACGGGCTTTTATGCGTTTCCCGGCCCTTCGTGCATTCAGGAAATGTGCGTAGGGCAAAACGCGCCATGCTTCTCCCCCTCCACATGTGGGAGAGGAGTTCTTGTGCCCTTCATCCGCCACGCGAAGCGGCCTATAGTCCACGCATCTTTGTTGCGGAGCGGTCATGCGCCTTGGATTTCTAGGCTTCTTCTGCCTCGGCCTCGCTCTTCCGGCGGCCGCGCAGGACATCACCCTGCGCCTGCCGGTCGCCTGCGAGATCGGACGCAGCTGCTTCATCCAGCATTACGTGGACCGCGACCCGTCGCCTGCCGCCAGCGACTACCAATGCGGCACCCTCACCTATGACAAGCACGACGGCACCGATTTCCGGGTTCCGACCATGGCCGCCCAGAAGGCCGGCGTCGATGTGATCGCGGCTGCCGACGGGAAGGTGCTGCGGGTCCGCGACGGCGTGGAGGATGTCTCGATCAGCGGGCGCGGACGGGAGAGCGTCGCCAATACGGAATGCGGGAACGGCGCCGTCGTCGATCACGGCCATGGGTGGGAGGCGCAGTACTGCCATCTGGCGAAAGGCAGCCTCGCCGTGAAGCCGGGCGACGAGGTGAAGGCGGGCGACAGGATCGGCCAGGTCGGCCTGTCCGGCATGACGGAATTTCCGCACCTGCATTTCACCCTGCGCAAGGACGGCAGCCCGGTCGATCCCTTCGCCTTCGGCGCACCGGAGAAGTCCTGCGGCGGCGGCAAATCCCTCTGGGAGGCTTCCCTCCAGCGGGCGCTCGCCTATCAGGCCGGCAGCGTCCTCAACAAGGGCTTCGCCACCGGCCCCGTGACCATGGAGGCCATCGAATCGGGCGCCGTCGAGCAGACGCCGCCCACGACAAGATCGCCGGCCCTCGTGGCCTATATCCGGGCCATCGGGCTCAAGGGCGGCGACGTGCAGACGCTGACCCTGTTCGATCCCGACGGCAAGCCGCTCGCCCGGAACACGGCCCCGCCCCTCGACCGCGACAAGGCGCAATGGATGGCCTTTGCCGGCGTGAAGCAGCCGCAGGGCGGGTTCCGGCCTGGCCTCTACCGCGCGATCTACCGGGTCGAGCGCGATGGAAAGCCTGCCATCGAGCAGGCTTTCGGGATCAGCCTCAGGCCGTGAGGCCGTCGTGGGCCGAACGGCTGTCCGCCGGGGCCTCCCCGCGCTCGTTGAGGCCGTAATCGCGGAGCACGGCGGCCACGCGCAGCCGGTAGTCGCGGAAAACGCCGGCGCGGCCCGCGCCTTGCGTGGCACGGTGAGAGGGCAGGGTGCGCCAGGCGCGCACCGCCTCCTCGTCGCGCCAGAACGACAGGGACAAGAGCTTGCCCGGCTCGGTGAGGCTCTGGAAGCGCTCGACCGAGATGAAGCCGTCCATGGCCTGGAGGTCGGAGCGGAGCGCCGCGGCAAGGCCGAGATAGTCCCGCTTGCCGCCATCCCCGTCCGGCCAGACTTCGAAGATCACCGCGATCATGGCTTGATCAGCTCCGCGTGAGGTTGCGAGGCAAGCCGGAGAAAGACCCGGTCTTCCCGGCGGATGAACTGTTCCCTTTTGGCGAACCCGTAATTGGCGCGGCCCGCCGGGTCGTTCCTCAGGCGCTCGCGATAGGCCTCATATTCGGCGAGGCTCCCGATGTTGTACACCCCGTAGGCCGTGGTGGCGGAACCCTCGTGCGGCGCGTAATAGCCGATGAGGTCCGCGCCGCAGCGGGGAATGGCCTGGCCCCAATTGCGGGCATATTCGTTGAAGGCCTCGACCTTGAACGGGTCGATCTCGTAGCGGATGAAGCAGGTAATCATGGTGGCATCCTGTTGACTGGGACAGTTCGGTCTTAGCCGATGGATCGATGCCGATGGTTCGGTTAGGATCGAACTATGAAAGAAGGTCCTGTCATCGCCTCCGTGGCCGCCCTCCTGGGAGATCCGGCCCGGGCCAACATCCTCACCGCCCTCATGGACGGGCGGGCGCTCACCGTGAGCGAGCTCGCCGAAGCCGCGGGCGTCACGCTCCAGACGGCAAGCGGGCACTTGGCCAAGCTCGACGCCGCCAATCTGCTCACGGCCGAGAAGCAGGGGCGGCACCGGTATTTCCGGCTCTCCGGACCCGACGTGGCCCAGGTGCTGGAAGCCCTGATGGGCCTCGCCCAGCGCACCGGGGCCACCCGGGTCAGGACCGGTCCGAAGGATGCGGCGCTGCGCTCCGCCCGTGTCTGCTACGACCATCTCGCCGGCGAGCGCGGCGTCGCGCTGCTCAAAGGATCACAGCGCCAGGGCCTCATCGAGGGCGAGAGGGATATGGCTCTGACCGAGAGGGGCCGCGCCTTCTTTGCGGATTTCGGCATCGATCTGGCCAGGCTGGAAAAGGGCCGCCGTCCCGTCTGCCGCGCCTGCCTCGACTGGAGCGAACGACACAGCCATCTCGGTGGCGCGCTGGGCGCCGCGATCCTCGACAGGCTGATCGAGAAGCGGTGGGTCCGGCGCGACACGGGACGCGTCCTCACCTTCACCTGCGAGGGCGCGGAAGGGTTCGAGGCGGCGTTCGGGCCGGCCGCCTGATCCGTCAGCCCCTTATTCCCCCGACCGCAGGGCGGCGGCGGCCCCGACCGTGCCGACCACTGCGGCGATCAGGGACAGGGCTACGAGGATCAGGAAGGGCGTCGCGAAGGGGATCGTCCCGCCAAGCGCCGCATTGGCGGCCGAGACCCCGAAGATCAGGGTCGGGATCATGAAGGGCAGGACCAGGATCGCCAGGATCAGCCCGCCCCGCCGCAGCGACGAGGTGAGCGCCGCCCCGACCGCCCCGATGAAGGTGAGCGCAGGCGTGCCGACGAGGAGCGTCGCCACCATGGCGAGCATGCCCTCGGGCGAGAGGGCGACGAGGAGGCCGAGGAAGGGCGCGGCGATCGCCAGCGGCAGGCCGGTGACGAGCCAATAGGCCACGACCTTGGCCAGCACCACGATCTCCAGCGGCGCATGGGACAGGCGCAGCAGATCGAGGGATCCGTCCTCCTGATCGGCCTGGAACAGGCGGTCGAGGCCGATCAGGGTCGCGAGCAGGGCCGCGATCCAGAGGATCGCCGGGCCGATCCGCGAGAGCAGGTTGAGATCGGGCCCGAGCGCGAAGGGAATGAGAGTCACGATCATCAAGAAGAAGATGAGACCCATCACGCCGGAGCCGCCGACGCGGGCGGCGAGCTTCAGGTCGCGGATCAGGAGGGCGCGGAAGGATTTCACCATCAGCCCTCTCCCGCCTCGCCCAGCCCAGCCCCCTCCTCCGCGAAGGGGGGAGGGACTTGAGTCCGCTCGATCCGGATCTCCTTGGCATCCTTCAGGAACAGCGGCGAATGGGTCGTGGCCGCAATCATGCCCCCGTTCTCCCGATGGCTTTC
Source organism: Pseudomonadota bacterium (assembly GCA_023386155.1). Taxonomy (GTDB): domain Bacteria; phylum Pseudomonadota; class Alphaproteobacteria; order Rhizobiales; family Beijerinckiaceae; genus Microvirga. The sequence goes on from JAEWKH010000143.1 coordinate 13,804, forward strand.
GAGCAGGAGGCGCAGGGTCTCCTGGGACGCCGTATCGAGGGCCGAGGTCGGCTCGTCGAGGAGCCAGAGGGGCCGATGCGCCACCAGCAGCCGGGCGAGCGCCACCCGGTGACGCTGTCCGGCCGAGAGGTAGCCGACCGGCAGCCGGGCCGCGTGGGCGAGGCCCACCGCGTCCAGGGCATCCCTTGGCTCGAGGGCCGGACGCCCGAGAAAGTCGCGGGCGAAGGCGAGATTCTCCTCTGCCGTAAGCGCCGCCTTCAGGGCATCGCGGTGGCCCACGTAGTGCAGGCATTCGGTCAGGGTCCGCTCCCCCGCGCCGTCCAGGAGAATCGCCCCACCGGCGGCGCGCAGGCGGCCGGCCAGGATTTCGAGGAGTGAGGACTTTCCGGCGCCGTTGCGGCCTGTGATCACCAGGGCCTCGCCGGATGTGAGCGTGAACGAAACGCCTTCGAAGATCCGGCGTTCCCCCCTCTCGCAGGCCAAATTGTTAACGCTCAGACGCAAACCCGTGACCCCTGCCCTGATTGCACCCCAGAATGGTTCTAATCCGTGTAGCGGGATGGTTCGAAATGATCTATAGCACCCTCGGCTGCGCCGCGCGCCAAGGCGTCCAATCCGCCTCGCGCGCTTACCCCCTGTCCGGGCGCCCCCGGAGCGGCGCGCGCTTATCGCGCTTTCGGCCGAACAACCTGTTCGTAACCCAAATGCACGCGAGGATTCGCCGTGACGCTCAACAACAGCTTCAATGCCCGCCAGACCCTCAAGGTCGGTGACAAGACCTATACCTATTACTCCCTCGTCGAGGCCGAGAAGAACGGACTGAAAGGAGCCTCGAAGCTGCCCTTCTCCATGAAGGTGCTGCTCGAGAACCTGCTCCGCTACGAGGACGGCCGCACGGTCACCAAGGCCGATATCGAGGCCGTGGCCGCCTGGCTCGACAACAAGGGCAAGGACGAGAAGGAAATCGCCTACCGGCCCGCTCGCGTCCTGATGCAGGACTTCACCGGCGTTCCGGCCGTGGTGGATCTGGCCGCCATGCGCGACGCCATGAAGAACCTCGGCGGCGACCCGCGCAAGATCAACCCGCTCGTGCCCGTCGACCTCGTGATCGACCACTCGGTCATCGTCGACGAGTTCGGCACCCCGCGGGCCTTCGACCGCAACGTGGAGCTGGAATACCAGCGCAACGGCGAGCGCTACCGCTTCCTCAAGTGGGGCCAGACCGCGTTCGAGAACTTCTCCGTCGTGCCTCCGGGCACCGGCATCTGCCACCAGGTGAACCTGGAATTCCTCTCCCAGGCCGTCTGGACCCGCAAGGACACGGCGACCGGTGAAGAGGTCGCCTATCCGGACACCCTGGTCGGCACCGATTCGCACACCACCATGGTCAACGGCCTCGCGGTTCTCGGCTGGGGCGTGGGCGGCATCGAGGCGGAAGCCGCCATGCTCGGCCAGCCGGTCTCCATGCTCATCCCGGAAGTCATCGGCTTCAAGCTCACGGGCAAGCTGAAGGAAGGCGTGACCGCCACCGACCTGGTGCTCACCGTCACCCAGATGCTGCGCAAGAAGGGCGTGGTCGGCAAGTTCGTCGAGTTCTTCGGCCCCGGCCTCAACGACATGTCGGTCGCAGACCGCGCCACCATCGGCAACATGGCTCCCGAATACGGCGCCACCTGCGGCTTCTTCCCCATCGACGACAAGACCATCGCGTATCTTCGCACCACCAGCCGCACGGACGAGCGCATCGCCCTCGTCGAGGCCTACGCCAAGGCCCAGGGCATGTGGCGCACCGCCGAGACGCCGGACCCGGTCTTCACCGACACCCTGGCGCTCGACCTCGGCGACGTGGTTCCCTCGCTCGCCGGCCCGAAGCGTCCGCAGGACCGCGTGACCCTCGATACCTCCAAGACCGAGTTCCTCGGCGCCATGGAGAAGGAGTTCCGCAAGGCCGGCGAGATCGGCAAGCGCGTGAAGGTGGAGGGCGCCAACTACGATCTCGGCCACGGCGACGTGGTGATTGCGGCGATCACCTCCTGCACCAACACCTCGAACCCGAGCGTGATGATCGGCGCCGGTCTTCTCGCCCGCAACGCGGTGAAGAAGGGCCTGACCTCCAAGCCGTGGGTGAAGACCTCGCTGGCGCCTGGATCGCAGATCGTCGAGGAATACTTCAAGAAGGCCGGCCTGCAGGGCGACCTCGATGCGCTGGGCTTCAACCTCGTCGGCTTCGGCTGCACCACCTGCATCGGCAATTCGGGTCCGCTGCCGGAGAACATCTCGAAGGCGATCAACGACAACGACCTGGTGGCCGTGTCGGTGCTCTCGGGCAACCGCAACTTCGAGGGCCGCGTGAACCCGGACGTGCGCGCGAACTACCTCGCCTCGCCCCCGCTCGTGGTGGCCTATGCGCTCGCCGGCTCCATGCTGGTGGACCTCACCAAGGATCCGCTCGGCACGGGCTCGGACGGCCAGCCGGTCTACCTGAAGGACATCTGGCCTTCCTCGGCCGAGGTGCAGGAGTTCATCGACCGCACGATCACGAGCGAGCTGTTCAAGACCCGCTACGCGGACGTGTTCTCGGGCGACGCCAACTGGAAGAAGGTCACCTTCGAGCCGGGCCTCACCTATGAGTGGGACATGGGTTCGACCTATGTGCAGAACCCGCCCTATTTCGAGGGCATGACCAAGGAGCCGAAGCCGGTCACGGACATCCTGAACGCGCGCATTCTCGGCCTCTTCCAGGACTCGATCACCACCGACCACATCTCGCCTGCGGGCAACATCCGCGCCGCCTCGCCGGCCGGTGAATACCTGCAGTCGCATCAGGTCGCGGTGGCCGACTTCAACCAGTACGGCACCCGTCGCGGCAACCACGAGGTCATGATGCGCGGCACGTTTGCCAATATCCGCATCAAGAACCAGATGGTGAAGGACGAGAACGGCCTCGTGGTCGAGGGCGGCTACACCATCCACCAGCCCTCCGGCGAGCGGATGTTCATCTACGACGCCGCCATGCGCTACAAGGACGAGGGCGTTCCGCTCATCGTCCTCGCCGGCAAGGAATACGGCACCGGCTCGTCGCGCGACTGGGCGGCCAAGGGCACGAACCTGCTCGGCGTGCGCGCCGTGATCGCCGAGAGCTTCGAGCGCATCCACCGCTCGAACCTGGTCGGCATGGGCGTTGCTCCCTTCGTGTTCGAGCAGGGCACGTCCTGGGAGACGCTTGGCCTCAAGGGCGACGAAACCATCACCATCAAGGGCCTCGCCGGCGACCTGAAGCCGCGCATGCGCATGGAGATGGAGGTCACCTCCGCCGACGGCTCGGTGAAGCGCGTTCCGGTGGTCTGCCGCATCGATACGCTGGAGGAGGTCGAGTACTTCCGCAACGGCGGCATCCTGCACTACGTCCTGCGCCAGCTCGCGGCGTAAAGCAGATGATAAAACACCCGTTCCTCACCCGAGGAACGGGCCGAAACTTTGAAAGGCGGCTCGAAGAAGCCGCCTTTTTCATGGGAGATCAAATCACGAAGAAGTCGCCATGGCCCATGGTCTTGACGGCTGCTTTGCTGATTGTGGCGATGTGGATCTTCGCCTGTGAGCCGTTGCCGTCGGCATCGTAGTAGACCTTGCCGGTCTTCCTGCTCACGATGATGCGGTCGGACGCATCGTGGGCGGCTTCGCCCTTGAAGAATGCATCCTTGGACAATTGCGCGGGCTTCTTGACCGAGCCCTTCTTGCCCAGACCCTTGAAGATGGCATTGTCGAGCCAGAAGGAATCATCTCCGGCGCGGAAATCACTGATCGTATCGACATTGGCGTTCTTCTTCCTGGCGACCGCGCTGTCGAACACGAAGATGTCCTTGCCGGCGCCGCCGGTCAGGACGTCCTTGCCCAATCCGCCCGACAGCCGGTCTTTTCCTGCGCCCCCCAGCAATGCGTCGTTGCCGGCACCACCGGCAAGAGTGTCATTCTTCAGGCCTCCCACGAAGCGGTCGTCGCCCTCTGTGCCGGAAGTCCTTTCAGGATCCACGTTCTGAATATTGATGGTGAAGCTCTTATCAAAGCTCAGGCCACCCTTGTCGGTGACGCGAATCTTCACACTATGCGAGGCCGCCTGCTCGAAATCGAGCTTCATGCCATCGGTTACGACAAGCTGGTCGCCCCGAAGCGCGAAACGGCCGCCGGCATCGTCCAGAAGCTGGTATGTGAAGCTGTCGCCCGCGTTGGGATCCGTTGCCTGGAGAGAACCCACCGCCGTCTCGGCCGCCACCAGCTCGCCGACCGCATTTTGGGAGAGAGCAAGCTCGGTCGGCGCGACATTGTCACTCGGAGGCGGTGCGACGTTTCCGTTGAGAAGAACCTTCGAAGTGGTCCATTTGCCGGCCGTATCCCAAAGGAACAGCGATATCTCGCGCTGGCCTATGAGCGAGCCGGCAGGCCCGTCATTGCGGTAAGTGACGGCGCGAATTAGCTCTTCCACCTGCGCCACCGTCGCCGTGCTGTCGAAGGCGATTCTGAGATAGCTTTCAGAGTAGGAAGTGACTTTCCCTATTTCATCCTGACCGACGAGAATTTTACTACCGTAATTGAAGCCGTCAGAGAGCGAGATTGAGCCTGACGTATCGATCCCGAGCCTGTCCTCGAGATCCTGTGTGCTTGAGACACCGTCCCAGACTTGAATCTCGAGGGCGCCAAAGGCGTCGTAATCGTCCGAGATGATCGCGTTGCGGCCCGCATCCACAAAGATCGTCACGCCTGCGGAGGCGGTGATTCGATCGCCGTTCAGGCCGCTGACCTGAGGCGCCTCATTGGTGTAGGTGCCCGATGCATCCGTAACGGTCTTGATGTGGTGCTCGAAAAGTGCCTTGCGCTCGGCTTTCGTGAAGGTGCCGCCTGTAAGCGTCAGGCTGACAGTGTCGGACGTGTTGCCCGTGACAAGAGCCGCCACCTCCTTGCTGTCGACAATGATCGAGGCTGCGGTGTCGACCAGCTCGATCTTCTCGAACCCTGCGATACTCTTGCCGGTCAGGTCGAACGACAACCCCTCCAGTTTGAGCCGATCATCGCTGCCTGCGCCACCATCGATGGTCAGCACCCCGTTCAGGCGCTCGGCATTCGTGCGCAGCAGATCGCTGTCCGAATCGCTCATCCGGATGATTTCAACCCCACTGAAGGCGGCAAGTTTGGTGAGGTCGAAAGTGGTGCCGTACCCCGCCTCAAGCGCTGTGAGGATGTCGATTCCATCGCCGCCATGGATCGCATCGCCATCGTTCAACGTGCTCGATGTCGCGGCGAAGGTATCACCTCCGGCGGTGTTCGCCGGTTGATCGACGCCGGTGGTCAGCACGATCGCCCCGTCAGGAGCGATCGCGATGGAGACGGTCGATTCAGAATACCGGCCGCCCTTGTCGATGAGATAAATATCGATGTTGCGCTGGATCGTGAGCGTCGGGTCGTTCGATGCGTTGGCATATTCCAAGGCGTGGAGCAGCTCTTTCACCCGGGCATGGGTTGCATTGGTGTTAAAAGCGATATCGAAGCCATAATCGTAGCGAGCCTCGACGCTGCCGATCTCGATACGGTTTCCGTCAGGCCCCACGAAAATCTTGCTGCCGACATTCATGCCGTCCGACAAAAAAACCTGTGCGGTCGCCGCCAGGTAGACGCTCTCGTCGGCCGTGAGCTGGCCATAGTAAACTTCGAGGCTGTCGATGGTCGTCTCGTCGCCGTCGATCACCGTCGCATCCGCATTGACGTCGAGACGGACAGAGTTGATC
>JAEWKH010000085.1 GCA_023386155.1 Pseudomonadota bacterium
TGTATGTCGAGGGCCAGCTTCAGACGCGCAAATGGACCGACCAGCAGGGGGTTGAGAAGTACTCGACCGAGGTGGTGCTGCAGCGTTTCCGCGGCGAGCTGACGATCCTGGACAGCCGCGGCGGCGGTTCGTCCGAGTACGGCGACGAGGAGCAGGGCCAGATCAGCCGCGGCGGCGACTTCGGACGCTCCTCTCCGATGGAGCGCAGGCCCGAACCGGCCGGCGGCTCCCGGCACAGCGATTTCGACGACGACATCCCGTTCTGATCGACACGGTACGGACGCTTTCAGAATCCGGGCCCCGCGCCCGGATTTTTTATACCTCCCTGCTACACCGCCGCTGAGATCTTGCGGGCCAGATGCCGCGAGCGCTGCGCCCGCTCCACCTCGCGCAACTTGCGGGCCCGTTCCCGCAATTCCTCGCGGTCCGGCCACCACCATCCGCGAGAGTCCCGGACCTCTCGATCCTCCTCGCCTCGCATTGGCCTGGTGCGGTAGAGCTCCTGCAAGGTCGGCATCCGCCAATGGGCCCAGACATAGCGGGAAGGCTCGCCCTCTACATGCGGGTAGAGCCCCGCTGCCGGAGACGCATCAAGCGGATCGATGTCGATGGCTTCGAACACCACGACGCCCCAGCTCCCGGTCGACAGGGGAACGCCAAGAGGCGGCAAGTCGTCTCCCGGCACGGGAAAGCGCCGGCGACGGCGTTCCGCCTGGATCCGGGCGCTCTCCTCCGAGGCCTGCGTTCTCTCCTCCTCGCGGCGGCGCCTGCGGGCCTCGGGCTCGTTGCGCCGGGCCGCCGCCTCGATCTCGGGCCAGCGCGATTTCAGCGCCTCATAGGAGCGGAAGGGCACACGCCAGATCCTTTCCTCGGGATCCCAATGCGCGAAGGGAATCGACCGCAGCGCCTCCACGATCGTGCGCGAGTAAGGCGTGCGCACCATCAGGTCGTCGGCGATCGTCAGATAGGAACTCTCGAGAGGGTCGAAGACGAAGGCGTCCCGCCCCTTGGCATCGGCATGCCTGTCCAGGGCTTCAAGCTCCTGCGCCATCCAGGCATCGAGCCGCTGCACGGCCGTCTTCCCCGGCACGAACCACCGCTCCTCCCCCGCACGCCAGCGCGCCCGCGGAAAGCTGTCGCGGAACCGGCGGACCAGATCCCGGTCATAGGGAAACGCCGCATAGGCCCCCGGCTTCCCGTCATCGTCGGAGGGCAGGACCTGGAAGGCGGATACGATCTCCATATGCAACCGGCGCCGTGAGGGTTTGGGTTCTCAAGGCACAACAGACGGCGCGGGCTTTGGATCCCATGACCGCCCGGCTGGCACATGCGGCAGGATCGGAGAGCAGGCAGGTATCGCACTGCTGCTCTGAATGCGTGTCCTCACTCAAGAGCACGAAGGATACTTTTGGTCGCGGGATTGCCCCCATCTCACGCACTTGCGGCCAGAACATCAGGCTCCTGCTGCCATCAGACGTACGTGCGACCGAGAAGTGCCGCGTTACCACGCAAAAACGGAGTCCGAGCGCAATCGCAACAATATTCGCGAGCGCGTCGTAAGATGACCATCTTCTAAGACTTGGCTTTTGCCAAACACTAAAAATTAATCGAAGAGCCATAAAGTAACGGCAGCAAACAATAACCTTGGGGCAAAGCTCAATGAGTACTGGCAGCCGAGTGGGGCTCATTGCCGATCAGGATGCATATTTTCGTGTTGCTGCGGCTGCGATACTCACACAGCACTTCGGCTTCACGGATATCGTGGAGGCGTCGTCGCTCGACGAGGCGCTGGAGCATCTGACGGAGAACGGTCAAATCCATACCGTTCTGTTGGACGTCACGATGCCGGGAGCACGAACTCCGACCAATCTGCGTTCCATGAGAGAGTGCTTTCCTGGCGTATACGTTGCGGTCGTCTCCGCGTCAGCGTCACGCCGCGACATTCTCCTGGCACTGGAAGCAGGCGTCCATGGATACATGCTGAAGAGCCTTCCTGTATCGGAACTCGTGAAGGCGCTTGGCACGATCCTCGACGGCGGAGTGTATGTGCCGCCATGCCTTGCCGACATTTCGTCCGAACGGGCCGACATGCCTCGACAGGCCAGTGAAGTGCCGCGCGCCCAGCAGCCCTCTCATGCCCCTGCCCCGATGCATCTTCTGACCCCACGACAGAGGGAGGTTCTCGATCTTCTCGTCCAAGGTAAGACGAACAAGGAAATCGCCCTGGCGCTCAAACTTGTCGAAGGCACCGTGAAGATCCACGTGGCCGCGATCTTCCGCTATTTCGGCGTCAACACCCGGGCTGCGGCAGCCGTTGCCGGCGCCCGCCCCTACCCGAACCGCCCGCGCGGAATCCTCAACGCCTGGCAAGGGCAGGCCATGGTGGAGTTGGAAAGATCCGGCCAGGACGAGTTTCGCCCCTCGAGGGATCAATCGACGGCCACGCACTCGTTCTCGATAGGGAATTGATAAGGGGCGATCCTGCATGGCGCCGGCTCACCGTAGACCCATCCGGATCCCTTGTATCCGAGATAGACACGGCCGAACCGGTCCTGGTCAGCGGCGATCACGGTCACCTGATCAAGCGACCCCACCGGGAAGGTTCCGAGCCTTTTCCATGTCGAGGCATCGTCGGTCGAGCGCCAAATTCCATATTGGCCGAGCACCCGGCCTGAAATGAAGATCGTCGGATATGGGGAGTCCGGCGCGGGCTTCCCGAAACCGACATCGTCCACATGGTCGACTCCAGGAACGATGCTCCATGAACTGCCTCCGTCGCGACTGCGCCTGAGCCAGTTGTCGGCTCCTTCGGCGACGCCGGAGGTGAAGAAGAGATGCCCCGCGTGCCCCGGCACAGCGCGCAACTTGGCCGCATACTGACTTTGCGGGGCGATCTCGCCCTTGAAGACCTGATCCCAATGCGCGCCTCCGTCCCGCGTGCGCCACAGACCTGCGAGACCCACATTCGTGACTTCGCCGCTGTGAAAGAGATAGAAGGTCCCTCCTTGAACCCAATCGGCGGCCAGCGTCTTGCGCTGCATGTAAGAGCTTGAGTGAGAGCCTGTCGCAGGCAGTTGCTCGCCTGTCAAAACAACCCGATTCCAGGTTTTCCCTCTGTCCGTCGTATAATACGGCGACCGGTTGAAGGAGGGCGCCCAGACGATGTTGTCGACGTCGCCGGACGATACCGCGATCGTTCCGAACGACATGCGCCAGGGATCGTCGGCTCTGGTCCCGGGCGGGTGTGGAAGGCTTGGGAACTTCTCCCATGTGCGCCCGCTATCAAGGCTGTAGCCGGCAAGAACCGCGTCACCGTCCTGCCAGCAGCAGAACGTGCGCGTGTCCGATGCATTCGTGACGATAAAATCGGGGTTCGATGGGCTCCAGGCAAGTTGCTGAGCCGCGATCAGAACCCGCTCCTTGGGGCCGTAAGTCGTCGAATATGCATCGAGGTCATCCTTGACGTGGATGCCGAAGTCGAGAGCGGCGAACAGGGGCGAGCGACCGGCAGGTTGAATGACGTCGTTGGCGACCAGTTCCTCAATGCCGCGCGTCTGGCTGATCCAGGTGATCAGGAACGTGTTTTCATGAACATCCGCGTAGTAGACTCCGGTTCCGGCTCCCACCCACAGACGATCCGGAACGACCGGGTCGAACTGAACGCGGCCCATTGCGAAGTAGGACGCGTTGCTCACGCGCAGCCAGGGTGGATCACCCTCACCGGCCCTGGAGCGATGGAACAGCGGCCACCAGCTTTCACCGCCGTCGCTCGAGCGGAACGCACGTCCCCCCTCATCGAAAGCGAAGATCTGCGAAGTCCTCGGATTGACCGCGATGGCAGCGAAGTCCCCTTTGAGGATCCACGACCGATCCGTCAGATTCGTCCATGCGCCGGCTCGAAACCTCCAAACGCTGCGGCTTTCCCGATCGACGGCAAAGAACGTTCCATCTGGCGCAAAGGTGCCTTGCGTAATGAGCCTGGGCTGGCTCCGTCCGGGCTCCACCAGAGGTTCGAAGCTGTTGCCATCGTCACTCGATGCAAACACCCCATGGCCTGGGGACATCGCCCAGATGCGGCCGGTCGGTCGCCCCTCGCGCTGCTCGAACCAGATGATCGCTCCCGGGCTCTGCACGCCGGGCCCCGATTGAAGGTCTGCGGAGGCGGGAACGGATAGGACCCTCCCCCATGTCTCGCCGGCGTCCGTCGAGCGCCACAAGCCATCGTTCGGCGTCCCGAACAGAACATGATCCGGATCGACAGGATCGACCGCCATGAAAGGTCCGAAATTCCGGAAAAAGCTGTTGGGATCGAAGGCCAGAGGCGTTGGCAGCGTTCGAGACACATCGACGAAGCTGCGGCCCTGATCATCAGATCGAAAGACGCGCCCCTTGGCGGCCATATAGATTCGTCCCGGCCTCGATGGCGCGACGACGATCTCGAACACGCCTTCGTTCATCCCGTTCTGAGACCGAAATTCCTCAGGCATGGACGAGCTTGACACGAGCTGAACCCAGCGATCCCGATCGGGGCGCCAGAGATAGGCGCCATACACGTCTGCGCGCACGACGCGCGTCGCTCCAGCAGGGTCGGCGCTGTAGCCGGTGATGAAGCCTCCGCCTCCGACGGCAACGCGCTTCCAGGAATAGGTTTCTCTTTCTGAAGTCAGGTCTATCCCGGTGGCGACCTCGGCTCCGTGAACCGAGGAACTCGGGATGCGCGACCGGCTTGGCTCCGCATGGACGTATCCGGTGGATAGCCCACTCAACGCCATGCCAAGAACAGCAGACATCCATGCCCAGCTTCCGGCTGTTCTGCGAGCGTTCAGCATACCTGCGTCGACGTCAAATCCGCTTACTGCCGCGTCCTCCATCGGCTTCCATAGTGGTCACGGGCGATGCAGACCCGAAGAGCGCCGCTTTGAGATAAAGAAAGCAGAATTCGCTGTAGTCGACGAGATAGCGCCGCCATAGCCTTTGAGGCTCCCGGAAGAGGCGGTATGCAAACCTTATGTTGAGCCTGTTCACCCATCCCGGATAATACAGCAGGCCAGTATCGAGCTGATCGAGATATCCGCCACAGGTGAACCCGCATCCGTGCCACCCACGGTCTGCGAGAGAAATCAGGAAATCCTCTTGAGCAATGCTGCCCATTCCACACACGACGATGGTCGGTTTGATTCTCGACAGAAGCTCCCTTTTCTCTTCAAGATCGCCAAAGCCACTCATCGCCGCCACGATTCGAAGATTCGGGAAGTGACGCTGAAGCTGAGATGCTGCCCGCGCGGCAACGCCTTCGCCTCCGCCGACAAGCGCAACACCTAAGTCAAGTTCGCTGGCAAGCTCGAAGACAGGCAGGGCCGCAGACGTGCTGTCGAAGCTGATCCGGCATGCTTCACGCTTCCGGAGCTTTTCGATCGCACGAACGACCCCCACGCCATCGGGCAGCACGGCATCGAAACAGGTCAGTGCCTGGGCAAAGCCGGAATTGTGCCGCGCCAGCTTTATCGACCCAGGATTGACGAACGTCGTCAGGAAGGTTTCCCCGGACGCAATCTTCTGTCGAACTGTCGACATAAACGAGCTCAGGCTCGGATAAGCATCGACCGGCACCCCGAAGACGTCGAGCCTCACCTGTTCGGCGCGAGACGCCCCCTGGCGAAACCGCTTTTCCGAAATCAGACCTTCTTCATGCATCGGAATCGCCCCTTGGCCATCATTCATGCACCGCCCGTATTGTCGTGCAGCCCAGTCACCCGGTCAGCACTTCGTCACGCATATCCGCCCGCGCAGCACCGCTCATGCTGCTTCCATGTCGAGTCAGTTTCGCACGGTGGCAGCTCGACTCTCTCCCCGACGGGCATACAGGCTCGTCAGCAGAAGCAGGACCGCGCTGACCGCGAACAGGCCAGCGAGAATCCCTCCGGCCAGGTAGACGATGGCCTTCGGAGAGCTCGGTCGTGTCGGGATGGTGGCTTCCTGTGCAACCTGGAGCCTTGAGAACTGCTGCGCATTGAGTGCAGCTGCATCCACATCCTGCTCGACGGCCTTTCGGGCGAACAACTCGGAACTGTGGCTTGCGACTTCCAGGTTCTGCTTCAGGCGGGAGTATTCAGTCTCCTTGGCCGAGAGGGTTTCGAGGTCACTCCCGACCGTTTCCAACTCCGCCTCTTGCCGGACGCTCAGCGAGCGCAGACCCGCCAAATCGACATTGGTCCGGACCAGCATCTGAACCGTGTCCTGATAGACACGCACCAGCAACAAGGGCGGATCGGTGTTCTTGATATCGGCGCCGGCATCCTTCTGGTCACCCCGACCCTGCGCGGCCTGCGTTTCCTTGGCAAGCGCCGCAATCTGAGGCGAAATGTTCGTCAGCTTCAAAGTCGTCAGCTGCTTGGCAAGCTCCCGGGCCTGAGCCTCCTTTTCGGAGATTTGCCCCCGCGTGACAGCCTGGGAAGCGAGCAGATTGCTGCGCTGGTCCAAGAGAAGGTCCCTCTGCTTCTCAATCGAGAAGACGGCATTGCGACGGGCATAATCACTCAGCTCGGCAGAGGCGCGTTCGAACTCCTCGCTATAACGCTTTTTCTGGGCTTCGACGAACCTCACGACGCCAGAGTTCGACGCCAGTTGCGAGTGCCTGGACAGAAAGCTGTCCACCACCTGCTGGACGAACTCTGCGGCAACCCTCGGGTCCCTGTGGCGAAACGAGATGCGGACGAGGTCCGTCAGGGGCTCGACCCGCACTGAGATCGACTTTGCCGCTTTCTCATAAGCCTGATCCGCCGCGTTCTTCGGCGTCTCGGGCATCTTCAGCCATGCGCTCAATGCGCTGCTTGCCACATTGAGCAGGTCGCCAACGCTCGTCGGCGGCTCGGAAGCGCCATAAAGTTTCTCCGGCCCGAGCAGCTTGATCGCGTCACGAAGGACGGTCTCGCTCCGAATGATCTCGGCCTGTGTATTCAGGAACTGATCCTGGCGCAGGATCGACTGGCCCTGGTTGCTGTCTCCGATCTGCGGCCGGCGATCTGCCTGCGCGATGAGGAAAGACGAGGATTCATAGGTCGGCGTGATCGAAGTGAATACCGTCCAAGCCGCCACGTTGCACGCGGCGAAGGCAGCCAGCAACGTCCCCTTCCACTTCCAGGCAATGGTGAGAAGGTGCTTCGGCGAAACCTGAGGAGCGCCGTCCCAATGCTCCCGCGACGAAGTCAAAAGATCTCTATGGTGTATGTTCATCTCACAACTACCTTATCGAAGCTATTCGAATGGCCGAAGGCCTGGGTTTCGTTCGCTGCCGCCGGTTTCAAGGTCCGACTCTGGTTTCTCTGGCGGCATGGTGGAGGCGGCTGGATCACGCCAGCGATTTGAGGTCATTGGGACTGCCCTCGAGCAAGACCAAGGTTGCCAAAGGCAGCTCGGGCGAAACTCGTTTCCGGAAGAACCCCGTCACAAGACCCAGGGCAAGGGCGTTCCAGCTCACGAACGAGTAGAAGCCCAGGCTGAGTGAAGACCGTCGAAGGGCGAGCAGCCCGATCGGAGCGCCCAGAAGCGCCAGAAACAACCCTGCCTTCACGGACAATGGAAGCACCCAAAATGGACAGGAGAGCAACAGCGCCCACCAGGCGATCACGGCAAGCCCATTTCGGACATGCCCGAGCTTGCGCAGCACGATCGGCAGATGATCGCGCCCGAGAGCGCCCCTCAGGACCTCGCCAGCTCCGCCCGAATATCCGCTCTTGATGCGACGCCACAGAAGCCTGTAGCCATCGGTCCTGTGCCCGTAATGGTCCACGGCGAGCCGATCGATGCGAGCCAGTTTCCAGCCTTTGCTTTGCAGGCGGGCCGCCAGGTCGAACTCTTCGAAGGCATGAAGGTTGCGATCGGCGAAATAGCCGATCTCCCGCAGGGCCGCCACCCGGTAAAGGCCACCGCCATCGAGCCGGTCGACGATGCCGGGGCGCCGGGCCTTCTCCTTCTGCATCGCTTTCGCGCGGATCTGAAACTCCTGGTTGGCAACAACCATGTCGCGAACCTGACCGCCGACCCCGGCGACTTCGGGATTGGACTCGAGATACGCGATGGTTGCGGGCAGAAAATCAGGGTCGATGACCATGTCACCGTCCATGAGGTAGAAATACGTCCCCTGCGCATGCTGGAATGCGAGTTGCGCAGCCGCCCCGCACGAGCGCTCGGAAGGCTTAGCCAGTTGAACGATCCGAACAGGAAACCGCCTGGCAACCTCAACGGTCCGATCGGTCGAGCCGCTGTCCGCAAGAACCACGTCGCCGCCAAACGGGCGGACCGCCTCGATGGCACTGGAAAGAGCCGCAGCAATATGCTGCCCTTCGTTGAAAGCTTTGATGCCAATCGTCACTGTCATAGCTCGACCTCGTTGCCCCTGAGGACAGGATTCGCGCGAAAAGTTGCCCGCCAGCGCCATGCCTGGCGCAGGATCCATACCGCGCATACGGCTTCGCCCAGCAATATGCCCCCGAGGGACCAGAGGGGTCCGCCCAGGACGAGCAGGATGGCGACCGCGGCGATGGATACAACCGATGAGATGATGCTCGCATGAGCCAGATGCCGGAACCGGCCGGCCGCCTGAAGCATGACGCTGTCGGGCGTCCGCAGGATTCTCATGAAGGTCACGGCCAGCCAGAGGGTCATGCCTGCGGCCAGGTAGGAGTGGGAGTACTCGCTGGGGAAGATCGCCTGCGGGCTGTATGCCGTGAGCAGAAACCCTGCGGCGGCCGTCGACGCCCATGTCAAGGCGAGGACGCAGAGGAACGTGCCTGCGGAGCGTTGAGCAGAGCGGAGGTCCCTTCCGGCGATCTGCCGCGCCATCTGAGGGCGCTCGAACTCGCTCAGGGCGTTCATCACGACGCCGACAGGTCGAATGATCAATGCGCTGGCCGCAATCGGCGCGAATGCCAGGGGGCCGCTTACGAGCGTCACGATGTACGCATGAGCGTTGACCGTTGCCTCCGTCGTTATGACTCCGACGAGCGACCAGCTCGAGTGTTGCCGCCATACATCGACGTAACGCGGAATCTTCGAGATCCGGATGCGAACGAACTGCTTGAGAAAATACTGCCGCCCGAAGGGCAGCAGGCTCATGGCGGCGCTGGCCAGAAGCGCCGCGTACGGCAGATTCGGCGATTCCGTGCCTGAGACCGCAATCAGGCCAATCCCGACCAGCAGACCGGCGCTATACACAATATCCGACGCGACCGTCCGGATTGCCGCATTCGTTGCATAGGCATGCGCGCGTGCGAACCAGCGCAGCAGGGCGAAAGCTGCATAGCCCGAGAACAGCAGCGCAGCCTCAACGGGCACTTCGAGCCCCGTTGCTACGATCCAGAATGCACAGAAGGCCAGCAGCGACAGAACAAGGTTGACGGCGAAAAGGCTGTCGACAAGGCCCTGGCTCCTAGCTTCCTCCTGCGCCATCACGATCGGAAGAGGCGCGCAAAAGAGTGCGCTCCAGAGCCCGGTGCCGAACTGGGAGATGATGAAGAGAAAGGAGAAGCTCCCGAAGGCCACCGGCGACAGGAGATGCAGCAGTTGCAGGGACAGTATGAACTGTGCCCCAGCTGCTCCAACCGGTCCTACGGTCGCCAGCGCATAGCGGAACAGCCGCAGCGCCACGCTGCGGAAATCGGCAGACCGGACCTGAAGGCTCATCACCTCAGCCATGATGCGACTCATATGCTGAAAATCGCCCGGTTGGCTGCTGGCGTGTCTCGAGCCCGATCAGCGCAATCGACAAGACGAGAAACACCTGAACGATGCTGTCCCGGTCCAGGAGGCTGCTCTCTGTCATGTTATGTCCGGCGCAGAACAGTACGCAGGCCATGAGCATGGCGCCCCGTGACCTCTCCGTCGCACCGGACAGAAGCTTCAGAATCGGCCACGCGATCATTGTCGCGCAGGCAAGAAGAAGGCCAGGAACTCCAATCTGGACGAGCAGATCGAGATATCCGTTATGTCCGTTGCCGACCCCGGTCACCCAGTTGTTGGCATACCGATAGATCGGCCCCCCCAGGCCGATGTTCCAGAAGGAACCATAACCGGCGCCGAGCAGCCAGTGATCCTTGGCATAGGCCAATAGAACCGTCCAAATGCCGCCCCGTCCCGTCAAGGCCTCCTGACGCTCAAGCGGTGCAACCAAGTCGCCCCAATAGATCAGGCCAAGCGCCATGACGACGACGCCCAGCATCATGGCCCCGCAGATGAGCTGAAGCAGGTATCGCGGGTTGTACAACGAGTAGAGATAACCGGCACCCAAGGCGACCATTGTCAGACGGATTGAGGTCTTGGAACTCGTCATGTAAAGGAAATAGGCGCTCGCGGCGATGACGGCCCACCGCAGGATCGGGCGAATGCCTCGAGCGTCGAACGCATATACGATAAGCGTGAATGCGCAGATCGCCCCTGCAAAGTTCTTCTGCATCAGGATGCCGCGCCAGTTACCCACCAGCTCAGGGTCGCCGATCTGTGCTGTCTGATGGATCCCGAAGTCCGGCCAGGCGATCACGGCGCAATAATTGGCAATCAGGACAAAGAGCAAGACGAGCCGTACGATGCTGACGGTTCTTTGGTACCCCAGCTGCTGAACCGTCATGAAAACCGTCCACACGATGAGTGTGGTCAGCGCGATGCGCCGGATCGCGGTGTTGGGGTCGATCGCCCAGCTCATGCTGAGCCAGCACCAGCCGAGCGTCAGTACCAGGCCGAGAGGGATCGCCAGCAGGTGCCGTGGATACCGGGTCATCTGTGTTGCGCCGACGGCCATCGCGAAGACTGCAGCATAGCTCAACTGGCGCATGACGCTGCCGCTTCCAGAGGCCATGGTATCGGAAGATGCATAGGGGCCGAGCGCCACCAGTACCAGGAGGGCGAACAATGCGGCCATGGCAAGCCAGAGGCGCGGCTGATGCGCTCCTGCTTCCGAGGATGCTCTTCTGAAGCTGCCAGAATAGGACTCTGACATGCCTTGGATCACGGTCCGGGAAATTGCCATTGGCGTCAGGTGAGCCCTTTGTGGATGGAAAGGAAAGCGGGTGAGCCTTAAGGCTGACCCATCGCTTCGACGGCTTCTATGCGATCAAGCCAGACCGCTCGGCGTTGCCGGAGGGAGGCCGGCCCCCTAGCCTCTGGTATGACTCAAGCATTGTCTCGAAGGTGGCACTGGATCCGAGATGGCCGCTGAGACGGCTCCAGGCCTCATACCGAGACGGATCATCGAGCAGACGGCTGATTTCCATGGCCAGCTTCCTGTCATCATGCGCATCGACCACAATGCCGCAGCGAGTACCGTCAGGCGCCGTTACACCTTCGACCTGGCTCGGCACATCCGATACGACGACGGGAAGATGCAGCTTGGCCGCTTCGATCAGAGCGAGGCTGTGTCCCTCGAACAGGCTGGGCTGAACGAAGACGTCGGCATCGGCAAGCAGCGTGAGCGCTTCTTCCCTGGCGCGGTGACCGGCAAAGAAGACCCGATCGGTTACATTGAGTTCCGCAGCAAGGGATTTCAGTGCGCTCTCGTCCGGGCCGGAGCCGACGATATGCACCTCGACGTCAGGCATCAGAGCCGCTGCGCGCAGGAGCACGGCATAGTTCTTCTCCGGTGAAAGCCGGCCGATTGCAACCACTCTGCGACTTCTCGCCCGGAGCCTGTCCTTGGTAGCTGCGAGAGTGTCAAGGTGTTGCTCGATGCGGGGCGACAGGGCATTGGGAATCGTCAGCCGCTTGCCTCGGTAGCCGCGCGGCTTGTCATCGAGCGAGGCGCTCACCGTCTTTGAAACGCTCACGACTGCCTGAACGACCTGCAACGATCCCGTCCAGCGATCGGCAAGGTTCAGCAAACGGTTATAGACGCTCACCTGAGAATGGTGAGAAATCACGACATGCGTCGAAGTGCCGGCCAGCTTCGCGGCCACGGGCGCCAGGACGTTGGCGGCCGGCATTGCCGTAAACACCGTGCCGGGGGACTGCCCCCTGAACAGCCGAACCAATGCGCGGACGAGACCGAAGATGCCGCGAAGCGACTTTGGCTTTTGTGGAACGACATATTCCCACGGCAACGCGGAGCGGGCAGCGTGGCTCGTCTGACCATGCGGATAGAGGGCCACCAGGCGGGCATCGAAGCCTCGCGCCCGGAATCCCTCTGCCAGGTCCGCCCATAGCTCCTGGACACCGCCCGGAGAAGAATGCGACACGAGAAAGATGGCTGAGAGTCTGGTCATTGAAATATTTCAATATTATTTGGCCTGAAGCCCCAGATCGCCGATCGTCTGCCGCGAAATGAGACCCTGCACCTGTCCGGATCAGTAGGCCGCTGGATCACGAAGAACCAGGAGAACCGTCATGAGGAGAATTCTTATGTCGAAGGCCAGTGACCAACGCCCGATGTAATCGAGATCATAAGCGACACGCCGCTCGGCCTTCCAGAGTTCGTCCAGTTCACCCCTTAGACCGTTCACCTGCGCCCAACCGGTCAAACCCGGCTTTACACGATGGCGAAGGGGATAGGCGGGGACCGCAACTTCCAGGTTCTTTCCAAGGACTTTCGTGTTCAATGCGTGCGGACGGGGACCGACAAGTGACATCGTGCCCTGCAGGACATTGAAGAGTTGAGGCAGCTCATCGATGCTCAACCTTCTAATGACCCTGCCGACCCGGGTCACGCGCGCATCGTTGACGCTGGTCTGCCGTTCTCCGCCGAGATCCGCATCCGCGGAATACATCGATCTGAACTTCCAGATCTGGAACGGCTGCTGGTTGAGCCCCGTTCGAGTCTGGCGAAAGAACACGGGGCCCCGCGTCTCGAGCCTGATCGCAATGGCAGTCAAGATCATGAGAGGAGCCAGAAGGAACAACGCGATCGCGGCCCCTACGATATCAATGGCGCGTTTCGCAAAGCTCGCCAGGTCTGGCTTCTGGCCTTGCGCAGCGCACGGCGCGCCCCTCCTCTCATCCAAAGGAAAGGCAAAGGCCTCCCCCTCCGCGCCGAGCGCAAGCGCTTGAATCTTGGACAGAGGCGCCCAGGCCAGGGTCTGGCGCTGAGAAGATCTCTCGTGCGAAGCAACATTGATGTAAATCGAATGATTTTCCGCGCCTGAAACGCTCTTATATTCAGCCGAATGCAACATCGAAGCCATTTCCCGCGGCCATAACCCTACGTTATTTCCGAAACGTTAATCATAAAGTCGGTTAGGCCATCAACCATAATTTATACCTTTTGGCCTATATACCTCCAAATTCCCACAACTTTAGAGGGCATGGACTAGGCCAGATGGCCTAGCTTCTGAGGGCGGACGATGAGGGGTACAATAATTCAGACCTTCGGAGTGGTCTTTTGGAATGCCGGAACATCCCCGCGTGTAGGAGCAGCAATGGTCATATTGGTTACAGCTGCCGTCGCGGGCGGAATCATAACCGCTCTAAGCCTTTGGAATCATGGAATCTTCCTGGCATTGGCGTGTGCCCCTCTAGGCGGCAGCCTTGTCGCCGTCATTGCCGCGGCCTTTTTCTCAGTCACCCGCCAACGCTCGAAACGCGACCGGGTGAGTCGGCCCAAATCCCGTCCCGCCAGCTGGCAGGATACGCCACCCTAACCCTCAACTGCCCTCCAGTACTAATACTTTAGGCCTATTCCCTTAGGCATATGCAGCAATTATATAATTACGTAACGTAATATTAACTAGTGTTTACTAATTCTCCATGTCATTGCGCCCTTCCGAAGTAATATTTCCTAGGGGCTATGATGACGACTACCAATACCGCTCAAAGCTATATCGGGCTCTTGGCGCGTCACGAGGAATTCGTAACGCGATCGTCCGGCGATATCATCGTTACGGCCGGCGCGGGCGATGACTATGTAGCGGCCTGGTTGGGCTCCGACGTGCTGAGAGGAGGCCAAGGGCGCGACTACATCGATGACACAGGCGGGAACAACCTGATCATCGGCGATGACGACCTCTACACGGAGGAAGGTGGAGGCGACTGGATCCTGTCCTGGGGAGCTGACACGATCTTCGGGTGTGGCGGGGATGACTTCATCAATGGGCGCGGCGACGACGATCTGATCGACGGCGGCTACGGCAATGACGTCCTCTGGGGCGGCTATGGGTCCGATGCCATCGCCGGAGGCGCAGGAGACGACATCATCTACGGCGGAAGCGGGGCAGCACTTCCTTATTCATTCTCCATCACCGTCAACTACTCGGGACTCACCGACGCCTATATCGGCACACGCGTCTGGGAAGGCGTGTCAGGTGGATTCGCGCTGGATGACAACTCCGCCGATTATCTCAGCGGAGGCGACGGCCGGGACCAGCTTTTCGGTCAGGGCGGGAACGATACCCTGGACGGAGGCACGGGAATCGATTGGATGGATGGCGGCTCGGGCAATGACACCTATATCGTCGACGAGACGCACGACGTCGTCATCGACGCGGCCGGCATGGGATACGATACCGTCAAGACAAGCGCGAGCTTCAAGCTTTCATCGACGGCTGAAATCGAAGTTCTCATGGCAATCGGATCGGCATCGATCAGTCTGACTGGCAACTCCTTCGCAAACACCATCATCGGTGGATCCGGCAAGAATACGATCGATGGCGGCGCTGGCAACGATCGCCTGACCGGCGGAGGAGGCAAGGATGCGTTCCGCTTTGACACGAAGCTCGGCAACGCCAAGACGGATCGGAGCGTGAACTTCGATACGATTACTGACTTCAGCGCCAAGCATGACAGGTTCCAGCTCGACAACGCCGTGTTCAAGAAGCTTGGCTCCGGTTCCCACAAGGCGCCGAAACTCCTGAACAAGGATTTCTTTGTTAAGGGGTCAAAAGCCAAGGATGAGAACGACTACATCATCTACAACAAGAAGACAGGCGTTCTCTCCTATGATGCCGATGGATCAGGATCGAAAGCCGCGGTCGAGTTCGCCCGGCTGGAGAAGCATCCGTCCATAAGCTACAAGGATTTCTACGTCATCTGAACTCGTCAGGGCTCCAGCAAGGACTGGAGCCCTGATGCTTCCGGATCTTCCGGGCTTGGATCACCGACCGGACAACCGTCCGGTCCATCCCTAAAGCATCGGACGTGAAAAGTGGACTTGCACTTTTGGGATCTGATCCGATGCTTCTTCTATAAGCTGGCGCATCGTTGAGCGCGAAAACCGGATCCACTTTTTCGCACGATGCGCTAGAGCGGATTCCACGTCAGTGGAGACGATTCTGGAGCATCGGATCCGCTCGATGGAGAGCACATCGTTGAGTGCGAAAAACCGGGTCCACTTTTCGCACGATTCGCTAGATAATGAATATGTCCAGGTGGCTTATGGCAGCCTTGTTGCTGAACTTGGCAATCTCGACGAGGCCACCCGGATCGGAGCCGTTCTTATCGTAAGAGAGAACTCCGGATTTCTTATTGTAGACAAAATAATCGTTCTTGTCCTTCGACTGCCCTCCGGTCGTGAAGAACGCCTTGCTGAGCTTGAGAGGGTTGTCCTCACTCGCCTTCTTCAGACTCTTGTAGAGCGATTTATTGGCCTTGAAGAGCTCTTTGTCGAGGAGAATGGCGTCATGCTTGGCCTTGAAGTCTTTGATCGTATCGGTGTTGGTCTTGCTCAGTTTCGTGTCAAAGACGAAGGCGTCGCTTCCGGCTCCCCCGATCAGGACATCACGGTTGCTCTTCCCATTGATTATGTCGTTGCCGCTGTTTCCAGCAAGCGTGTTTCTCGCACTCGTCCCTGTGAGAAATTTGTCGAGGGAGGCCTCGACAGGCGGAAGCGTCCCATCCGGAGGCGAAGAATGCGGCACATCCGGAACTCTATCTGGCTTTGCGCTGTAAGCCCTGATGTAATCGATCTTGAATGACGCGGAGAAGCTCTCGTTATCGGCAGGTCGCCCTTCCCAATCGCCTCCGACATTCAGGTTCGCAATCATATACATGGGTTTGTGCATGTCGCTCGGAGTGGCAACCTGAGCCACTTTCACTCCGTCGACGTACCATGTGATCATGTCCGCCTGCCAATCGACTCCATAGGTGTGGAAGCGCGCCGAGGCATCGGAGATCGAGGTTCCGGCAGATGTCTGATAATGGGCATCATCGATCTTCCTTGCCCCATCCACCTGGCTGTGAACCGTCGAGTACACGGTTGTCGGATCTGAGCCGAGGATCTCCATGACATCGAGTTCCGGCGGCCACGAGTTGTCGGCCGGAAGCAACCAGAAGGCCGGCAATGTGCCTGCCGAATGGCTTACCTGAGCTCGAATCTCGAAATAACCATAGAGCTGAGAGAACTCGTGATAGGTCGTTATCACACCCGAGGTGTACTTATATGAACCCTTAGGATCGCGATAAAGAACGTCCGAGCGCTGGGCCGATATCGTAAGTATGCCGTTCTCAACGTTGAAGGTTCCATTGGCTCCCGGATCATAGGGATCGGCCTGCAAGTACCACGTATCGCTCGCTCCCGACCAAGCAAAGCCTTGGTTGGCCCACGATGCCATTGCGAAGCCAGGACGGGTGTCCAGACCGCTTCTTCCGTTCCAGATCTGGAAGCTGTCGAATTCTTCCGCGAACGTCAGCGTGGCGGTGCTGAGAAGATTACCGGGATCGATAGACATGGTCCCTCAATTTCTTGCCGGCCTGTGGAGCTGACATCCTGGTCAGCCCGATAACGGCTGTTTCGTTGACCCTTCCGGCGTCGCCCCGGAAAGGGGCTCCGATGGACGCCGAGTGCGCTTTCTGCTTGAAGTCGAATTATGATTTCTGAAGCGCAATACCGTCGCTAAATCGACACGACTTAAATTTCGGAAGTATTTTTGCAGCAAATATCTTTTCTCTCGCTGCGACTTTGAATTGTTTTCTCATACGCACACCCCAGACTGCCTATGAGTAGAGTCTTAAACACTTCTTTGTACTTTGTTGATTCTGCCTCTTGACATAGGTCGTCCGACATAGGCCGAAGAGCCTATTACTGCTCCTTCAGCCCGGGCCGAGCGGGGAAAGTGCATACCCGCCTCCCGAGGCCTGGCAGGCCGCCCGGACCTCGAGGGCGCCTGACGATGCGCAGCTGGAGAGCGCGGCATCGGATTGATCTCAAAAGTGGGCCCCTCTGGGGCCAGCTTCGGCGGCATAGACCGCCCTGGTTGATCCAGCCGCGGAGGATGTTTAAGTGTTAGAGGGTGGGTCGCGTTCGGGAGACATGATCGGCAAGGCCACCACTAGCGACCGGAACAGGGAACACGCCTACCCTGGAATAAATCCGGATGCCGCCATCGTCCCGATTTGTGCTCAGGTTCCCTGTGCCATCCCGACCCTGACCCAGGATTTAGGGGGCATCTCGTGTAGAAGCGCGAATGCACTAAATTAGATAACATAACGCAAACTGGCTGGAGAGGCAGACTCAATGAGCAATGGCGGGCGCGTTGGTTTGATTGCCGATGACGACGGTTACTTTCGAGTGGCGGCATCAGCAATTCTGACGCAGCACTTCGGATTTTCCGAGGTCGTTGAGGTCTCGTCCTTCGACGAGGCCTTGGAGTATCTCGGGGAGGCTGAGCGGACCGCCATTGCCCTGTTCGGGTCTTCGATGTCGGGGATCAAGACACCGACGAATTTGCGCGCTCTGCGTGAGTACTTTCCGAAGACCCGCATCGTCCTGATCTCTCCTTCGGATGCCCGTCGGGATATACTCTCAGCCCTGGAAGCCGGCGTTCACGGCTACATCCTGAAAAGCTCCCCGGTTGCGGAACTTGTGAAAGCGCTGAACATCGTCTTCGATGGCGGGATCTACGTGCCTCCCTGCTTGGCGGAGATAGCGCATGACAAGGAAGACGACGCCTCGGCTCAGACGCAGGAGCATTCCCAAGCTCCTGAGCCCGTCACGAAGCAACCCGCCCCCACGACCTCTCTGACATCGCGTCAGAAGGACGTTCTAGATCTTCTTGTACAGGGAAAGACCAACAAGGAGATTGCAGTGGCACTCAATCTCGGAGAGGGCACTGTCAAGATTCACATGGCAGCCATCCTGCGCTACTTCGGCGTGAACAACCGGGCAGCTGCAGTCGTGGCCGCGGCCCGCCCCTACCCTAATCGTCCGCGCGGCGTGCTAGACGGCTGACCGCCTTGGATGGATCTGGGTGGCGTGAACACCCTGCCCCCTCGAGGGCTGCGCCGTTGATGGTTTTGCATGCTGCCGGCTGCCCCCGAGACAACTGAAGAATATTGCCTGCCTGGATAAGGCGAGCGCTCCGAACCCGGGCGAAAGAGGCGTCGCGTCTACCCCATCCATCAATACCGGGAATGTCCCGGGTCAGTGAGACGCCTCTTCCGATCGTCCCGGATACCGGCCTTCCATGGGAGGCAGTTGACGCCTCAAGCAAAGCTTATTATCGATATTGATAATGAGCTGGAGACGTTATGAGCATCGTCCCGATCCGGCGTCCGCGCGAGCTTGTCTATGAGACTGTCAAGCGGCGCATCATGATGAATGAGCTGAAGCCGGGCAGCAGCCTGACCGAGCTTGGGCTGGCTCGCGAGATCGGCTGCAGCCAGGGGACGATCCGGGAGGCTCTGCTGCGTCTCCAGGAAGACGGCCTTGTGACGAGGGCCGGCCATCGGGGCACCACCGTGACGCGGCTCGACCTGGAGGAGGCCGAGGAAACTCTCGCGATCCGGCGCCGGATCGAAGTGCGCGGGGCACTGAAATCAGCCGGCAATGTCACGGACGAGGTGCTCGAGGAGCTTCGCGCCCTGATCCTTCGGATGGAGGAGTCGGCCCATCGGGGCGATGCTTTCGCGTTGATCGAGTTCGACATGGCATTCCACCTGACCCTGTTCAAACTCTCCGGTCTCGAGGCGCTCGAGCAGATCCTCACCCGCTGCACGATTCATACCCACCGCTCGAAGATTTGGGCTCCAAGCCACAAGCGTCCGCTTCTCGAGACGGCCCGCAGGCACAACGTGCTTCTCGAACGCCTCGAAGCGCGCGACGCGAAGGGGCTCGCCCATGCCATCGGGGTGCATATCGATACGATTGTCACGGAGGATTCATGAGCCCGTTCGTGGACCCGCAAATGCGCGCTATCCTGGATCGGATCCGGGCGGCCCCGCAGACGGACTTCAAGACGATGCCCATCGCGGAAGCGCGCCGGCAATCAGATGCCGCCACCATTCCATGGAGCGAGGGTGCGCCCGAAATGGCGGTGCGAAATCTGACCGTCGACGCGGGCACGCACGAGATGAGAGCGCGCCTCTACCTGCCTGTCGAGGGGCCCGTCGTGTCGCCGATCCTCTACATCCATGGCGGAGGCTGGACCTTCGGATCCATCGACACCCACGATGGAACGATGCGCAATCTCGCGAAAGCTGCGCAGCGCCCCGTCTTCGGCATCGACTACCGGCTGGCGCCTGAACATCCCTTTCCTGCGCCCCTCGAGGACGTTCTGACGGCCATCGCCTTCGTCGAGGCCGGAGGCCTCGGCACTCCAGTTCCCGCGCACCATATGGCAATCGCGGGTGATTCCGCAGGAGCCAACCTGGCTCTCGCTGCGCTGCTGGCGCGACGCGGCCGGGAGTTGCCTCAACTGGCCTCCGCGGCTCTCTTCTATGGTTGCTATGCGCCGGATTTCGCGACGGCTAGCCATGCGGAGTTCGGCGGCGGGGACTACCTGCTCACCAGCGTGAACATGCGCTGGTATTGGACCAATTTCCTCGGCCGGGACGATTCTGACACCACGTCACTCGCCGCGCCCGTAAGGCGCGACCTGGGAAGGTTGCCGCCGCTCTATCTGTCAGCTGCCGGCCTCGACCCGCTTCGCGACGACACGCTTCAGCTCGCCCAAAAGCTCGCCGCCGCCGGCACGTCCTTCCGCTGCGATCACGTTCCCGGCGTGGTCCACGGCTGTCTGCGCATGACCCGGGAACTCGATGCCGCCCTCGCAATGATCGAGGCGGGAGCCGACTTCATCGTCTCACAACTCAACAAGAACGACCTGGGAGGAACACAATCATGGAGCGCCGCGATTTCCTGAAGCTTTCTGCCGCCGCCGCCCTGGCGGCCCCATTGGCACGTCCTGCCATCGCACAGACGCCGACCACCGTGCGCTGGTGGTATCACTTCGACAATCCGCAGAACTCGCCCGCGGCCCTGGTGGCGAAGTTCGAGCAGGAGAACCCCGGCATCAAGATCCAGGCCGAGGCGATCCCCTGGGGCGGCGGCAACGACTACCAGACCCGCCTCTTCGCCGCGCTCGTTGCCGGCAACGGCCCCGACGCCGCCATGGTGCGCCTGTCCTGGGCCGCGCGCTTCGCAGCCATGAAGGCCCTTGAGCCGCTCGACGCGATGATCGGCGGATGGGCCGGGCGCAGCGACATCTCCGACAATGTCTGGAAGATCAACAAGGGCGCCGACGGCAAGCAATATTACCTGCCCCTGCAATATGTCGTGATCTATCTCTATTACCGGCAGGACCTCTTCCAGCAGGCCGGGCTTCAGCCGCCGAAGACCTTCGATGAATTCCTCGCCGCCGCCAAGGCGCTGACGAAGGGCGACGTCGCCGGTTTCGGCATGCGCGGCGGAGCCGGCGGCTTCGACAACTGGGGACCGTTCGTTCTCGGCGGCGGAGCGAGCTTCGAGAAGGGCGGCATGGTCAGCGAGAAGGCGCTTGCGGCGAACAGGTGGTATGTCGCTCTGGCGCGGGACGCGAAGGTGACGCCGGCCTCCGCCCCCACCGACAGCTTCCGTCAGATCGTCGATGCCTTCAAGGCGGGCCGCACGGCGATGATCATGCACCATGTAGGATCGTCCAACGAGATCGTCGGGGCGCTGGGCGACAAGGTGTCCGCAGTTCCGGTTCCGCGTGGGCCAGATGGCCAGGGCTGGACCTATTTCGGCGACGAGTCCAACGCGGTGTTCTCCGCCAGCAAGGCGAAGGAGGCTGCGTTCAAGTGGATCGCGTTCCTGTCGACGGCGGAGAACAACAATGAGCTGAACAAGCTCACGGGGCAATTGCCCATCACGACGTCCGGAGCCGCGCAATGGACGGGCCATCCCAAGCGCTTCGTCGAAGCGAGCTCCGCGTCGCTGCCGATAGCCCGGTCGCTTCCGGATCACCCCAAGACGCCGGACTTTATCGCCCGCGTCTGGCCCACCAACATGCAGAGAGCCTTGAATGGGGAAATCTCGCCGGACGACATGATGAAGGCCATCGAACAGCACTTCAACGGTTGAACCTCATCAGGATCCGCAGATCGGTCGCAATCGGGCGGTGGCACGCCACCGCCCCAATCCGGAAACTCTTCTTGACCACGGCAACCCATCATCGCTTCTCCCGGTGGACCCCGGCCTGGTTCCTGGCGCCTGCGCTGGCGATTACGGCGGCGGTCGTCGTCGTGCCGGCGGCCCAGACGGTCTGGCTGAGCCTGCACGACTATCTGCTCTACGAGCCTGACGCCGCCACCTTCATCGGCCTGCGGAACTTCAAGGCCATCCTGCAGGACGAGGTGTTCTGGATCTCTCTCTGGCACTCGGCCATCTGGATCGTCGGCGTAGTCGGCCTGCAGTTCCTCCTGGGCCTCGTCACCGCCCTCCTGCTCAACCAGAGCTTCTGGTGGCGCGGCGCCGCACGGGCCCTGGTCGTCGTGCCCTGGGCCTTGCCCAGCGTCATTATCGGATTGATGTGGACATGGATGTACGACTTCAATGTCGGCGTCCTGAACGACATGCTTGTCCGCATCGGCGTCATCGAAGCACCCATCGCCTGGCTCGCACGTCCCGACCTAGCGCTTGCGGCCATCATGGCGGCCCTGGTCTGGCAGGGCTTTCCGTTCTTCGCCATCACGATTCTGGCCGGGCTCCAGACGATCCCCTCCGAACTCTACGAAGCCGCCGAGATCGACGGCGCCAATCGGCGCCAGATGCTGTGGCGCATCACGCTCCCGAGCATTGCCGACGTGATCGCGACGGCCCTGCTGCTGCGAACCATCTGGGTGGCGAACTCCCTCGACGTCATTCTCGTCATGACGGGCGGCGGCCCCGGCTATGCCACGCATACGCTCCCGCTCTATGCATTCGTGCGCGCCTATAACAGCATGGAGTTCGGCTACGCCGCCGCGCTTGCGCTGATCCTCACCCTTCTTCTGCTCACCGTCGTCTGGCTCTATGTCCGGCGCGCCTCACGGGATCTCGACCGATGAAGGACCGTCGCACCGCCACGAGGCGTTTCCTGGAGGTCGAGCTTCCGGTGCTCGCCATCCTGGCCTTCGCTCTCGCGCCCTATGCCTGGATGGTCCTGACCTCCATCAAGCCCCAGGCGGAGCTTTCGCTCTGGCCGGTCCGCTATCTGCCGGAGAATGCCACCCTCGACCATTACCGAGAGCTCGTCAGCCGCACGACTTTCGCCGGCAACCTCCTCAACAGCTTCATCATCGCGACCGGCGCCGCGGCGCTCGGGCTCGGCGTGTCCATCCCGGCCGCTTATGCTTTCTCGCGCTTCCGGTTTCGCGCAAGGCGCACTCTGATGACAGGCTTCCTGGTCATCAACATGTTCCCGGTCGTCCTCCTGATCATCCCGCTCTTCATCCTGATGAAGAACCTGGGCCTTCTCGACACGTTTCTGGGTGTAATCCTGGGCCACGCCACCTTCGCGATCCCCTTCGCGATCTGGATGCTGACGAGCTACTTCAACGCGATTCCGCGGGATCTCGACGAAGCGGCGATGATCGACGGGGCATCGCGCCAGGAGGCGATCCGCCTGATCGTCCTGCCCCTCGTCATGCCGGGCGTTGTCACGGCGGGCATCTATATCTTCATCACGTCCTGGAACGAGTACCTGTTTGCCATGATGCTGTCGGGCCAGGCGGTGCGCACCGTCACGGTCGCGTTGCAGCTGTTCATCGGCGAGTTCACGATCCAGTGGGGCCTGCTGACGGCGGGCGGAACCCTGATCGCGCTCCCCGTGACCATCCTCTTCCTCCTTGTGCAACGAAGGCTCGTGAGCGGTCTCACGGCCGGTGCGGTGAAATCATGACTGGCAAGAATCCGATTGGTGTCATCTCAATGTTCTACGCGCGGCCCTTCACGCGCGAACACTTCGCCGCTTTCGCCCGCATGAAGGCTGCAGGGGCCGACGTGGTGGAGCTGCTCGTCCCCGAGCCCGGCGAGCTCGATCTTGCGGAGACCCGGCGCGCCGCGGAGGATGCGGGGCTTGCCATCGTTCTGGCCGCACGGGTGAACCTGACGCGGGATCTCGCCAGCGCGAGTCCCGAGGCGCGCGAGGCAGGCCTCGCCTATCTTGAGAACTGCGTCGCCATCGCGTTCGAGCTTGGAGCCCGGATCGTCGGCGGCCCCCTCTACGGTGCGCCTCTCGTTTTCGCAGGCCGAGCGCCGGCCCCGATAGAGCCGGATGAACGCAGGCGCCGGATCGATTCCGTTGTTTCGGGTCTGGAGAAAGCCGCCTCCCGGGCCTTGGCCTCGGGCGTCGTCCTCGGTCTCGAACCGCTGAACCGCTTCGAGACCGACATCGCGAACACCGCCGGCCACGCGATCGAGATCGTCGACCGCGTCGGCTCGGCTGGACTTGGCGTCATGCTCGACACCTTTCACATGAACATGGAGGAGTTCGATCTCCCCGGCGCGATCCGCAGAACCGGCCGCCGGCTCGTCCACTTCCAGGCCAACGAGAACAACCGCGGATTCGTCGGGTCAGGACATATCGACTGGCCGGGCATCGCCCGCGCGCTTCATGACATCGCCTATGACGGACCGATCGTTCTGGAGCCCTTCCGGCGCGACGATGAGCGGGCGGGAGTCACCCTGGCGCAGTGGAGGCCGCCGACGCGCGACGAGGATCCGGAACTGGCGGCGAGCATTGCCTATCTCAAGACCGCCCTGGCCTTTGCGGGGAGCTTCCAATGACCTTGCAGAGAATGGCCTGGATCGGCTGCGGAACGCACGCCAACGAAATGCTGCTGCCGCAGCTCATGCGACACGATGTAACCCTTGCTGTGCTCTGCGACACGGATGCGGACAGGCTCGCGCGGACAGCCGCCCGCTTCGGCGTCCCGCCTGAGAGGACGACCCGCGACTGGCGTGAAGTCCTGAACCGGAACGACATCGACGCCCTCGGATTGGCCATAGGCCCGCAGGGCCATTTCGACATCGGGCTCGCCGCTATCGAAAGGCGCCTTCCAGTCTTCATGGAGAAGCCGCCCGCTCCGACCGCGCTTCAGGCGCACCAACTCGCCGAAGCGTCAATGCGCCAAGGCGTGCCGGTGGTTGTCGGCTTCATGAAACGCTATTCGACGGCGAACCGGATTGCATCGAACATCGTGCTGTCTCCCGAGTTCGGAGAACGGGCTAGCTTCCTCGGGCAGTACATGACGGCGCCTACCTACTTCACCAAGGATCCGGACTACAGTGGATTCTACCTGCATCACTGCGTCCATTACTTCGACCTCGTCCCTCACCTGATGGGCGAGGTCGAAACGATCTCCGCCCGACGCCACGAGCTCGCGCCTGGCAAGCTCCTCCTCCACGTCGATTTCCGCTTCACCGGCGGCGCCCTGGGAACCCTCGTCGTGGGCACGCATCAGTCCCGCGGCACGCCCATGGAATGGTGGCAAGTCATGGGCGATCACCGTCGGGTGGAGGTCAGGAACGTTCACGAGGTCCGCTATTACCGCGCTCCGCCCTTCAAGGTCTCCGACCGCAACGCGACACTGGCGGACGGCGTCGACACCCTGGTCTGGGAGCCGAACATGACCGCAGCGGCTAACGAAGATCACAAGGGTTACCACGCCCTGCTGGGCGAGTTCGTGCGTGCTCACCGCGAGCCGGTCGATGCTCCGACGATTGCCGACGGAGCCCGTGCCATGCGGCTGCTCGAGCAGGCTATCGGCGGAACGGCCACAGAGGTTCGCTGAATCGACGCCACGTGCCGGGGCCGTTTCGGCGATGGCCCCCAGGGGCCGTGCTCAACATTTCGCTCTTCATGGATGAGGCATCGGGTCCGCTGCCTTAGAGCTGTTTCCACTTGCGTGGAATCATCTCTCTTCTTTGGGCTGCCGCATTTTTGACGGCGAACCGGATCCACTTCGCAGAAAAATGCTCTATGTCCCGGGCAAGATCAGGGTTCTGATCGATATGCTTGTCGAGCGCTTCGGAGGTTCGCCTGACTGGGACCCCGTGCCTGGCGGGAGCTTGGGGGCGGGGAAACGGCGAGCGCGCCACCGGAGCCTGACCGTCATTACCGTGCGCCTGAGTTGGGCATAATCCAGAACGCGCGTATGAGACGTCGGCGGGACAAGAGCCAGGCCGGCCAAAAGCCCCCGGAGCGGGGTGCTCCTGAGGGCTTTGGATTGGTTGCGGGGACAGGATTTGAACCTGTGACCTTCAGGTTATGAGCCTGACGAGCTACCGGGCTGCTCCACCCCGCGC
>JAEWKH010000148.1 GCA_023386155.1 Pseudomonadota bacterium
AGAGCGGAGCATCGGATCCGATCCCAAAAGTGGGTCCACGTTTCACGTCCGATGCTCTAGCGGGTTTATAACGCTATGGACCGTTTGTAGCCGTGCCCTAAAACGAGGTGTAGGAGGAAACACCTTATTTGTCGCAGCGCAAGGACAGGGCGTAGCCAACCGTCTATTGTAAGAAGTATGAAGTATATGTGTCAATAAGGCATTGTATATTTTTGTATATCCGACATCTGGACAAGCTTTAGGAACCTTCTAAAGTGCATACCGTTAAGCAAGAATCGTGTCCTTCTGAGCGAACATGAATAATGCGATCAGAATCACTGGAAACAGGCAGAAAAAAACGTGAGGCACTGACGTTCTTCGTTCTTGCCGTCCTAATCTGGCCTTTCATTGCCGTCGGTGTGGTTGCGGGCTGGGGATTCATTGTCTGGATGTACTATTTGTTCACAGGTCCACCCGGTCCGGTCTGACGGGAGAGTGCCGATGAACGAGTCCCCCGACCTCAAGCGACGCAGCTTCCTGCTCGGGAGGTTCGCCGAAGCGCGCCAGCCCGCCGGTCCTCCGACAGCCACGATCGGTCCGTCCTGCTTTGCCCGGCAGGGTATTACCTGCATGAGTTGCCGCGACGCCTGCCCGACGGGCGCGGTGCGTTTCGAGCTCGCATTCGGCGGAGCCCGCCCGACGATCACGGCCGACGCCTGCACCGGTTGCGGTGACTGTCTCCAGTCCTGTCCTGCCGACGCCATACGAATTTCCGCCCTTGAGGCGACCCCATGACCGGCGAATGTCACATTTCCAGCCTCGTCGTCCACATGCGCCCGGACAAGGTTCCCGACATCGTCGAACGGGTTCGCGGGATCGAGGGAGCGGAAATTCATGGCGGTGCGGATACCGGCAAGCTGATCGTCACCCTCGAGACCGACACCGAACAGCAGGTGGTCGAACGCATCAACGCCATCCAACTTCTCGACGGCGTCCTCGCCGCCACCCTCGTCTTCCACCATTTCGAGCCTGTTCAAGATCAGGAGTAAATCCATGGACCTCACGCGCCGCACCCTCCTGAAGACGCAGGCCGCCGCTGCCGCCGCCACCGCCGCGAACGTGGCGCTCCCCGCCAGCGCCCAGAACGTCTTGACCGGCGAGGATCTCCATCTGCAATGGTCGAAGGCGCCCTGCCGCTTCTGCGGCACCGGCTGCGGCGTGATGGTCGGTGTCAAGGACGGCAAGGTCGTCGCCACGCACGGCGACATGCAGGCGGAGGTCAATCGCGGCCTGAACTGCGTGAAGGGATACTTCCTGTCCAAGATCATGTACGGCAACGACAGGCTCACCCAGCCTCTCATGCGCATGAAGAACGGCCAGTTCGCGAAGGACGGCGAGTTCCAGCCCGTCTCCTGGGATCAAGCCTTCGACGAGATGGCGAAGCAGTTCAAGCGCGTGCTGAAGGAGAAGGGACCGGAGGCCGTCGGCATGTTCGGCTCGGGCCAGTGGACCATCTGGGAGGGTTATGCCGCGTCCAAGCTGATGCGGGCCGGATTTAGGACCAACAACCTCGACCCGAACGCTCGCCACTGCATGGCGTCGGCCGCCGTGACCTTCATCCGCGCCTTCGGCATGGACGAGCCGATGGGCTGCTACGACGATTTCGAGAATGCCGACGCCTTCGTGCTCTGGGGCTCGAACATGGCCGAGATGCATCCGATCCTGTGGACGCGGGTGACGGATCGGCGCCTGAGCCATCCGCATGTAAGGATCGCGACGCTCTCCACTTACGAGCACAGGACGACCGACCTGTCCGACATGGCTTTGATCTTCAAGCCGAATTCGGACCTCGCGATCATGAACTACATCGCGAACTACATCATTCAAACCGGCGCGGTGAACCGGGAGTTCGTCGAAAAGCACTGCAACTTCCGGATGGCAAATACGGACATCGGCTACGGCCTGCGGCCCGATCACGTGCTGGAGCAGCGGGCTCAGCACGCCAACGATGCCCAGGTGTCGAGCGCTTCGAGCTTCGAGGACTACGCGAAGCTCATGAGCCAGTACACGGTCGAGAA
Organism: Pseudomonadota bacterium; assembly: GCA_023386155.1. Classification (GTDB taxonomy): domain Bacteria; phylum Pseudomonadota; class Alphaproteobacteria; order Rhizobiales; family Beijerinckiaceae; genus Microvirga. Next base: position 2,058 of record JAEWKH010000148.1, read on the forward strand.
GGCCTCGGAACTGTCGGGCATCCCGAAGGAGAGGCTGGAGGCGCTCGCGAAGCTGTATGCGGACCCGAAGGTCAAGGTGATGTCTCTCTGGACGATGGGATTCAACCAGCACGTCCGCGGCGTCTGGGCCAACCACATGGTCTATAACCTGCACCTGCTGACCGGAAAGATCTCCGAGCCCGGCAACTCGCCCTTCTCGCTTACGGGTCAGCCATCGGCCTGCGGCACCGCGCGCGAGGTCGGCACCTTCAGCCATCGCCTGCCCGCCGACATGCAGGTGAACAATCCCGAGCACCGCAAGCACGCGGAGGAAATCTGGAAGCTGCCGCACGGGCTGCTGCCGGAGAAGGTCGGCTATCACGCCGTTCAGCAGGACCGCATGCTCAAGGACGGCAAGCTCAATGCCTACTGGATCATGTGCAACAACAACCTCCAGACGGCGCCGAACACCAACAACGAGACCTATCCGGGCTACCGCAATCCGGCGAACTTCGTGGTCGTCTCGGATGCCTATCCCACCGTGACCGCCATGGCGGCGGACCTGATCCTGCCGGCCGCCATGTGGGTTGAAAAGGAGGGGGCCTACGGCAATGCCGAGCGGCGCACCCACTTCTGGCACCAGCTCGTCAACGCCCCCGGCGACGCCCGCTCCGACCTCTGGCAGCTGGTGGAGTTTTCCAAGCGCTTCACAACCGACGAGGTCTGGCCGGCGCAGATACTCGACGCGAACCCCGATTATAAGGGTAAGTCCCTCTATGACGTGCTCTTCGCCAACGGTGAGGTGAACAAGTTCTCCGTGAGCGAGCTCGATCCGGCCTACGAGAATCGCGAGGCGAAGGCATTCGGCTTTTACGTCCAGAAGGGTCTGTTCGAGGAATACGCCGCCTTCGGTCGCGGCCATGGGCACGATCTCGCGCCGTTCGATACCTACCATCAGGTGAGGGGGCTACGATGGCCCGTAGTGAACGGACAGGAGACCCGCTGGCGCTACCGGGAGGGCTACGATCCCTATGTGGAGAAGGGCAGCGGGCTTCAGTTCTACGGAAACCCCGACAAGAAGGCCAATATCATGGGCGCGCCGTACGAGCCGCCCGCCGAGGCTCCGGACGTCGAATATGACCTTTGGCTCGTGACCGGACGCGTGCTGGAGCACTGGCATTCCGGCTCCATGACCTTGCGCGTTCCGGAACTCTACAAGGCTTTTCCAGGCGCCGTCGTGTTCATGCACCCGGACGATGCTGCCAAGCGCCATCTCCGGCGCGGGCAGGAGGTGAGGGTGGTCTCGCGGCGCGGTGAAATCCGCAGCCGTGTCGAGACGCGGGGCCGGAACCGCGTGCCGCCGGGACTGATCTTCGTTCCTTTCTTCGACGCCAGTCAGCTGATCAACAAGGTCACGCTCGACGCAACGGATCCCATCTCGAAGCAGACCGATTTCAAGAAATGCGCGGTCAAGGTCGTTTCAGCCGCCACCGCGGATGCAGGAGATCAGCAATGAGGCGTAGCGCTTTTGCGATCGTGATTGCGGTCGGGCCTTGTCTGGCGGCAGGCGCGATCTTCGCGCAGGATGCGCCGCGTCTTCGAGGACCGCAGCCATTTACCGAGGAGATCCCGGCGCCGCCGATGCAGCGGCAGGTCACGGATGACGTCCGGGTGCGCCGCAACTATCCGGATCAGCCTCCCGTGATCCCGCATTCCATCGAAGGCTATGCGATGGATCTGAACGCGAACAAGTGCATGGCCTGCCACGCGCGGAAGTTCACGGAGCAGAGCCAGGCTCCGATGATCAGCGTCACGCATTACCAGGACCGTGCCGGGAACACACTCGGGGGCCTGGCGCCACGCCGCTATGTATGCGTGGCCTGCCACGTGCCGCAGACGACCGCGAAGCCTCTCGTCGAGAACGTGTTCACGGACATGGATGCCCTGACCGAGCCTGAACGGCAGCCCGAGCGGGGGAGGAACTGATGGCGGCCGGTATCGCGCGAGCCTGGGGCTGGTTTCGGGGAAACCCCTGGGTCAAGACCGCCCTGAGCCCACCCGGCTATCTCAGTCTCGCTTTCCTCACGCTCGGAGGCTTCGTCGCCGGAGTCATCTTCTGGGGCGGCTTCAATACGGCGCTGGAGATCACGAACACCGAGAAGTTCTGCACCAGCTGTCATGAAATGGAGGCCAATGTCTTCGAGGAGTTGAAGGGCACGATCCACTTCACAAACAGGTCGGGCGTCCGGGCGACCTGTCCCGACTGCCACGTCCCGCATAACTGGACTGACAAGATTGCGCGCAAGATGCAGGCCTCGAAGGAGGTCTGGGGGCATATCTTCGGTTCCATCAGCACGCGCGACAAGTTCCTGGCCATGCGCAAGCATCTGGCCGAGCGGGAATGGGAGCGGATGAAGGCGAACGATTCTCTCGAGTGCCGGAACTGCCACAGCTCGGAGTCCATGGACCTGACGAAGCAGAACCCGCGCGCGGCATCGGCGCATGAGCGTTTCCTGTTCTCAGGGGAGCGAACCTGCATCGATTGCCACAAAGGCATCGCTCATCGCCTGCCCGATATGTCGGGCGTTCCAGGATGGCAGTAAGCTCATGAATATCCGGCGTCTCCTCATGACGGCCTGCGTTCTCGGGACGGTTCTTCCCGGAGCCGTTCCTCCTGTCCTGGCACAAGGGCAGGGTGCATCCGGTCCTGCCGCTCAGTCGCGCTCGATCGAGCCCGGCGAGTTCCTGCGGCTCGCCTATAGTTCTGCGAGCCTCCAGGGTCAGGCCGCGAAGCTCGCCGCCAGCCGCGAAACCAGGCCCGAGGTCAAGAGCTATGCCGCGTCGGCGGCGGATTTCCGCCAGGGGCTCCTTCAGCGAATTGAAGCCTTCGCCCGTGACCGGAACATGCCGCTTCCGAGCGTGAAGGAATTCGAGCACCAGGTCATCATCGAGAATCTGGAACCTCTCGATTACCTCGCGTTGAGCCGGCGCTACGCGGAGATCCAGGTTCAGGCTCTCGCTCAGGAGATCGGCATCTACCGGGCCGCGAGCAACAGCTCGCAACAGGAGATCAAGTCCTTCGCCGATCAGGTCCTTCCCGAGCTGGAGAAGCAGCGCGAGGGTGCGCAGAAGATGTACGACGCGGTCAAGCCCTGACAGGGTGGCGACGAAACCGCGCAAGCTTTGTCTCGTCCGCTGATCTGATCCCCATCAATAAAGTGGCCCGGGCTTGCGCCCGGGCCAAGGTTATGCGGTCACTTCCTGTTATCTGTTCTAGCGCATCGTGCGAAAAAGTGGACCCGGCTTTTCGCAAAAACGATGCGCCAGCTGAAGGAAGAAGCATCGGATCCGATCCCAAAAGTGGGTCCACTTTTGGGTCCGATGCTTTAGTGACCACCGGTCGATTGGGCCGACTTCTGCGGGTTGTAGTCCTTGAAGACCGCTTCGTTCGGTAGACCTTCGACCTGGAGGATGCCGGCCAGTCCACGCTCGACACGGCTCAAGGCATGATCGACGAGGACGTAGTTGCCGGGCACCTCGAGCTTGAAGTCCACCACGCTCGCTCCACCGGGAGGAGTGGTGATGGTCTGCACGTCCTTCATCGGCGAGCTGAGCGAGGCCATGGGATAGGCCGTGTCGAAGATCTCGCCGATCACGTGGAACGACGATGTATAGTTCGGGCCGCCCACGCCGAAGTAGATCCGCACCGTCTCGCCGACCTTCGCCTTGAGCGGGTTCTTCTTCAGGGCATCGGTGCTGCCGTTGAAGATGAAGTACTCGGGACGCTCGCTGAGGAGCTTGTCGATGCTCTCATCCGCATGGCCCTTCGTGCCATAGGCCTGCTCGGTGTAGATCTCGCCCTGCATCACGTAGAACTCGTGATCGACCTTCGGCAGTCCCTCCTCCGGCTCGACCAGGATCAGGCCGTACATGCCGTTGGCGATGTGCTGAGCGACGATCGGGGTTGCGCAATGGTAGACGTAGAGGCCGGGGTTCAGAGCCTTGAACTCGAAGCCGCGGGTCTCGCCGGGCGCTGCTTCCGTAGCCTTGGCGCCACCGCCGGGACCTGTCACCGCATGGAAGTCGACGTTATGCATCATCACGCTGTCGTCGGCATTCTTCAGCTTGACCTCGACCGTGTCGCCGACCCGGACGCGGACGAAGGGACCAGGCACCTTGTTGTTGAAGGTCCAGTAATGATAGGTGGTGCCGTCCGCCAGCTGGCCGGTGACCTCGGTCGTCTCGAAGTCGACCTTGACCCGTTGCGGGCCGCGTTTGCCGATGGGGCCGGGCAGATCGGTGGGCAGACGGACGACGTTCACCGGAGCTGCCGCGCTAGCGCCTGCATGGGAATGGCTGTGGGCCTGGGGCGTGGCGGCGGCGAACTTGCCGCCGGCGTTGGCGGGCAGGGGCTGAGCGAGCAGCGCTGCCACGCCAAGGGCTATAACGGCAGCGGTCGCAAGCAGCGGCCGGCGTCCCGGGATCTTCAGAGTCTTCATTGTTGCCTCCTTATGGGACCGCCTGGCGGATCGGAATTGGTCCGTCATCGGATGGCCAAGATGTACATGGCTGTCGGCAAGAGTATTTGTTGCAGCGCAAATATTCGGGCAGAAGTCTCAACTGGCTGAGAAAATTTTCTATGACGCCTGAGCGGAACGCTGCGGTTCGCATCCCGAAAATGGACGCCCGCCAGATTGACGAAGCTCAATGAAAGCCCCGGGGATCGGCCGTACAAACCCGTCGTATGACAGCGACGTAGGGCATTCCCAAGCCGGCGGATGCCCCAAAGAGAGCCATCGCGATGAAAGAGAAGCTGAGAGCGCAATACGGGGAGGAGCGCCTTCCCCGCTACACGAGCTACCCCACGGCGCCGCAATTCTCGGACACCATCGGGCATGAGGCTTATTCCGAGTGGCTTGCCGCCATTCCGGGCGGGACCACCGCTTCTCTCTACCTCCACGTGCCGTTCTGCCGCTCCATGTGCTGGTATTGCGGCTGCCACACCACGATCACGCAGCGGGATGCCCCGATCGTCGATTACCTGGCCGTCCTTCGCGGGGAGATCGGGCTCGTCGCGGAGCGCCTGAGCGCGCCCCTGCCGGTGCGCCACGTGCATTTCGGAGGGGGGACGCCGACCATCATGGAGCCGGCCGAGTTCATCGGCCTGATCGACCTCATGCGGCAGAGGTTCTCCCTCGACGGCAGCGCCGAGATCGCGGTCGAGATCGATCCTCGGACGCTCACACGCACGATGACGGCCGCCCTCGGGGAGGCGGGCGTCACCCGCGCGAGCCTCGGCGTCCAGAGCTTCGACCCGGTCGTGCAGCGTGCGATCAACCGCATCCAGAGCTTCGAGCAGACGGCCAAGGCTTCCGACGGGCTCCGGCAGGCGGGCGTGCGCGGCATCAACTTCGACCTGATCTACGGGCTGCCGCACCAGACGGTGGAATCCTGCGTCGAGACCGTGCGGCGCAGCATCGAGCTTCGCCCCGAGCGGTTCTCGGTCTTCGGCTATGCACATGTCCCCACGTTCAAGAAGCACCAGCGCAAGATCGATGAGGCCGCGCTGCCCGATGGCGCGGCTCGCTACGAGCAGGCCGAGGCGATTGCGGAGGCTCTCATCGCGGCCGGGTACCGTCGGATCGGGCTCGATCACTACGCCTTGCCGGGCGACACGATGGTTCAGGCCCAGGTCGATGGAGTCCTGCACCGCAACTTCCAGGGATACACCACAGACCCGAGCGACGTCCTGATCGGCTTCGGCGCCTCCGCCATCGGGCGGCTGTCTCAGGGCTATGCTCAGAACGAGGTCGTGCTCGGACGCTATGCCGAGCACATCTCACAGGGAAGGCTGGCAACGGTGAAAGGCTATGCCCTGACGGCGGACGACCGCCTCCGGGCCGATCTGATCGAACGCGTCATGTGCGACTTCCGGGTCGATGTCGCGCAGATCTGCCGCAGGCACGCGACCGAACCGGCGTCTCTCCTGGAAGCGATCCCTCGGCTCAAGATGCTCGAGCAGGACGGCATCATCCGCCTGGACGAGAATGTTCTCTCGGTGAACGACGAGACCCGGTTCCTCGTACGGACCGTCGCTTCGGCCTTCGACGCCTATCTCGGCACGTCGGGACGGACGCATAGCCGCGCCGTGTAACGGGCGCATTGCAAAAAGATGAGGAGCGGCCATCAATCAGCGATGGCCGCCCCTTTTTGCGTATTTCGCTGGTGTTCTATCGCGCGAGCTGGCGATAGATGGCAGGCAGGGCCGCGGGCAGCTTTGCGACCTGGCCGACGATGGCATAGCCGCCGCGCCCGAAGAGATGCGGAAAGTAGGATTGCGCATCCCGATCCACGGTCACGCCGAAGACGGTGACGCCTGCGCGGCGGGCCTCGATAATGGAGCGGCGGGTATCCTCGATGCCGAAGCGGCCCTCGTAATAGTCGATGTCGTTCGGCTTGCCGTCCGTGAGCACCAGGAGAAGCTTCTGCCGGTTCGGACGCTCCGCGAGCTTGGCGGTGGCGTGCCGGATGCCGGTGCCGATCCGCGTGTAGTATCCTGGCTTCAGGGCCGAGATGCGGCGCACCACGGTTTGGCTCATCGGCTCGTCGAAGTCCTTCACGGTCTCCACACGCACCCAGGAACGGCGGCGGGAGGTGAAGGTCAGGATGGAATGGGAATCGCCGCAGGCGGCCAGCCCGTGAGCGAGCACCATCAGCGCCTCCTTCTCCACGTCGAGCACCCGCCGGTTGTCGACCCAGGCATCCGTCGAGAGCGAGACATCGACGAGCAGCGTGACCGCGAGGTCATGCGCCTGACGCTTGCTGGCGAGGTGAACTCCATCGGAGCCGCATCCGCCCGAGAGAAGGTCGCTGCGGGCGCGGACAACCGCGTCGATGTCGAGCTCCTCGCCATCCGGTTGAGCCCTCAGGATTTCGTGCTTGGGCCGCAACGCCTCGAACTGGCGGCGTACCCGCCGGATGTGGCGGCGGATCTCATCGTCGGCCTCCCAGGTTTCACCCCCGTCAGAGGCCTTGGCTGCCAGGACGCGGCAATGGTTCGGCAGGTAGGCCTTGCGGGTGTAGTCCCATTCCGGATAGGCCAGATCCGCCGTCAGGCTCGCCGTGTCAACGGCCTCGGGCGGGAGATCGAGATCGAACTTGAGCTTGCTCGCCGGCTTCTTCCCGTGCTTGGAGAGCGGAATCTCCTCCATGTCGTCCAGGGCCTTTTCGGCGTTGTCGTCATCGTCGTCCGAGGGCCGGTTGACGTTGACCATCTCGGCCATGGCGAGGATCTTCTCGAACCGATTGAGGATGAACGGATCGCTGCGCTGGGCCTGGTCCGCTTCGCGCCGCGCGGCAAAGCGCCTGCGCGTGTCGGAAGCGGCAAGGTCGCTCGGGCCGGCAGGCTCGTCGCTGTTGCGGTTCGGCGCCCCCGCCTCGCGGATCCAGGTGTCGCCCCAGAGCGGCACCGGCAGGAAAGGCTGGTAGCCTGCGATGGCTGCGCTGGAGATGGTCGCCGTGACCGGGCCCATATCCCACAGCGGGGGCGGCGCCGCGCTCCTGTCCCCCAGAAGCGACCGCACGATCTCCTCGATCCGGCTTTCTGCAGCAGGCAAAGGGCGCTTGGGCCGTGCCTCGAGCATCGCGGCACAGAGCTCGCTGTAGGTTGCAGACAGGCCGGGGCATTCCGCCAGCACGGTGGCGACGGTTTCCTGCACTCGCCGGAGGACCAGGATGTCCCGGCGCACGGGGTCGGCCTCCAGAATCGGTTCCAACGGCACATAGGCGAAATAGGCCGCGAGCCAGAGATACAGCGCCCGGTTCAGATGCGCCGAAGGAAACACGTCGATGCTCGGCGGGAGGAACAGGGTGGCCGTGTCGCGCCCCGGCTGCTCCAGCCTCTCCTCGGTGACGCCGAGCCGCTGAAGAAAATTCAGGCGGTGAGGCGAGGTGCGGGCCGTGGTGCCGGCCAGCTGGACTCCCGGTTCTCCGCCGAGGCCTCGGAAGAAGACCGCAAGTTGCCCACGGACCTCATCCAGGGAGACGCCAAGCTCAGGATAGCGCGGATAGGTGGCCGCCCGGCCGACCAGCCGATGCCACAGCTGGCCGACGGTTTCTTCGAGCTCCAGGAAGTCGAGCATGGCGTTTCTCCCGATCAGCCCAGTGTCGCGCGAGCGACTTCGACGAGGGCCTTCTTGACGCCGGCATCGTCGGTCAGAGGCTCGATCATGGCCGCCGCGACGGCCTCCTCCGGTGAGACGCCCGCTGCGATCAGGGAGGCGCAATAGACCAAGAGGCGCGTCGAGACGCCTTCCTCCAGATCCTGCCCCTTCAGCGCGCGAAGACGACGTGCCAGCATCAGGAGTGGGCGCACGCGGTCCTCGGACAGGCCGCTTTCAGCTGCAACGACGGAAACCTCGTGGTCGAAGGGCAGGAAGTCGAACTCGATGGCGACGAAGCGCTGACGGGTCGACGGCTTCAGGGACTTGAGCAGGGTCTGGTAGCCCGGGTTGTAGGACACGACCAGCATGAACGAGTCCGGCGCCTGCAGTTCCTCGCCGGTGCGGTCGAGAGGCAGGATGCGCCGGTCATCGGTGAGCGGGTGGAGCACGACGGTCACGTCCTTGCGCGCCTCGACGATCTCGTCGAGATAGCAGATGCCGCCCTCGCGCACCGCGCGGGTGAGGGGCCCGTCCGCCCAGACCGTATCGCCGCCCTTGAGAAGATAGCGGCCCGTCAGGTCGGCGGCCGTCAGGTCGTCGTGGCAGGAGACCGTGTGGAGCGGCAGCCCCAGTCTCGAGGCCATGTGGGCGACGAAACGGGTCTTGCCGCATCCCGTCGGTCCCTTCAGGAGCAGCGGCAGGCGCTTGCGCCAGGCCAGTTCGAAAAGGGCGCATTCGTTTCCCGCCGGGACGTAGTAGGGCAGTTCGAGCGCCGGTTCGGGAATGGCTTGCAGGAGAGGCTTCATCGATCGGTTCCTTCCAAGGGGCAGGGACGGGGCGGCCTGGAACGGCCGCCCCGCTGCATTCATTCGGCGGGCTGCAGGCCCTGGGTCAGCTGCGGGGTCTTCTCGCGGCCGGGAACGAACACCGCGTAGACGAACATGAGCGCCGAGATCAGGACGAACACGCCGGAGCCGAGCCGGATCCAGTAGAACAGCGCCAGCTGATCCTGGACGTCCATGTAGGACTCTCCCAGAACCCGCTGCAGATGAACCTGGACGACGCCCGCGAAGGTGAGCGCGAAGGTCATCACCGACATCGCCGTGCACATGATCCAGAAGCTCACGATGCTGAGCATCTGGTTGTACGGGGCGCGGCCGAGAATCTGCGGCATGGCATAGGCCATGACGGCGAGATTGAGCATCACGTAGGCGCCGAAGAAGGCGAGGTGCCCGTGAGCCGCGGTGACCTGCGTGCCATGGGTGTAGTAGTTCACCGACGACAGGGTGTGCAGGAAGCCCCAGACGCCCGCGCCGAAGAAGGCCATCACCGAGCAGCCGATGGACCACAGGAGCGCCGCGCGGTTGGGATGGCGGCGGCCCGCCTTCCAGGTCATCTGGACGGTGAAGATCACCATGGTGAAGAAGGGGGCGACCTCAAGTGTGGAGAAGAGCGAGCCGATCCACTGCCAGTAGCCGGGAGCGCCGATCCAGTAGAAGTGGTGGCCCGTGCCGAGGATGCCGGAGAACAGCGCCATGCCGACGATGACATAAAGCCACTTCTCCACCACCTCGCGGTCGATGCCGTTGAGCTTGATCATCAGGAAGGCGAGGACCGAGGCCATGATCAGCTCCCACACGCCTTCGACCCAGAGATGCACGACGTACCACCAGTACATCTTGTCAACGGCCAGGTTCGACGGGTTGTAGAAGGAGAACAGGAAGAAGATCGCCACGCCCCACAGGCCGAAGAGCAGGATGTTGGTCACGACCGTCTTGCGCCCTCTGAGTGCCGTCATGGTGATGTTGAACAGGAACATCAGGCACACGACGACGATGCCGACCTTGATGATGAATGGCTGCTCGAGGAACTCGCGGCCCTCATGGATCTTGAACATATACCCGACCACCGCGACCCCGGCGGCGATGAAGAACATCCAGAACTGGATCTTCGCCAGAAGAGGACTGAAGAGCTCGTTCTCGGTTTCCTCCGGAATCAGGTAATAGGTCGCGCCCATGAACCCGATGAGCAGCCACACGATCAGCGCATTGGTGTGGATCATGCGGACGATGTTGAAGGGCAGGAGCTCGGACAGGGTATTGGGCAGAACGTAGATCGTGCCGGCGAGGACGCCGAACAGGACCTGGGCGATGAACAGGGCCAGCGCTCCATAGAAATAGAGCAGGGCCACCTTTTGCGTTTGGTATTTCATGATGACGATCCTGGTCTCAGCCGGCCTTGTTGGGCGGCCAGCTTTGGGTCTTGATGCGGCTGGTCCATTCCAGGAAGTCGGCCAGATCGTCGAGCTCCTGATCGGTCAGGTTGAACTGCGGCATCTGGCGACGGCCCTCGATGCCTGTCGGTTGCGCGGCCATCCAGGCCTTCAGGGTCTCGCGCGCTCCGGCCGAATCCTCCTTGCCGCCGTAGCGGTCCCAGACATTGCCGAGTTCGGGAGCGAAGTAGGCGCCTTCCCCCAGGATGGAGTGGCAATTGATGCAGGAGTTCCTCTCCCACACGTGCTTGCCGCGGGCGACGGATGACGTCAGCGTCGACGTGTCCGTGGATGTGGTGTTCATGTAGTAGTGGCTGTGGGCCGTCAGGCCCACGAAGATGGCGAAGAAGAAGAACGATCCCCCGTAGAAGACGTTTCTCGCCGCCGATTTGGTGAGGACATCAGCCATCACGCGATCCTTTCTGGGTTGGCAGGCATGTGCGGCGCTCGCCGCGATACGGATGCCGCCATGGCGGAGCCCTGGATTGCGATGGGCCGGCGATGATGGGGAACATGGCTGGTGCCTCGTACGGAAGTTGCTGGCCGCGCTGAGCGGATGGTCGGCAACCTACAGGAGCTGGCGGAGGGCTCTTTGCTCTGGCACAAGCTTCGGAGGGATGCGTCCGGTTCAGCCGCGAAGCAGGGGGATCGCGGCGGCAATCCAGGCCGACGCCGCGATGAGGACCAGCCATGAGGCCAGCAGGGTCCGCCAGCCGGACGGCACATGCCGGAGCTTGAGGAAATCCGTCAGCATCCACCAGCCCTTGGCGACGGTGGCGGTGAGCACGAGCCCGCTTCCGACGATGCTTCCCGCGACCGAATGCGCGGCAGCCATGGTGAAAAGAGTGAGCGCGACGAGGACGATCCAGGCGCGCGTGACATGATGTGTCGAAATCCGCATGGTTCAGCCGACCAGGTACACGAGGGGATACATCACGACCCAGAGTAGGTCGACCGTGTGCCAGAACGACGTCCCGGTCTTCAGGTTGTCCGGGCTGTCGTGCAGCGCCACCGTCGCGAGGATGACGATCCCGAGCACGACATGAAGCAGATGGAAGCCGGTGAGGAGAAAGTAGAGGGTGAAGAACGGGTCGGTTTCCAGGCCGATGCCGGCTCTGGCCTTGGCCGCGTATTCCACGATCTTGATGGCGATGAAGAGGCAGCCCAGGCCCGCCGCACCGGCGAGAAGCAGGCGGGCCGTCGTCCGGCGTCCCATGGTCCGGTTCTCGACGGCCAGCGCGGCCAGCCATCCGCTGGTGATCAGCACGAGCGTGTTCACCCCGCCGAGGATGGGGTCGAGCTGAGCCCGGCCCGCGGCGAAGATGTCCGGATGAATCGCTCCCGTGACGGAAAACGTCAGGAAGAGGAGGCCGAAGGTCACCACCTCGGTCAGGATGAGCACCCACATCATGGGATGCCCGGGCAGGTCGGACAGCACGCCCCAGGACCTGTCCTCTTGCGCTGCGTTCATCGTTCCGTCATTCCCTGTTTGCCGCACCGATCCCTACAACCGGTGTTGCGCATTCTCCTTGTGCTGCCGCAAACAAGTCTCCGGCGTTCCGGTCCATAAGAAGACGACCCGAGGACAGGAGAGACATGCCATGAGCGATGCACAGGCCGGCCTGATGATGGCGACGCCCCTCATCGTGATATTCGCCGTGATGCTTCACAGGATGGGAGTGCTGCGCCTGACCGGGACGGTCGCGGCCGTGACGATGTCGATCGCCATCGCGTTCGTGCTCTTCGTGACGCAGTAAGGTCTCGATGAACCCGCAGCCGCACGGCGGGCGGAGCGGTTCCGGGCGGAGCCGCTCCGAGAAGCGATGATTCAGGCCGCTTCGCGGCTGATGCGCACGCGCCAGAGGTCGGGTCCATTGACCACGTAGTCCCAGTCGAACTTGCCAGGATAGTTGATGCCGAACTGGTAAAGGAGCGGCCTCGGATCGTGATCGTTCACGAGAACGAAGCTCTCGCCCGGATGAAGCTGCTCGAAGGTGCCGAAGATCAGAGGATGGCGCATCCGCGGCATGATCTGGCGGACATCGATGACGGTCTCGGAAACGTTGCAGGTACACATCAGAATTCGCTCCTTGGAGAGTGGCCGAGCAGCTCCCGGCCGCGCTCAGTAATGAGATTCGGGCTCCATGGTGGATCCCAGACAAGGCTGACATCGATGGAAGGGGCATCCCTGAACCGGCGCCGGAGATGCTCCCGCGCCTCCTCGACGATCAGCCCGCCTAGCGGGCAGGCACGAGTCGTCAGGGTTATGGCGACCTGAATCGCGTCACCGGTCCGGGAGGCACGGTAGACGAGCCCCAGATCGACGACGTTCAGGCCAAGCTCGGGATCCAGCACGTCGAGAAGACAATCCAGAACGTCGGGATCGGCAGCGGTCGCGCGGGCAGGGTTCATGGGCTGGCCTTTCCTTCGAACGCCAGGATCATCGCCCCTCGCTCCGGCAGCTTCTTTGCCCCATCTCAAACAAAAGGGCGCTTGGCGGCCCACATTCCCGATCTCGTTGATGCTGCGCAAAGAAAAGCGGCTGGAAGGTGAGAGGATCTGCTCATGTCAGCTCGAACCATCTGCGTGGAGACCACGATGTCCGTCGAAGCCACCCAACTTGTCGATGATGTCATGCGGCGCTGGCCCATGACGATCCGGGTTTTCCTGAGCCATCGGATGCACTGCGTCGGGTGCCCGATCACGTGCTTCCATACGGTGGCCGATGCCTGCCGGGAGCACGGTGTCGATCAGGCGGAATTCCTGGCGGAACTGAGCGCCATCATCAGGGGACAGGCTGTCACCACGCCTGGATCCTCATCCGTGGCGATCGCTGCCCGCTGGCCCACGTGAGGGAGGTTCCTCAGTGCGACGGAGCCTCCGCAAGCAGGAAAAGCTTGTGGGGGTTCCGGATCGAGATCCTCTGGCGCCCGCTGTCGACGAGCCCCTGGTCCTCCCATGCGCTGAGGAGGCGGCTGACCGTGTGAAGCGTGGTGCCCGTCATTTCGGCAACGTCCTGGCGCGAGATCGGAAAGTCGATCAGAATTCCGTCCTCGCCCTTCCGGCCGGCCTGCTGGGCGAGACGCAGGAGGGCATGGGCAACGCGCCTCTCGACCTGCTCGGTCGACATCTCGATAACCCGCGTGTGCGCGTCCTGGAGGCGGCCTCCGACCGTCTGCATCATGTTGACGGCAAGGGACGGATGCCTCGCGACCAGACGGGGCCATGCGGCGGACGGCCATGCGAGGGCAACGCTGTCGACCACCGAGATCGCCGTTGCCGGATACGTGGTGCGCCCCATGGCCATGGCGATGCCGAAGATCTCGCCGGGCGTCACGAAGCGGACGACGACCTGCTGCCCGTCCGGCGTGATCTTCATGACCCGCAGGTGGCCATGGAGCAGGATGAAGAAAGAGCTCGCCTCCTCATCCTGCTGGAAGACGCTCGAACCCTTCGGATAGCGGAGCGACTGCGCCTCCCGGACGATATCGGCGAGGGCATTCGTCTCCACTCCGGCGAAGATCGGGAGGCCGGCCACGAGTGACTTGTCCAGGTTCGGCATTCTGCGGTTTCCATATCCCGTTCAGGCATCCTGCCGATGGTGCTCGCGCGCTGTGGGAGGCGAGGCGCCTGTTGTGCGCGGATGCCTGGGAGCGGCCCGGACCATCATCGGGTTGCTACTCCTGGATTCCTTACAGGAAGGGAACCTTGAGCGAATTGACATAGCTCAACCGGGGGGGGCGGAGCATTGAAGAGACTGGCCGGCTGCGCGATCGAGAATGATTTTCGGTGAATTTGTGGAAGATCAAACAAGGCACGGTCGTCGGGGCGTATGACTCCTTCCCAAGAGCCGGACGGCTCGCAGGTTTTACACCAGGAGAAAGATCATGCGGAAGGTTATCGTACTTGGCGCCCTCGTGGCTGCTCTCGGGTTCGCCGGTGCCGCCGGCGCGGCCGAGGTCGAGGTGAAGATGCTCAACAAGGGCACCGAGGGTGTCATGGTGTTCGAGCCGGCCTTCGTGAAGGTCAATCCTGGCGATACGGTGAAGTTCGTGGCGTCGGACAAGGGCCATAACGTCGAGAGCATCGACACGATGGCGCCCGAAGGCGGGCCGAAGTTCGTCGGCAAGATCAACGAGGAACTCGCGATCACCTTCGACAAGCCCGGCGTCTACGGCTACAAGTGCAAGCCGCATTACGGCATGGGAATGGTCGGCATGATCGTGGTCGGCGAGCCCGAGAACGTGGACCAGGCGAAGGCCGCGACCCATCCGGGCAAGGCCAAGCAGGCCTTCAGCAGCCTCTTCGACAAGCTCGCCGCAACCAAGACTGCTGCGAAGTAACATCGGTCATCAAGTCCACCTCGCCACCGCGGCCACTGTGCCGCGGTGCGCCTTTCTCAGTGTGCCCGATGGCCACTCTCGACATCAGCTTCAAGCCCGAGCGAGCGCATCTGCGCAAGCCTAAGCGCGGCGTCATCGCCGAGCGGGTGGTTCCCCAATCCGTTTCGGGCCGTTTTCGCTGCCTGAAGTGGTATGCGCTGATCGCCTGCCTGACCGTCTACTACGTCCTCCCTTTCATCCGCTGGGCGCGCGGGCCGGGTCAGCCCGACCAGGCGGTGCTGCTCGATTTCGAGCGCGGGCGTCTCTATTTCTTCTTCATCGAGATCTGGCCGCAGGAGGTCTATTACCTCACGGGCCTGCTGATCCTCGCGACGCTGGTGCTCATCTGGCTCAATGCCGTCGCAGGTCGCGTCTGGTGCGGCTATTTCTGCCCGCAAACCGTCTGGACCGACCTGTTCCTGCTCATCGAGCGTCGGATCGAAGGCGACCGCAGGGAGCGCCTGAAGAAGCGCGAGGCGCCGATCACGGCGAGGCGCGTCTTCGAGATCGGCCTCAAGCACGCCATCTGGCTCCTCATCGCGATGGGGACGGGAGGAGCCTTCGTCCTCTACTTTACCGATGCGCCAAAGCTCATGGCGGATCTTGCCACTGGCCGCGCCTCTGCGATCGCCTATGCCTGGATCGGCATCCTGACCTGCGCCACCTATGTGCTGGCAGGTTTCGCGCGGGAGCAGGTCTGCACCTGGATGTGTCCCTGGCCGCGGCTTCAGGGCGCGATCTGGGATCCCGAGGCGCTGACCGTCAATTACCGCGATCACCGAGGCGAGCCCCGCGCCTCCGCCAAGAAAGCCCTGGAGCTGAGGGCAAAGGGCGAGCCCGCCGGGGATTGCGTCGATTGCATGCAGTGCGTGAACGTCTGCCCGATCGGCATCGACATCCGCGAGGGGCCGAACTTCGCCTGCATCAATTGTGGCCTCTGCGTCGATGCCTGCGACACGACCATGGCGAAGCTTGGGCGTCCGCGGGGTCTCATCGACTATGAAGCCTGGTCCAATATCGAGCGGGAGCGCAGGAACGCGCCCGTCCGCCGGCGGATTATCCGACCGAAGACCGTTGGCCTCGGGATCGCCATCGTTACGCTGGCCGGAGCGATGGGCCTGGGCCTGTCGATGCGGAGCGACGCCAAGATCACAGTGATCCATGACCGCAATCCTGTCGCCGTCAGGCTATCGGACGGAAGGACCCGGAACGGCTACGCGGTAAGGCTCTACAACAAGGCGGACGCGGAGCGCTCGTTCGAGCTGAATGTGTCCGGATTGCGCGGCGCGTCCGTCGAACTGGTTGGCGAGGAGGGCACGGTGAATGTCGCTCCCGATGCGACCCGCGAGCTTCGCGTGCTTGTCAGCGCCGCCGAGGACGGCCGCCATACCATCACCTTCACTGCAACCGACGCCGAGACCGGGCGCGCCGTGTCGGCCGAGGACATGTTCATTCCAATCGAAGGAGGCCGGTAATGGCTCCGATTCCACGCCTGCGGGACTATACAGGCCCTGCGCTGCTCTCCTACGGCTTCCGGCCGTTCTTCCTCTTCGGCTCCCTCTATGCCGGCCTCGCGATCCTGGCATGGCTGCCGATGTTCTATGGCGAGCTGGAGCTTTCCACAGCCTTCGCGCCACGCGATTGGCATATCCACGAGATGCTCTATGGCTTCCTTCCGGCCGTGATCACGGGATTCCTCCTGACGGCTGTCCCGAACTGGACCGGGCGCATGCCGCTTCAGGGGAAGCCACTGCTCGTCCTCGTGCTCGTCTGGCTGGCAGGGCGCGTCGCCGTCACCGTTTCGTCCCGGATCGGCTGGGAGATCGCTGCCGTCATCGACAATGCCTTCCTGTTTCTTGTCGCGGCGGCGATGGCCCGTGAGATCGTCAAGGGAAGGAATTGGCGCAACCTCAAGGTCCTGATCGCCCTCGGGGTCCTCACGGCCGGCAATATCGCCTTCCACGTCGAGGCTCACCTTCAAGGGGCCGCCGAGTACGGCACCCGGATCGGAATCGCAGCGACGATCATGCTGGTCATGCTGATCGGCGGCCGCATCATCCCGAGCTTCACCCGCAACTGGCTGGCGCGCGAGAACCCGGGCCGTCTGCCGGCGCCGGTCGGCCGGTTCGATACGGTCACGATGGTGGCTGCCGCGATGGCCCTCCTGGCATGGATCGCCGTGCCGGACACAAACGTGACCGGGGCTCTCCTGATCGTGGCCGGCGTGATCCAGGCGATCCGCCTTGCGCGCTGGGCCGGAGAGAGGACATGGCGGGACCGGCTCGTTCTCATCCTCCATGTAGCCTATGTGTTCGTGCCCGTCGGGTTCGTGCTGACGGGGCTGGCCTCCCTCGGGTTCGTGCCGATTGCCGCCGGGGTCCATGCCTGGACCGGCGGAGCCATGGGAGTGATGACCTTGGCCGTCATGTCCCGAGCGAGCCTCGGGCACACCGGCAGGGCGCTCGTGGCGTCGGCCGCCATTCAGGGGCTCTACGGGCTGATCGTCATCAGCGCGATTGCGCGGGTCTGCGCGGCCATCCATCCCGAGTGGAGCAATACGCTTCTGCACATTGCCGGAGGCGCATGGGCGGCCGCTTTTGTCGGTTTCGGAATGGCGTACTGGAACATCTTCACCGGTCCGCGCGCGACATCTTGAGAAGCCTAACAGGGGCAGGGCATGCATCATCATCCTCTTTTGCGCGGCGAATCTTCGATGCGCTGCTACTTCCATCTCGTGAGCCGCCACGATGTGATCGCCGATGAAACCGGAATCGACGTGGCCGACCTTGAAGCCGCGGAGGCCCACGCCCGCCAGGCGATCGAGGAGCTCAGGCTGGAAGGGGACGAGGCCGACGAGGGATGGGAGGGGTGGCAGCTGAATGTTGCGGATGCCCGGGGCTGCGTGCTGCTGTCCATTCCCCTGAAGACAATGCTTCATTAGAGCTTTCTTCGGCGAAGTGGATCCGGTCCGCCGTCAACAAATGCGGCACATCAAAGAAGAGAGATGATTCCACGCAAGTGGAAACAGATCGAACGCATCGTGCGGGCCCGGCGGACCCGCCACGAACGTTCATCGGTCCTGAGGAGAAGCATCTGCCGGGGCCGCCGATCCGTCTCGAAGGGTGCCCGCAACGGCGTTCCAGATGTTGTTCTTCGCCGTGACCAGCAACGGGCTCGCCAGTTCGTCGGGAGGCTGCGTCCGTTTCCCTCCGGCCACGACGAGGACAGCCATCCAGATCTCGCCATCCGTGTAGTAGGAATCGCCCTCTCCGTTGCGTCCGTTCAGCGTCGGGCCGACACCGGACACGTCGTAGCGCGTCGTGACCATTCCGGCCTGCACGAGGCCGTCGATCAGGCCGTCGCGCTCGGCATCGACGTCCGGCGCGATATGATGCGTGACCTGCCCGGTATAGCGGCTCATGCCCACGCTCCGGTCGAACGTGGCCGATCCAAGCCAGACGGGGCGTCCTTCCTGACCGTTGTCGAGGACCTTCCAGAACCGGACGTGATGGCGCTGGTCGGCGCTGGATCCGACAGGCTTCTCATAGGCAAGGTCCTCCCGCCGACCTTCGTAGAAGAGGGGGCTTACCGGCGCCTGGAGGTAGGGTCGATGGAGAAGCACGCTGTCGATGATCCCGAGGCTGCTCCGCAGCGTGATCGGGTCGGCCGGGTACCAGCCTGCCGCGTGCATGCCATAGATGATGTCTTCCTTCGAGCCGACGAGGCCGACATTGAGCGGGTCGCCGGGAATCCCCTGCGACGTACGTGTCACCATGGGACGGCCCTGGAGGCCGTGCTGGTGCTCGTAGTGCGTCCACGCCGAGGGCAGGGCCAAATAGGCGACCAGGGAATAGAGAACGAGGAGGGCGGCGGCGAGGATCAGGCCCCGCCTCATCCATGAGGTGTTTCGGTCGGATCGGCCGGATGGGGTGTTCATCGCAGATCGTCCCAACTCAAGAGCCGCATTCTTGGTCGATGCCACTCAGGGGAGGATCGCCCGGGTGGCATCGATGGAGATAGGGGCCCTATCGCAGGTGTCACGCTTGGCGCGACCGGTATCCGGCATGGCCTTGCCGCCTGCCACGGGTTTCGCAGCCGTTCGATCGCTCGACCGGCCGCGTTCCGCCTCAGTCGGGCCAGCGCATGATGGCCTTCGAGGCGCGGTTGCGCCGGTCCTGAAGGGGCGTCGCGATGATCTCGTTGGACTGGCGGGCCTTCTCAAGCTCCTCGACGAGCCGCTCCGCGACGACGGTTTCCTGTCCCGGATGGAGATTGCACGGGTCGAGATAGAAATAGCCGTGCTCGACCTCGTGGTCGCGGACGATGATCGGCGTTCGCCCGGACGCGAGGGCATCGGCGAGATCCCAGGCCGTGATGTGGGCTCCCTTGGGCTCGATGGCCACCTTGAGCCGGTCGAGTGGGTTGTTGGTCGGATCCGCCTCGCGGATCGGCGTCACGCCGGGGCGACCGGACAGGGTCTGCTCCCAGAGTTCCAGGGATCGCGTCTCACGCTCGCGGATGGCCGCATGGTCGCGCTTCTCCCAGGCCTCGAGGGCCGCGATGGTGCCGAGGATGCCCTCCTTGCCGACCTTCATGCCGCGGCCGATGCCCATGTTCTGCATGTAGGTCGCGCGCACGAGCTCGGTGCGGCCGGCCACGATGCCGCCGGTCAGGCCGCCGAGGAACTTGTGCGAGGAATAGAGCGCGATGTCGGCGCCGGTGGCGAGGAACCCGGTCAGGTCGTATTCCGAGGCTGCATCGACGATCACCGGGACGCCGCGCGCATGGCAGATCTCGACGAATTCCTTGAGCGGGATCAGTCCGTACTGCACCGTGTGGTGCGAGATCACATAGACCGCGGCGGCCGTTCGTTCGTTGATGGCGCCGTTGAGCTGGTAGCCGTAGGCGGAGGTGGCTTGGCCCACCGGCACGACCTTTGCGCCCGCGAGCCGGATGCCCTGCTCGACGGGGGCGCCGTAGCTGACCATGTGGCCGGTCATGAGCAGAACTTCGTTCTTGAGGCCTTGCGTATCCGGAAGCCGCTCGACCGCAGCGAGGTCGCAGCCGGTCATGGCGCCCGCGACGGCGAGCGTGATGCCCGCCGAACAGGATGCCGTCACGAAGCCGGCCTCGGTGCCGCAGAGCCGTGCGATCACGCGGCTCGCCTTCTTCTGAAGGTCCCCGATCTCGACGAATTGCGGAAGGATCGCTGAAACGGCCGCGACGGCCTCGGGCACGACGATGGACGCGCCGAGGGAGGTCATGGTGCCCGATACGTTGATGATGGGGCGAAGGCCGAGGTCCGGTCGAATGTCTTTCTGGGTCATGGGTCTCTTTGTCTCTATGTTCTATGTTGCCGGAATGGCGTATGTTCCATTATTGGGGAAGCTCATGATAGGGCGCTGCCAGTCCTGACGGTGGGCCGCAATTTCGGAAGTTCCGGGAGAAGATCCAGTGGACACCAAGTTTCCCGAGGCCGTGAACGCCTCTCCTGAGAAGCGCAGCCGCGGTGCCCGCGTCAGCGGCATCGATCGCGCTTTGCAGATCCTGGATTTCCTTCAGTCGGAGATGAAGCCGGCCGGTGCCTATGCCGTGGCCAAGGCGGTCGGGGCGCCTCTCTCGACGGTTTACGTGATCATCGAGGACCTGGTGGAGAAGCGACTTCTCCAGCGGCGCAGCGACGGCACGGTCTGGCTCGGGCCGCGCCTTTATCACTACGGCCTCGCTTATGCCGAATCCCTCGATTTCCTGAACGTTGCCACGCACGAGATGCAGGACCTGTGCCGGGAGGTCGAGGAAACCATCCAGATCTGCGGACGGGACGGAGACCACATGATCGTGATGGCCATGGCGGACGGGCCCGGCCATTTCCGGGTCACGTCGAAGGTCGGCTCGCGCGTGCCGCTGAACTGGACGGCCTCGGGCCGCCTTCTCCTCGGCCATCTTCCCGACAAGGAACGGCTGGAGGTCTTCCGCCACGCTTCGCGGGTGTCGCCCACGGGTCGGGCCAATACGGACCCGGAGGCACTCTCCGAGGCTTCGGCGGCTGCCCTGCGGGAGCGCCTGTCGATCCAGATCAACGAGTCGGATTTCTCCGTGGCCTGCATCGCCTCGCCGATCTGCCAGCCGTCCGGTGAATGCGTCGCGACGATTTCCATCGTGCTGCCGGAGCATCGGGTCGTGCAGGACCGTGACCGATACACCAGCGCCGTCCGCAAGGCGGCCGAGAGGATCGAGGCAACGTTGGGCTGGCGCTGATCGGGGCATGCGGGGAGGCCTCACTCCTCGATGGCGACGATGGCTTCGATCTCGACCGTGATGTTGTTCGGCAGGGATCCGAATCCGACGGCGGAACGGGCGTGTCGCCCGGCCTCCCCGAAAACCGCCATCATGAGATCGGAGCACCCGTTGATCACCTTGGGATGCTCGCCGAACTCGGGCACCGCGTTCACCATCCCGAGCAGCTTCACGACGCGTTTCACGCGCCCCAGGTCGCCAAGGGCGTCCTGCATGACGGCGAGAAGGTTGATGCCCGTAAGCCTGGCGTGCTCGTAGGCTTCCTCCGCGCCCACGTCGAGGCCCACCTTGCCGGTATGGAGGCGGCCGTTCGCCTCCTGCGGGCCTTGCCCCGACAGGAAGAGCAGGCTGCCTTCCCGAACATGCGTCACGAAGTTGGCGATTGGGTTCGGAGGCTTGGGCAGTGCAATTCCCAGTTCCTTCAGGCGCTCGTAAGGGCTCGTCGCGGTCAGATCTTGAACTTCGTTCACAATGTCAGTCCTTGAGAAATCACTTCAGAATCGCCGTGGCGGATGCAGGCGACGTGATGGTTCGAGCCGATGTTCTCCAACGGCGGGACGATCTCGGAGCAGGCCTCGACGGCGTAACGGCAGCGTGTCCGGAAGACACAGCCGGAGGGCGGGTTGAGAGGGCTCGGAATATCGCCCTTCAGAACGATCCGCTGGCGGCTCGCCTTCGGGTCCGGCAATGGAGCGGCCGAGAGGAGCGCCTGCGTGTAAGGGTGGTGCGGCATGGCATAGATCTCGCGGCTGGGGCCGCGCTCCATGACCCGCCCGAGATACATCACGACGACCTCGTCGCAGAGATATTCCACCACCGAGAGGTCGTGCGCGATGAAGAGCATCGTCAGGCCGAAATCCTGCTGCAGGTCCTGGATCAGGTTGAGGACCTGGGCCTGCACCGAGACGTCGAGAGCCGAGACGGGCTCGTCCGCCACGATGAAATCGGGTTCCACCGCGAGGGCGCGGGCGATGCCGATGCGCTGACGCTGGCCGCCGGAGAACTCGTGCGGGTAGCGGCGTGCCGCATCCGGGTTGAGGCCTACTCTCTCGAGAAGCTCGGCGATCCGGTCCTGCCGGGCGCGGCCCCTGACGGGCCGGT
This sequence comes from Pseudomonadota bacterium, assembly GCA_023386155.1. Taxonomy (GTDB): domain Bacteria; phylum Pseudomonadota; class Alphaproteobacteria; order Rhizobiales; family Beijerinckiaceae; genus Microvirga. The sequence continues at coordinate 24,251 of JAEWKH010000148.1, forward strand.
GGATGTCGAGCGCCTCGCCGACGATCTGGTCGATCCGAAGGCGTGGGTTGAGGCTCGAATAGGGATCCTGGAAGATGATTTGAAGCCGGCTGCGATAGGCCCTCATGTCCCGCTCCGACAGCGTGCGCAGGTCGACGCCGTCGAAGACGATCTTCCCCTCATTGGGCTCGACGAGACGAAGGGTGCAGCGGCCCGCGGTCGTCTTGCCCGATCCGGACTCGCCGACGAGTCCCACGATCGTCCCGCGCTTCACGTCGAAGCTGACGCCATCGACCGCCTTGACGGTGCCGCTGCGGGTCTGGAACTGCTTGGTGAGCCCCTGGACGCTCAGGAGGATTTCGCTGTTCATAGGGCTTCATGCCTCCAGCATCGGCTGAGATGGGAGGGGCCCGCCGTCATGAGCGGGGGCGCCTCGTCGCAACGCGGGATGCGATAGGGGCAGCGCGGGGCGAAGCTGCATCCCGGCGGGAGCGCGGTCACAGGAGGCACGTTGCCCGGAATGGGGTTGAGGCGCAGCCTCTCGCCGGCGGCGCCGCGATCGCGAGACGCGTTCGGGATGCAGGCGAGGAGCCCGCGCGTATAGGGATGCTTCTGGTGCTCGAAGAGGCTGGCGACAGGACTCTTCTCGACCACGCGGCCCGTGTACATGACCACGACGTCGTGAGCGATCTCCGCCACCACGCCGAGGTTGTGCGTGATGAACAGGATGCTCATGCCGATCTCGCGCTGCAATCTGCGGAGGAGGTCGAGGATCTGCGCCTGGATGGTCACGTCGAGGGCGGTCGTCGGCTCGTCCGCGATCAGGAGGTTCGGATTGCAGGAAAGGGCGAGGGCGATCATCACGCGCTGGCGCATGCCGCCGGACATCTGGTGCGGATACTCGTCGAGCCTGCGATCGGCTGCGGGGATTTCCACGAGTTCCAGCATCCGCCTGGCGCGCTGACGCGCTTCGGCGGTGGAAAGCGGCTCGTGAAGCCTGATCATCTCCACGATCTGATCGCCGACCGTATAGAGGGGATTGAGGCTCGTCATCGGCTCCTGGAAGATCATGGCGATCTCCCGGCCGCGGATCGCGCGCATCTTTCGCTCCGGCAGGGTCGCGATGTCGACCACCTGCCCCTGGCTCGTGCGGTAGAGGATGCTGCCTCCCACGATTCGTCCCGGTGACGACAGAAGGCGCATGATCGACAGGCTCGTGACGGATTTTCCCGAGCCGGACTCGCCGACGACCGCGACCGTCTCTCCACGCTTCACGTCGAAGCTCACGCCATCGACCGACTTGGCGACACGGATGCCCAGCTCAAAGTGTGTGCGCAGGTCCGAGACCTTGAGCACGGTATCGTCCGGCAGCTCCGTCATCGGGCGTTGATCCACCCGCAATGCGGACAGGCGGAACTCTCCAGGGCGGACTTCCGCGGCGGCGTGTAGCGGCTCGCCTTGACGGCCTCCTGCCCGAGGATGGTCCAGACGGGTTCGATCAGGCGCGGCAGGTGCGCGTTGTAGCCCATGGAATCGACGATCCGGAGGTCGCTGTCGTTGACCTCGAACACTGTGAACTCCGCCCGTGTGCCGGGGGAGAGACGGTTTTCGGTCGGAAGGCCGATCACCTCCATCGGGGCCCGCGTCGAAGCGTCGATCACGGCCTCGAACGGCATGCCGACCGAGAGAAGTTTCGACATGGTCGTGCCCATGTCCCAGACGGGATTGTCGAGGGAGCGCGCATGCAGGTCGGTCGAGATCGAGAAGGGCAGGAGGCCGCGCTGGATGGCGAGTTCCGCCACCTTGAACGAGAACGAGGCGCCGCCATGGCCCACGTCGAGACGGATTCCATCCTTCGCGCAGCGTTCCGCGAGCTGGAACAGGTCCTCGTCCTCCATGATGTTCGCCGCCGCCTTGCCGTTGAAGCAGTGGGTCACCACGTCGCCGGGGCCCAGAACCTCGAGGACCTCGTCGAAGACCGGAGGCGGCTCGCCCACATGCACCATCAGCGGCAGCTTCAGGATCTTGGCGACCTTCTTGGCGATCTTGACGGGCGTGATGCCCCACGCGCCGACGATGACGCCGCTGGCCCGCACCTTGATGCCGATGATGATGTCACGGTTGGCTTCGACGCAGGCGATGGTCCGGTCGATGTCGATGGACCGCATGTCGATCAGTTCGCTGACGCGGTTGCAGGCGACGAGGCCGATCGAGCCGATGTTGAGGAAGGCCTTGATGCGCTCCCTGGCGGGCTCGATGATGTACTCGCGGAAGCCGTGGAAATTGGCCTCGCCGGCCGAGCCGGCATCCACGATGGTCGTGACGCCCCGCTCGATGCCGCAGACCTGCGGCTTGATGGAGATGTCGGTGCCGCCGTGCCAGACATGGGCATGGAGATCGACCCAGCCGGGAGAGACATAGGCTCCCCTGGCGTCGATGCGGCGAGCGCCTTCGGGTGCTTCGAGCGAGGTCCCGACGCCGGCGATCTTTCCGTCGCCGCCGATCAGGATGTCCGTCGTCCCCTGCGGCACGCCCTTGCCGAAGCCGACAGGCTTCACGCCCGAGATCAAGAGGGGCGAGGCGTCTTCGTGGAAGCTCATGAGATCAGAGATCCTTTCTCAGGCGCGGGTCGAGAAGATCGCGGAACCCGTCGCCGACCATTTGAAGGGAAAGAACGGAGAGGATGATCGCGATGCCGGGAAACAGGGTCATCCAGTCGGCCTGCCCGATATATTGCCGTCCTGCTGCGATCATGGTGCCCCAGGTCGGCACTTCGGGGCTGACGCCGAGGCCGAGGAACGACAATCCGGCTTCCGCCAGCATGGCATAGGCGAAGATGAAGGTGCCCTGCACGAGGATGGGAGACACGAGGTTGCGCAGCACGTGCCGGGACATGATGCGCCAGGTCGGCACCCCGAGCGCCCGCGCCGCCTCGACATAGGGCAGTTCGCGGATGACGAGGGTGGCGGCGCGCACGATGCGGGCGAGGCGCGGCGTGTAGACGATACCCAGCGCCACGATGACCGTGACGAGGGACGGGCCGAGCGCCGCGACGAGCGCGATCGCCAGGAGGATGTCCGGGAAGGCCATCATGGCGTCGATGATGCGTGCGATCGGCGTGTCGAGGCGGCGGAAGAACCCGGCCACGAGGCCGAGCGCGACGCCGAAGACGGCGGCGAAGGCCACGACGGACGCGCCGACGAGCAGGGAAAGCCGGCCCGCATAGATCGTGCGGCTGAACACGTCCCGGCCGAACTCGTCCGTGCCGAACCAGTAGACGCTGCTCGGCGGCTTGAGCCGGTTCACCACGGAGAGGCGGCTCGGCGAGTAGGGGGCAATCAGCGGGGCCAGGATCGCCAGTGCAGCGACGATCACGAGGATGAGAAGACCGATCATGACGGTCTTGCGGGTCACCAGCCGTGAGACGAAGCTCGCTTCGGCGACGGCGGGGGAGCTCACCGCGGCCATCAGTAACGCACCCGCGGGTCGACGAGCAGATAGAGCATGTCGATCAGGAAGTTGATGAGAACATAGAGCGCCGCGACGATCAGGAGGGCGCCCTGGATGACGGGGTAGTCGCGCCGCAGGACGGCCGAGACGACGAGGCTGCCGACGCCGGGAAGGCCGAACACGGTTTCCGTCACCACGGCACCGGACACCAGGAGCGCGGCCGTCAGGCCGATCACGGTCAGGACCGGAATGAGAGCGTTCTTGAAGGCGTGCTTCATGACGACCCGGAACTCTCCCATGCCCTTCGAGCGGGCGGTGCGGACGTAGTCGTCGTTAAGGACGTCGAGCATGCTCGCCCGCGTGAAGCGCAGGATGAGGGCCGATGAGACGATGCCGAGGGACAGGGCCGGAAGCACGAGATGAGACAGCCTCGTGCCGAGGCTCGCGCCCGGTCCGCCATATCCGGAAACCGGGAACACGCCGAGGCGCACGGCGAAGAACTGGATCAGGAGAAGGCCGAGCCAGAAGCTCGGGACCGAGGCCGCGAGCATGGCGAGCGTGGTGGAGGCCTGATCGAAGAGCGAGCCGCGCCAGTAGGCGGACAGGATGCCGACCGGAATGGCGATCAGCCCGGCGATGAGGATGGAGAACAGCGTCAGGAAGAAGGTGGGTTCCGCACGCTCCGCCAGGGCCAGGAGAACGGGACGGTTCAGGAAGATGGATTCGCCGAGATCGCCTTGCAGCAACTGCCCGAAGAAGATGCCGTACTGCACGATGATCGGCTGGTCGAGGCCGAGGCGGGTGCGCAAGCTGGCCACGTCCTGGGCTGTCGCATCGGGGCCGAGCATGACGGCGGCCGGATCACCGGGGGCGATGCGCACGATGATGAACACGATCGTGACGACCACGAACATCACGGCCAGCATGCCGAGCAAGCGTTGAAGGATGTAGCGGCTCATGCGTCGATCTGTGTGGAGGAATGTTTGGGGGCGCGGAGAATCGCGCCCCCGGCGTGTTGTGCGCCTACTTCTTCAACGTCACGTTCCAGAAGTAAGGCCAGGGCGCGGGAACGACCCCTTCCAGCTTCGGAGACTGGGCCGAGAGGGCATTGAAGTCGCCGATCTTGATGCTGGGGGTTTCGTCGTAGATGACCTTCTGGACTTCCGCCCAGAGGGCAGGGCGCTTGGCCGGATCGCTCTCCGTGTTGAAGGCATCGACCGCCGTCTTGCGGGCAGGGGTGGACCACCAGCCCGGCGAACTCTCGGAGAGCTGGCCAATGAGAGCCGGCTCCGGCAGGAACGGGCTGTGGGTGATGTAGATGTCCCACAGGGCCGGGTCAGCGCGCCGCTGGGTCAGCGTGGCCCAGTCGACCACCTGAAGATCGACCTTGAAGCCGGCCTGCTTCAGGTACTCCGCCGCCACCTGAGCCATCTTGTAATGGAACTCGTACTGACGGCTGGTGAGGATGCGCAGCGGCTCGCTGTTGTAGTTGGCCTTTTTCAGGAGCGCCTTGGCCTTGTCGGGATCGGCGACATTGTACCGGCCCTCGACGCCCGCATCCGTGTGCCAGACATAGCCCTTGGGGTACATGGCCCCGTCGAGGGAATAGAACTCGGGATTGCCGAAGGCTGCGGCCAGCATGTCCTCCATGCTCAGGGCAAGGCGCACGGCCATGCGGGAATCGGCGTTGGCCATCACGCCCTGCTTCGTGTTCATCACGAAGACGGGCCAGCCGAACGGCTTGAGGATAACGGGCTTCGACGTCTGGAGATTCTTGATGCGGTCATAGGATTCGACCGGGAGGGAATCCACGTAGTCGAACTGTCCGGAAATCGCGCCCTCGACACGGGTGTTGGGATCCGGCACCGGCACGAAGCGGATCTCGTCGAGGATCGGCTTGCGCGCGCCGCCATAGCCGTTTCCTTCGCCTTCGAGGGGCTTGTAGGACTCGTTGCGTACGAGCTGGATGTACTGGTCGGGCTTGCGTTCCTTGAGCTTGTAGGGGCCTGTGCCGACCGGCTCCTTCATCGGGACGTCCATCTTCTCCGACGGCATGATGACCGCGGCGGAGTTGTTGAAGGCCAGGAGCGCCAGGAGCGGGGCGTAGGGCGTCTTCAGGGCGATGCGCACCGTCGACGGATCGACGGCTTCCAGCTTGTCGACATTGCCGGCGACCTGCTTGCCGCGCGAGGCCTGTTCCATCCAGCGCTTGAGAGAGGCGACGACGTCCTCGGACGTCATGTCCGATCCGTCATGAAACTTGATGCCGTCCCGCAGCTTGATCGTATAGACCTTGCCGCCCTCGGTGACCTCGGGAAGCGACGCGGCCAGGAGAGGCGTGACCTTCCAATCCTTGTCGAAGGTGAACAGCGTCTCGAAGAAATGCTGAGTGACGATTCCAACCAGGTCCGCCGTCGAAACCATCGGGTCGAGAGTCGGCGGTTCGCCGATCGTCGCCACATTGATGACCCCGCCGCCCGACTGAGCGAGAACTGGGCCCGTTGCGAGTATCGCAAGGCCGGATAGCAGTGCTTGTCTGATCCTCATGTTCACCCTCTTGCTCTATAATTATGTATTATTTGCTTTAGTTATGTCATAGTGAGAGACCAAGGGACCAAGGTCAATAGGAAAAAGAGGTGTGACTTCCGTAGAGTAGCCTTGGTGTGCGGAACGGACCCGCCCATTTCCTTCAGGCGATGCGCATGGCCCGTCGCAATGACGGGAAAGCTTCCGTCACGAGGTCGTGTCTCTCCGGTGGCCGAAGACTTTGAAGCGGCTCGGCAATGGTCATGTCTGCTGACCTATCTGCCCTAAAGTCGTCCCGCGATCGACCGGCTGTGAACGGTGCCGATGTCACTGCTTGATATGCGGCGCATCTTCCTAGAATATCCAGACCAACAACATCGGAAGCCTGCGTCAGACGGGCAAGAGGAACAACGGGGGCCGGGAGGAAGCGCATGCTTGAATGCGAGCGCGCGACTTGGACGCCCCATGGGTCCGCCATCGAGCCGGATGAACGCATCCGGGCACGCCATCCTGCGGACATGCCGACAGCCGGCCGGCCTGAAGCCTCAAGCCCACGACCGCCCTCGAAGCACATACGAGCGCCTTCGCCGTGAAGCGGTCCGGCAGAAACATTCCCATCACGTCCGATCCGGCTCTCGTCCACGCCGGCTGGAGAGCAAGAACGGAGATCGGCTGACTTCAACGGCGCGGCTGATCCGGGCGGCCACGCATGTCACCAGAGATCCCGGATCATGGAGGAAGCGAACGATGACCCTGTCTAGACGTGATCTGCTTCTTGGAACGGCGGGCCTCGCCGCGGGTGCGGCGGGAGCCCAGCTTCTGAATGCCGGGCCGGCCTTCGCGCAAGCCGCCGCCCCGCAATACAAGCCGGAGCAGGGTGCCACCCTGCGCGTGCTGCGCTGGACGCCCTTCGTGAAGGGTGACGAGGATTCCTGGCTCGCCAATACGAAGAAGTTTACCGAAGCCACCGGCGTCGAGGTGCGCGTCGACAAGGAAAGCTGGGAGGACATTCGGCCCAAGGCGGCGGTCGCGGCCAATGTCGGCTCTGGACCCGACGTCATGCTCGTGTGGTTCGACGACCCGTTCCAGTATCCGGACAAGCTCCTCGACGTCACCGACATCGCGAGCAGCTTCGCCAGCAAGTATGGCGGCTATTATCCGGGTCCCGAAGGCTATGCCAAGCAGGGGGACAAGTTCATCGCGCTCCCGCTCGCAGCGATCGGCAACGGCATTCTCTACCGCGACAGCATGGTCAAGGCGGCGGGCTTCTCGAAGTTTCCCGAGAAGTCGGACGAGTTCCTCGAATTGTGCAAGGCCCTCAAGGCCAAGAGCAAGCCTGCGGGATTCGCGCTCGGCAAGGCCGTCGGCGACGGCAACAACTTCGCGCATTGGATCGTCTGGAGCCATGGCGGCAAGATGGTCGACGAGAGCGGAAAGGTCGTCATCAACTCGCCGGAGACGATCAAGGCGCTGCAATATGCCCGCGAGCTGTACCAGACCTTTATCCCGGGCACCGAGAGCTGGCTCGACATCAACAACAACCGCGTCTTCCTGGCAGGCGACGTATCCGTGACGGCGAACGGCGTCTCGCTCTACTACTCGGCCAAGAACGATCCGAAGATGGCGGAACTGGCGCAGGACATCCGCTCGACGACGATGCCCGTCGGCCCGGTGGGCGAGTCGGTCGAACTGCACCAGACCACCTCGGCGGTGATCTTCAAGTACACGAAGTTCCCGAACGCGGCGCGCGCCTATCTGCAGTTCATGCTCGACAAGCCGCAGATGGACGCCTGGATTACAGGATCGAGCGCCTATTGCTGCCCGCCCCTGAAAGGCCTGATCGACAACCCTGTCTGGACGTCGGATCCGGTCCACGAGCCCTACAAGCGCGCTTCTTCGACCTTGCGTCCCAACGGCTATGCGGGACCGCTGGGCTATCCGTCCGCCGCCACGATGGCGGATTACGTGATGGTCGACATGGTGGCCGAGGCTGCCACGGGACAGCGCACCCCGGAGGAAGCCGCCAAGCGCGCGGAGCAGCGGGCCAACCGCTACTATCGAGTCTGACGAACCCGAAGGGGCGGCGGGAATGCGCCGCCCCTTTTCATGTTGACGATGTCGGAGGCGCTCCATGGTCGATGCTGCCCTTTCCCGCGCCGGCGCGACGGCAGCGCCAGCCCGCACGCCGCTTATGCAGAGCAAGGTCCTTCTCGGGCTGCTCTTCATGCTGCCCGCGGCCATATTCCTTCTGGTCTTTCTGTCCTATCCGCTCGGTCTCGGCGTCTGGCTCGGGTTCACCGACACGCGCATCGGGCGACCGGGCATCTTCGTGGGGCTGGAGAACTACCAGCTTCTCTGGGACGACAGCATCTTCTGGCTCTCCGTCTTCAACACGATCCTGTACACGGTCGTGGCCTCGATCCTGAAGTTCATGCTGGGCCTCTGGCTCGCGCTTCTCCTCAACGAGCACATCCCCTTCAAGGCCTTCTTCCGCGCCATCGTCCTGTTGCCTTGGGTGGTGCCGACGGTGCTTTCGGCCATCGCCTTCTGGTGGATCTACGACACGCAGTTCTCGATCATTTCCTGGGCTCTCATGGAACTCGGATGGATCAGTTCTCCCATCAACTTCCTCGGCGATCCGAACAACGCCCGCGCCACCGTCATCCTCACCAATGTGTGGCGCGGCATTCCATTCGTGGCGATCACGCTGCTGGCGGGGCTTCAGACGATTTCCCCCTCGCTGCACGAGGCGGCGACCCTCGATGGCGCGAGTTCCTGGCAGCGGTTCCGCTTCATCACCCTGCCCATGCTCACGCCCTTGATCGCCGTGGTGATGACCTTCTCCGTGCTGTTCACCTTCACGGATTTCCAGCTCATCTATGTGCTGACGCGAGGCGGGCCCCTCAACGCGACCCATCTCATGGCGACCTTGAGCTTCCAGAGGGCCATTCCCGGCGGCCAGCTGGGCGAAGGCGCGGCGATCGCGGTCGCGATGGTGCCGTTCCTTCTCGCCGCGATTCTCTTCAGCTATTTCGGGCTGCAGCGCCGCCGCTGGCAGCAGGGAGGGGCCGATACATGAGCTCGAGCGCCAGATCCGCAGATCCCACCATCGCCGACGACAGCGTCGGCATGAGCTATCTCGACCGCACGCCGCGGCGGCTGCTCACCGTATACCTTCCGCTGGCGGTCTTCGTGTTCGTCCTCCTCTTTCCCTTCTACTGGATGACGATCACGGCCCTGAAGCCCAATGCGGAACTCAACAATTTCCGCGACTACAACCCGTTCTGGCCGTCCAACCCGACATTGCAGAACATCTATTACCTCCTGTTCGAGACGTCCTATCCCGGCTGGCTCGTCAACACGATGGCGGTGGCGGTCGGATCCACGATCCTTTCTCTCGTCGCGGCGGTGTTCGCGGCCTATGCCATCGAGCGGATCCGCTTTCCCGGGGCCCGCTGGACGGGACTGGCGATTTTCCTCGCCTATCTGGTGCCGCCCTCGATCCTCTTCATTCCGCTGGCGGTCATGATCTTCAAGTTCGGGATCTACGATACGAAGCTCGCCCTGATCTTCACCTACCCGACCTTCCTGGTCCCTTTCTGCACCTGGCTGCTGATGGGCTATTTCCGCTCCATCCCCTATGAACTAGAGGAATGCGCCCTCGTTGATGGAGCGTCCCGCTGGCAGATCCTGACGAGGATCATGCTGCCGCTGGCGGTGCCGGGCCTTATCTCGGCCGGCATTTTCGCCTTCACCCTCTCCTGGAATGAATTCATCTACGCGCTCACCTTCATCCAGTCCTCCGAGAACAAGACCGTTCCCGTGGGCGTGCTGACCGAGCTCGTGCGCGGCGACGTCTACGAGTGGGGGGCGCTCATGGCGGGAGCCCTCCTGGGGTCGCTGCCCGTCGTGCTGCTCTACTCGTTCTTCGTGGACTACTATGTCTCCTCCATGACCGGTGCCGTGAAGGAATGATCGGGGAGGGCCTGTTGCTCCGGGCCGGGGATACCCAGATGAGGGGTATGAGCCCGGATCTTAGCAGGCAGGACAGGTCACAGCTGGCGCGGGGCGATCATGCATCGCCCGTGATCGCCCTTTCGGACGAAGACCGCGAAGCGCTGCGGCGGGCCGTCCATGCGCTCGAGGGGCCGAGTTACGTGGCTCGGCTGTCGGCCGTGGCCGGTCGGCCCGTCGAGTTGCTCGGGCAGGCGCTTCCGGTCCCGGTCTCCGACGTGATCTCCAGGGCGACGCAGGCGGCGCTCACCCGTGCGCTGCGCTACGCCCTGAAGACGATCCCCAAGGAGGGCAGGAATCCCGAGACCCGGGCCCACAAGGCGCTTGCCATGCTGTCCGGGGCCATGGGCGGGGCACTCGGCATCTCGGCGGTCCTCATGGAGCTTCCCATCTCCACGACGATCATGCTGCGGTCGATCGCGCGGATCGCCCAGAGCGAGGGAGAGGACCTCGCCGATCCCGCGACCGGGCTGGCATGCGTTCAGGTCTTTGCCCTGGGGGGACACACCGGCTCCGACAACCTCCACGAGGCCGGCTACTTCGCCGTGCGGGCCGCGATGGCCAAGTCCGTCACCCGCGCCCTGCAGCAGATGGCCGGACGCGGCGTCGTCGACGAGAGCACGTCGGCCATCGTGCGCCTGCTCGCCCAGATCGGATCCCGGTTCGGCGTGGTCGTCTCGCAGAAGGTCGCCGCCCAGGCCGTTCCGGTCCTCGGGGCAATCGGCGGCGCGGCCGTCAACGCGGCCTTCGTCGACCACTTCCAGACGCTCGCCCGCGGGCATTTCACCGTGCGCCGCCTGGAGCGGACCTACGGCAAGGGGACGGTCCGGCTGGCTTACGACCGGATCCGGGAGAGCATGAAAGCGTAAGCCTCTCCATCCGAGGCTGCCGATGAGAGCCTTCGTGACGTGAATGGTTCAGACTGCTCGATCGGACCGGCGGGCGGTCCTGCTCCTGGTGGCCAGGGGCGGGACGAGATCCTGTCCGCGACCGGCCGTGACGACGAGGCGCTTCACTTCCCCTCTCAGATAGGCCTGGAGGAAGCGGTCGTAATTCCTGAACGAAACACATCCGTTCGAGTCACCGCGCGGGCCGAGCAGGTAGGTATGGGCGAGAATCCCGTCCCGGCCATAGATCGCCGCGCTGCCGCCGACAGGGGTGAGGCGCAGGGCACGCACGCCGTGGAAGAGCTTCTCGCGCTCGGTGACGACATAGGTGCCCGGCGGCGTTGCGCCCTTCATGCGCACATTCACGTAACGCGGATTGTCCATCATGTCGCCGAGGCCCGAATGCGCCTCCAGCCTTTCGCCGTTCGGCAGGATGACCACCTGCGCGGAGATGTCGTAGACGGCGGTTCCGCCGCTTCCGGCATCGGGCTGCGGGACGAAGCGCGAGGTCGGCGCAATGCTGCCCGTGCTGTCGCCGAGCGACGCGTAGCTGAGAGCGGCGTCTGGGGCGGAGGCCGGCTTGATGCCAAAGAGCTTTTCGATGAAGGAGCGATTGTCGGCGGGCGCGCTGGCGACGGATGCCGACCGCGGGGATGCTGCCGGCATGCGGACCGGAGCGCTTGCCACCTGAGCCGACGGCGCCGGCTTCTGGGGCAGCAGATCGGCCGGGCGCGGCACGGGCAGGGGGACCGGCGCGGCAACGGGTTGCGGAGCTTCGGCCTGAATCGGGGCCGGGGCGGGCTGAGCGGGTGTCTCAGGGGCTGGAAGAGCAATGGGCGCGAGGCTCGCATGGCGCTGCACCGGCGGCGACCGGAAGGCCGCCTGGAGCGGAGCGTTGTGTGCGAGGCGAAGGGCCTCGGCCTTCATGGCGAGCGTGGGATCGACCAGCGTCGGGTCGAGGGTGGCCGTCGACACCTCCTGCGAGGGCGCCGCGATGCCGCTTACGCTTTCGAAGGGCGGTTCACCGCTCCAGTTCTGGAAATCGACGAAATAGGCCAGCGGGCTCATCGAGATCGCCACCAGGGCCGCCGTCGGAAAAAGACTGCGCCGCTTTCTGCGCGGGGCGCGACCGCCTGACGGATAGGGGCTGTGCAACATGGCGAACTCTACGCAACAACGCGATCGCGCATGAGATGCCTCGAGCCTGTCATGCGGCGCGGAAGCGAACGCCGGGGCGGCCGGGGCCTTCATGCGTGAAGCAATATCTTCACGAGGCCCGATTAGACGACGGCCTGGTTAAATTAGGGATAATCGGATGCGTCGCCGACGAAAGAATCCAGGTGCGCCGCCGGAAGCCTGCGGAAGCAGGGTTGCGTGCGCTGGGTCACAGATCGCGGCGCCGGCACAGGATATGGATAGGAGAGGGGGTATATTTCCCGCCTCAATCGGGAGGACCTCGGCATGGGTTTCTATGCACGCCATATCGGCCCGCGTCTCGTCAGTTGCCTCTGCGCGATGGAAGGCATCGCGGCCGAGCGCGAGAAGGTCATCCCGCAGGCCAGCGGTCTGGTGCTGGAGATCGGGATCGGGCCGGGACTGAACCTGCCGCTCTACGATCCGTCTCGCGTCACCCGCGTGATCGGCGTGGATCCCATCGCGGAGTTTCTGGATCTCGGCCGCGAGCGCCGAAGCCGCTCGCGCGTGCCCCTGGCGATCATCCAGGCGCCGGCCGAGGCGCTGCCGCTGGCCGATGGCATCATCGACACGGCGGTGATCACCTACACCCTGTGCTCGGTGTCGGATCCGGTCCAGGCCCTGCGGGAGGTGCGCCGCGTGCTGAAACCGAATGGGCACGTGCTGTTCCTGGAGCACGGCCTGTCGAGCGATGCCGGCGTGGCGGCGTGGCAGCACCGGCTCAACCCGATCTGGCGCTGGCTCGCCGTGGGTTGCAACCTGACGCGACCCGTCCAGAAGCTGCTCGACGAGGCCGGATTCACGGTCCAGCGCATCGAATCCTATTATCTCGAAGGCGCGCCGCGGCCGTTCGGCTTCCTGTGCCGGGGCATCGCCCAGGCGGCACAGGGGCGGAGCGCCGGCTCGGCCTCTCGCGGACCGACGGCTTACCGGGCGGCCTGACGGGCGACCGCGCGGATGTCGCAGCGGCCGAGGCCGAGTTCGGCCAGTTCCCGGTCGTTGAGCGCTTCGAGCTCGCGGAAGGTCTGGCGGAAGCGGCGCCAGGAGGCGAGACGGGCGAGGATCATGGACGTGATCATGGAAATCTCCGTAAGGACTGAAGCCGGCGTTCCGGATTACCAGTCGAGATTGGGGTGGCGGCGAGCGGCGTCTCGCTGCATCTGGCGGGCGTCTGACAGGATGCTGCGGACGAGGCGGAGGAAGCTGACGAGGATCACGGCGGTCTCCTGATGGGGCTTGTGACAGCGGAAGCTCAGGCGCGGTCGAGCGTGAGGCCGTAACGCCGGATCCGGGCAATCTCGCGCTCGGCTCTCCTGCGGTTCGTGTCGGCCACCGCATCGATCACGGCGAGGAGGATGCGCAGGGCCCGCCCGGGATGCCGAATTTCGGCAGGGCTGTCGGCGGCAATGGGAGCGCTGATCTGCAACGTGCTCATCGGGTCTGTCCTGATCCGGCCCAACGGGGCCTTGTACTTTCGTCTAGTAATGTAGCCCTTATTGTGCGCCGCAAAAGATAGGTCAGCGAATGTGACATATGCACATACTGCATGTTGAAAAGGTAAATGCTTTGTTGCTATGCATTCAGAGTCTTTTATCGCAGCAGAATGCGCAGAAGCTGGGCAATCCTCCACCATGGGATCTGCTTCGCCGCTGATGCGCCGCATGAACCTTATCGGCAGGATGGGGATTGTTCAGGCACGAGGCTGTCTGCCGTCCAAACCATGAGCGAGGCCGAGGATGACGAAGATCCGCGAGGCGCTGGTGAACAGGATGTGGCGCGGCCAGGATCCTTTCCTGAACTATCCGGGCCGGCTCTACCGGCAGGACCATCAGGGCTGGGGCTCGAGCCATCCCTACCTGACGGAGGCCGTCGAGGTGCTCCGGCCGTCGGTGGTGATCGAGGTAGGAGTCTGGAAGGGCGGATCCACCATCTCTCTTGCGTCCAGGATGAAGGAGATGAACCACGACGGGGTCGTGATCGCCGTCGATACCTGGCTCGGGGCCTGGGATCACTGGAACAACGACGAGTGGTTCGCGCATCTGAATTTCATCAACGGCTTTCCCGCGCTCTATCACACCTTCGCGGCCAACATCGTCGGGGAGGGTCTGCAGGATTACGTGCTGCCTCTGCCGCTCGACTCGGTGAATGCGGCCCATGTCCTGCGGCACTTCGATGTGCGGGCCGATGTGGTGCACATCGATGGCGGCCACGACTTTCCCGCCGTCACGTCCGATCTGCGCGAGTGGTGGCCGATGCTCCGCCCGGGTGGCGTGCTCATCGGCGACGATTATCCGCACTGGCCCGGCGTGAAGAAGGCCTTCGACGACTTCTTCGCCGCCGAAGGCAGGGTTCCTTTCGAGTTCGATCCGCCGAAATGCAGGATCTTCAAGCCGCCGGCCTGAGCGCCTATTGCGATTTGCGCGGATCGTCCGCCGGATTCACATAGGAGATGGCCCATGGGCCCCGTGTGCTCAGCTGCACGACGGTTTCCTTGTCGATCTGCACGTAATGCTGCGTCCCCGGCGGCATGGCGATGACGCCGCCGGCCGTGAGGGCTTTCGTCTTTGCGGGATCGACGGTGGCGCCCATGCCGATGCTGAATTCGCCGCTGATGACCGTGACCACCTCGTCGGTCGGGTGGGTGTGCGCCGGGATCTTGTAGTTTGCCGGGAATTTCAGCCGCATCACGAAGATGCCGTCCTTCGACGGATCTCCATAGAGAAGCGCCATCTGGGCCCCCTTGGGAAGGGACGGTGGCCCGTCCTTCCAGGTCATGTCACCCGGATTGGCCATGACGTGCTGATGAGGCTGTTGCGCAAAGGCCGGTGAGAGGAGGGAAAGAAGGGCCGCCGTGCAAATGGCAGCTCGAGGGAAGAATGACTGCATCGCAATCTCCCGGAATGGGTGATGTGGCGGACGCAAACAGAGGCGACCAGGATCGATCGCCTGCCGCAGGATAGAGGCTCTGCCCTTCATCCTGGCTTGTCAAGAAATGACGGGCCAGGGCCGACGCATCGAAGGGGCCCTCACGGTTCGTTACGCAGGGGCTCGGGCCTGACCGCGAACGCCCGAAGCCGGGGCTGTTTCCACATCGACGAGGCGCCAGCTTCAGGATTGAGCAACCAATTCGTTCCAAAAGTGGAAACCGCACTTGGGTCCGATGCCATCGGGTCTTGCAACGATTCACACGAGACGGGCGATCCGGATGTCGACCTGGCGAGACGAGAAGAACCAGAAGGCCCGCGCCCGGCTCGAGAAGCGTCTCACGGCGCTGTTCCCGGCCTGTGCCCTGTCCCATGCGCTCCGGCAGCCGCTGATCCCGCCGACCCAGCGCCGCGCCGTGGAATCCTACTGGCGGCATCGCCCGCTCCTGGCCGACCGGCTCGCGCGGGCGCTCGCGGCGAGGAGCGGACAACCGGCGGAATGGCGGTGGCGTCTCGGCTCCGACAAGGAGTCCGGTCTGCCCCTATCTTTCAGGACGCCGCCTGCACCCTACCGGGAGGTGGCCTTCACCCGTGGCCCGGGGCATTGCTGCGTCTGCGGGCAGCCTGTGTACCGGCTGGGATGGCATTGCGACCTCTGGGACGACGGCAAGCCGAACAGGAATGCCACGTGGCATGCCGCATGCGTCGTGGCCTGGCAGCTCTGGACGGCCCCGCCCGATCACCTCAGGATCCTGAAGCTGCGCCAGCAGCGGCGCTGCGCCACGACCGGGCGCCGCCTGCTCAGGACCGCGGAGGTCGATCACCGCGTTCCGCTCTTCGCCGTCTGGTCCGAGCATCGCTCCCGGCCCTGGCCCGAGCTGCTCGCCTTCTGGGGCGCTCCCAACCTTCAGGTGATCAACAGGAATGCCCACCTGGAGAAATGCGCCGAGGAAGCCGCCGACCGGGCCAAACGCCGGATTCTCGCAAGCGACACGGCCCTGAAAGAAGAGTTCGCCGTGCCCCTTGCGGATCGCATTTCGATCCCCATATCAGGCTGACCCAGCGGACATCGATGTGGACTTCGACAGCGGCGGGCGTCACCGCCAGCGTCGATGGGACCATGCCAGGACGGATGTACTCCGGCATGGTCTGTTCCTGCGCCTGCCTGACGATGCAGGCGCCCGACTGGACCCTATCAGCCCAGGCCCGTAGCAGGCGCGGCAGGAGATGCGAAGGCATCCCGCCCGTTCGCCCCGGAGCCTGGGCTTTTTCACGTCCGGCCCTGGGATTGCTACGGGTGACAGCCACTGCCGGCAGCGCAATACTGCTGGGCCATCATCACCACGGAGCGTCGGTACGATCATGAATTCCCCGAAACAGGTTCGCTCTGTCCTCGTCACCGGCGCGGGAGGCAATCTCGGCCAGAAGCTGATCGCTCATCTGCTGGCCCAGGACTGGTGCGAGCGGATCGTCGCGCTCGACCGCGCGACCCCGGCATCGGCGCCAGCGACGGATCGGGTGCAATGGGTCGAGGGCAATCTTGCCGATCCCTCCGACAGGCGATGGCACGGGGCCCTGTCCGGGGTCGATGCCGCGGTGCATTTCGCGGCCCAGAACCCCTATCCCGACGCGCCCTGGAGCGATGCCTGCGCGTCCTTCGACATGACCCTGGCCCTGCTCGGGGCCGCTGGCCGGGTGGGCGTGCGGCGGATCGTATTCGCCTCCTCCAACCATGTGATGGGTCAATACAAGGACCCGCCGCTGGCCGACGGGCTGGCGTCTGGCGCCCTGACGACATCGCTGCCGCCGGGGCCGGGAACACGCTGGTTCAACGGCACGGAAATGCTCCAGGGCTTCGCCTATGCGGCTTCCAAGCTGATGGGCGAGCGCGCTTGCCTCGCCGAGGCGCAAAGATCGGACGGCGCGCTGACCGCCGTCTGCGTCCGGATCGGCTGGTGCCAGCCGGGGGAGAACAGGCCGGAGACGATCAACACGTCAGGGCTGCCCGGTGAAGAGGTGAATGCCGGCCCGGATACGGAGCGCGACCTGCGGTGGTTCCGCAACATGTGGCTCTCGAACCGGGACTTTGCGTCCGTCATGGAACGGGCGCTCCTCGCCGACCCGCAAGCGTGGCCGCATCCGGGCATCGTGGTCAACGGCATGTCGGCAAACCGGAACATGCCCTGGGACATCGAGACCACCCGGCTGCTCATCGGATACGAGCCGCGGGACGACATCTGGGACCATGTCGCCTGAGCCTGCGTGCGGGAACCGAGGCCAAGATCCGGCCGGGATCCGGGCACGGGCAACCAAGCATGCAATCGTTGCCATCGGGTGAAGAGATCGAGCCCTCGAGAGCATGCCAGCCCCACGCGCCGGGCATTTGTGGCGCAGGCCCGGCCTGAGTTATGCAACATCATGGCCCTGCGCGATTTCTCCCTGATGATTCTGGTCTGCCTCCTGTGGGCGGCCCACACGGTGGTGAGCAAGATCGTCGTCACGGACATGGCGATCCCGCCCCTGTTCTACGCGGCCATCCGCTATGGCATCGTCGCCATGCTGGCGCTGCCCTGGCTCCTGCCGATGCCGCGTCCGACCTGGCGTATCCTTCTGGTCGGGTTCCTGATGGGCGGGGGCGGCTTTGCCCTGTTCTTCTTGGGCATCAGGACGGCGAGCCCGTCGAGCGCTGCCATCGTCTCGCAGCTCGGCCTGCCGATCACCACGCTCCTGTCGGTCGCTCTGCTCGGGGAGAAAGTCTACTGGAAGCGGGGGCTGGGCATCGCGCTGACATTCATCGGCGGCGTCCTGGTGATGTGGGATCCCGCCGGCGGCTTTCCCGTTTCCGGCGGGCTTGCCCTCATCCTGGGATCCGCCGCGGCGGGCTCGCTGGCGGCCGTGCTGATGAAGCAGATGGAGGGCGTGAAGCCGCTCAGGTTCCAGGCCTGGATCGGCATCGCATCCGTCATGCCTCTGACCTTCCTTTCGGCCGGCCTCGAAACCGGTCAGTTCTCCAAGGCGATGGAGGCCGGGTGGGCCTTCCTGGCGGCCCTCCTGTTCTCCGCCCTGATCGTGTCCCTTGTGGCCCACACGATCTATTACGGGCTCATCGGGAAATATCCCGCCAACCTGATCGCGCCGCTCACCATCATGAACCCGCTGATGACCGTGGCCCTCGGGCTTCTCATCACGGGCGACCATTTCGACCTCCGGATGGCGATCGGCACGGGCATTGCGCTCTGCGGGGTTCTCATCATCACCCTGCGGCGCAACCACGTCATGCCCCTGGCCGCCCTCGTTTGGGATCGCCAGCGGTAGGAATGGCTCAATCGAGCGAAGCCTCGACGCCAAGGCCGCGGGCCTTCGCCTCGCGCCAGCAATGGCTCGCGCAGGCGAGGTCCTGAGCGGCGATGCCGAGCGAGCGGTAGAGCGTGATGTCATCGGCCGATGCACGCCCCGCCGCCCGGCCGGCGAGGACCTCGCCGATCTCGGCCAGCACGTGCTCGCGCCGAATGCGGCCGCTCTCGAGGGCGCGGATGACCTCGCCCGCCTGTGCGAAGGTGGAGGGGCGGTAATCGACATAGATCCTGGAGCGCGCCACCATCTCCTCGTCGATCTCGCGCTTCGAGGGGATCGAGGCGCCGACCACGTTCAGGTGGGTGCCCGGCGCCACCCATTCGCCCATCAGGACCGGCTCGGCCGAGGACGTGACCGTGCAGACGAGATCGGCGCCCTCGACGGCGGTGCGGACATCATCGAAGACGCGGGTCGCGAGGCCGGGATGGCGCTCTGCCGCATGGGCCGCGAAGGCTTCCGCTTTCTCCCGCCTGCGCCCGGCCACCCGCATTTCCCGGATCGAAGGCCGTGCGCAGAGCATGGCCTCCAGATGGTGTTCGGCCTGCTCGCCCGCTCCGATCATCGCGAGGGTCGCGCAATCCGGCCGCGCGAGCGCCCGTGTCGCCACCGCGCTGGCGGCGGCCGTGCGCAGGGCCGTCAGGAGTCCGGCATTCATCATGGCGATGGCCGAGCCGTGTTCGGGCTCGAACAGGACGATCGCTCCCTGGTGGGACGAGTATCCGGCATCGGGGTTGCCGGGAAACAGGCTGACCAGCTTCACGCCGAAGCAGGCCTCGATCTGTCCATTGCCGGGCATGAGCGCGCCCGGCATGACGCCCATCATGTTGGGCGCGCCGACATCCACCGCCGATCGCAGCGGAAGGTTGGCGGCGCCGGCCGAGACGGCGATCATCGCTCTCTCGACGATCTCGATGGCGTCTGACATCGGCAGGAGCGAACGGATTTCCTTGTCGGAGAGGACGATCATGGTCTTGGCTCACAGATAGTAGTTCGAGATTTTGTAGCCGCGAACGTCCTGAATCTCCACATCCATATCGTAGACGTCGCGGATGACCTCGCATGTCATGATCTCGGCCGGGGTGCCGTGGCGGAGGACCGCGCCGTCGCGCATGGCGACGAGATAATCCGAGTAGCAGGACGCGAAGTTGATGTCGTGGTTCTCGTTGGGCGTGAAGGTCATCCGCCCGCCGAGATTGCCCTCGCGCGCTCCCGCGATCCCGCTCAGGACCTCGTCCTCGCCGCGGCCGAACCCGCGACCCTAGAGCTGGAGGCCCAGCATGCGGTGGATGATCGGGGCGCTCGTGTAGAACGACCCCTGCGCCGAGTTGCCGAAATACTGATGCTGCTGGAGCGTTCCGTCCGCCGTGACCGAGGTCGTCCAGCTGTCGGACACCTTCCGCGTGATGATGTTGATGACGCCGCCCATGGCGTCGGAGCCCTAGGTGTTCAGTCCCGGCATTTTATGGAACGGATTGAACTTGAAGCGTTTTGGCTCGGCTGTCAGATCTTGCAGATGTACTCGTAAGGTGTGAGGCCCTTCAGGGTCTTCAGGTGCCGGCCGAAGTTGTAGGCTGAGACGAAGTCATCGAGGTGCTGCCACAGCTGATCATGACTATCGGAGGGATAGCGTTTGACCATTGCGCCCTTGATGGTGCGGTTCATCCTCTCGACCTGCCCATTCGTCCAGGGATGATTGATCTTGGTGAAGCGGTATCAAACCCCGGGATCAAACACCTCTAAGGTTCCGGACTTTCAACAGCCTCATCATGTCCGTTTGAAGCGGCGAAAAGAAAGAGCGCTCCGGGATGAGCCGGAGCGCCAAGGTGGGGGAGGACCGCGAGGATGAATTGATCCTAGCGCCTCCGTCGCTGCGCGCTGTGAGCCAGTTCACACGAAGCGCCTTCGATGCCGATGAACGAAGGACGCGTTGTGTGACTTGCATCTCAGAGCGGCCCGCTGCTTCCAGGTACCATCAGGGGAACTCAGGAGGTCGGCATGTGGGTCATCTCTCATATCGTGTTCGCCTATCTGCATTTCGTTCCAGGCGGCAACGGCGGCTGGACGCAAGGAAGCGACTATCCCCGGTTCTCGACGGAAGAGCGTCACGGGATCGCCATTCCGTTCGAAGGCTACTGGCGGCGCGTCAGCGAAGAGATGGCGGGCTGATCGATTCAGTCGCGCAGAGGCGGGCGATGTCCGAGGATTCAGGCTGGACATCGTGCAGGATCGGTCCCGATCCTGATCGGGCTGTAGCGGCCCGCTGAAATTGCCTTGGAATGGCGTTCCACACAATCCGACGAGCGCTCCGATGCGCCTGACAGGATCATCACTTGATGTCGATGAAGTCCGAGTGAGGGACCTGATGGTTCAGGCCCTGCAAGTCTTTCAGTAACGATGCGCTAGCCGTTCCGGCGCGGCAGGATGCCGGCTTTGACGTCATCGGCCGTCACGGCCTTGCGGAACACGGCTTCCCGGAGATAGATCGAGTCGAAGACCACCTTGCTGTCCTTCTTCCGGATGGACACGAAGTGCTTGCGATTGTGCTTCATGACAGGGCTCCCGCTTCTGGATGGGATATTGGTAGCCCAAAGCGGGCCGCATGACTGTGAACCCCATCACAATGCTGGCTGAAAAGCGTTTTTTGCATCTCCGCAGGGCGAAGCGGGGAACTGTGACGCCGGTTACAGATGCCGATACGGCTTTCAGGGCATGTAGGTTCAATCTGGATTTCCGGCACGCAGGAGTGGATGCCATGTACAAGTGTACGCGATACTGGGCCCGCTACATGAACACGATGGCGCTGTCGCGCCAGATGACGGATCCGGCGAAGCGCCGGGCGCTCGTCCGTGAGGCCTATATCTGGCTCGAGCGGTATTTCGACGCCGAGGAGCATGAACTCGCCCGGCGGCGTGTCGCGTCGGTGCAAAGATGATGGGGTTCGGGGAGCGTCTTACCGATCCGGACAGGAGGCTCCTCCATCTCGCCATGCGGCTTCGGTCCCACAGTCGAGCTTAGCGGTCGATCCACCCGCAACACGGCATCGGGCCGATGCGGGCTTGTTTTATCAATCATATGCTTACGAATGGGGTGTTCGAGCGCCAAGGCTTGAATCGTAGTGCCGGAGCGGTCAGACGACCGCGAACGTCATTGCAGATGGCCTGCTCCACCTGCTCGGTTCGCCAGGACCGGGATGGCTTCCGATTGCCGCTCCGGTCCTGGCGATAACCGTTACCAGCGATGATCGCGCACGACTGGACGCGAGCGGTGGTCCCGTACGATCGGACCCCGGGGGGTGCTGGTGACCAATACGCCGCCGGGATAGGAATCGACGGGCCGGCGGTGGTCCCGCACCACGGGCGCAGGCCTGCCCCACAGGTCGCCGGGGCGTGTGGTGACCCGCGGATCGCAGGCTTCGGCGCTGGTCATGCCGTATCCGCCCCACAGGACGAGGGACAGCACGGCAGCAAGCTTGGCTCGAGAGGTCTTCGTCATCTTCGGTCTCCTTTGAAAGGTCGTTTCACACATCGACCCTACACAGAAGCGCGGTCCGCCAATGTGAGGCCGGTCACAGAGGCGGGACGAACGAAGCTGAGCCGCTGAAGGCACCGAGTTGCACGGCGGTGCGCGTGCACCGGAAGGTGGAGCGCAAAATAAAAAAGCGCCCGATGAGAATACGGGCGCTGAGTTGACAGGGAGGAACGTTCTCACCCTAGCCCCGTCCCTTCTCCCTGGCTGTGCGCTGCATCACACCGGGCGAGTGTGATCGCCGTCACGGACCGACGGAACGCTCAGGACCATGATGAGGTCAATTGAAGGAGTTCATCATGACCATCACGATCCTCGATCCCCGCACGGGCCAGCAGGTGACCTTGTCGCTTCCCGATAAGCCGCCAGGCCTCGTCAGGACCTGACGATACACAGGATCAGAGAGCTGCGGTCCGCGCGTCGGCCTGTCCGCAGCACGCGGGGAAAGATCATGAAATTGCTTGAGCACTACCGGGAGAAGGCCGCCAAGGCGGATCGTCTCGCGGAGGATCCGCATTTGAGGGCGGAGCAGCGCGTGGAAATGCGCGCGATGGCGCGCCGCTGGCGCCACCTGGCCGAACAGGCCGACTGGCTCGCGCGCCGGCATCGAAATCAGAAGCCGTGAAGCCATGGTTCGGGCCGGTCGAGCGCATCGTGCGAAAAAGTGGATCCGGTTTTTCGCACTCAACGATGCGCTCGACCAAGAGTGGAAGCATCGGATTCCGGAGTGGCCACGCTTGTCCGGGTTTCGATCGTGCCTGTGTAACGATCAGTTGCAGTGACGGCCTGTATCAAGAGAGGCTCGGCAGGTGGCCGGCCGTCATCGGCGGGGAGGCAGGGGCGTGGGCCTTGGCCTTGAGAGACCGGGCCCAGCCTGCGCCCGGCGCCTCAATGGATGGTCGGCATGACGGCGGAGAACGGGATCAGCATCAGCTCCTCGTCGTCCTCGTCGCTGACATAGACGTGCCAGTCCGTGAAGTCGCGCGTGCCGAAGGCCTGCTCGACCAGGATCCGCGCCAGGTCGAGAGCCCGGTCCCGGGCTTCCATCAGGTCGAGGACTTCCGCTCCGTTGCGGTCGATCAGGATCTCGCCGGGGCCTGCGCAGTGAAAGTAAAGATAGAACATTTGAGCCTCCATCTCGATGGCTCCACTCTCGCACGCGCCGGTTGAGGCTTCTGTGACAGCGATCACGGTTCCCACGTTCGGCCGGTGGCATGGTCGGTCCCACATGGAGCCCGATCATGTCCCGTCGCATCCTTTGCCTCCTCGCTCTCCTCTTCGTGGCCGACGCCATTGCCGTCAACGGCCGCGCGCCCCGGCCCATCGTGCTGTCCGGTAAGGAGATGCTGGACGTGACCCGGCTTTCCCGCCTGCAGGTTTCACTCGCCGTTTGAACGAATCCCCCGTCTGTGACCGACGTCACAGAAATCGGAGGCCCTTTCGGAGACCATAGGAACGAACTCAGGAGGTTGTCATGGTTCTACTCGTCCTCGATCGACTGACCGATCAGCCGGTGATCGTCTCCGTCCCCGTCCGGCCCGCCGTGCGGAACGCGGAACCCGCCATCGTCATCCATCTCCGTCAGTTCGCCAGGAGGCCGTCATGAAGCGCACGAAACTCTCCGCCATGCGGCGCGCGCGGCGCTGGGTCATCCAGGAGCTGACAACATCCAAACAGGAACGCAGGTAACCGGGCCGCGCGGAGGCGCCCGCCATGCCCCCTCTAGTCAGGTCGCGAGGCCTCTCGCTGCTCCCGCCCCCTAGGCGGTTCGGGGCGGCCATCATCTCCACGCGATAGGTCTGCATGGCTGCCTCGCAGCGCGACCGGGCCGAAGGGCCGCCAGATCGCATCTCACCGGTTTCGAACGCCGTCCCACCGAATCCTGTCCTGCCGGTTGAGACTATCCTCCATTCATATATAATTCCTTCACTTCCAGTGTGGGTTGCGTGCTCCGTTTACGGAGCCATGCGAGGGAGGCGCAACGGTGCGTCTCGGTGGGGAACAGATCCAAAGGGACTTGCCGTTTTTCTCGGCTCTCTCAGTGAGCTCTTTTTTCTCTGCGCTCGGCCCCGAGGCGATTGCGCAGATCGCCGCCCTCTGCACATCCCGGAAGATGCGCGATGGTGAGATATTGTTTCTCAAGGGCGATCCGGGGGACGCTCTCTACGGCGTCAGGCGAGGGCAGATCGTCATCACGACGACGACCGATGCGGGCCGGCAGTTCACGCTCAACATCCTCGGGCCTGGAGACATCTTCGGCGAGATCGCTCTCCTGGACGGGCAGCCGAGGAGTGCCGATGCGGTTGCGTCCGGCCATGTCGAGCTCTTCATGATCCGCAGGAGCGATTTCCAGGACCTCCTCAAGCGGCGGCCGGAGATCACGACCAGGATCATCGAGCTGCTGTGCGAGCGCCTCCGCTTCTCGAGCGAACGCTTGGAAGAGGCCTCCCTGCTGTCTCTCAGGGCCAGGCTGGCGCGACGCCTGCTGAAGCTCGCGGAGGATTTCGGCGAGGACATCGAGATCACGCAGGAGGAGCTCAGCGTTCTCGTCGGCGCGGGACGGGAAACGGTCAATCGCCAGCTCCAGAAATGGCGCAAGGGTGGAGTCGTGGAACTCGGGCGAGCCCGGGTGAGGATCGTCGATTTAGGGCGCCTGCAGCAGGAGGCCACCGAGCGCGACCGGGACGCGGAATGAGATCACGCGACCTCGACCGTCGCCGCATCACGGGTCAGGGCGATCACTTGTCGCTGGATGACGTGAGCGACGTGCCGGCCGGATCGAGGGTGAGGTAAACCCATCCCGTCGTTTCGGCGCTTTCCCGCTTGATGTATCTGTAGTTCGTCCTGAACCATTCCAGTACCTCATCCGTCTTGTTGTCCAGGATGAGGTCGCCGCGGTCGGTGCGGACGGTCAGGACCGCATGACCTTCGCCGTTCTCGTCGATGACGACGGTCATGCGCAGGGCGCGGCGCGGCAGGCCGGCCTCGATCAGCAGCCGGCGCTTGAGGAGCTGGTAATCCTCGCAGTCGCCCAGCCCATCCGTCGGGTAACTCCAGAGGTCGACGAGGCCCCAGTGGTTCTGGTCGGTCACCGGGATCAGCGCGCGGTTCACGGAGAGATTCACGGAGGAGAGGAGGGCGGCGAGCCCCTCGGTCATGGGGAGCGTTTCCGGCTGGCGCAGGTCGACGACGCACTCCTCCGGGTTGCGGTTGCAGAACTCGACCCATCCCGGAAGGGGCGGGGCTTCCTCGTCCCGAAAGAGATGCGGGCCGGCATTCGCAGAGCCCATCGCCCCCATGAGCAGCGCCAGAACGATCCCAATCCGTCTTCCCATCTTCAACCTCCCGTGGGAGAGGCGATGATCAGACCGATGGGACCATTCCCTTTGGCCTGAGCCGCTCATGGGATGAGACTGACTTTTTTCGCGCGCATCTTCTGTGCACGCGGTCACAAATTTCGGGTTGACGCGGATGGGCAGGTCGAAAGACGCTGCGTGACTAGAGCATCGGACCCAAAAGTGGACCCACTTTTGGGATCCAATCCGATGCTTCACTTTATAAAGAGCGCATCGTTGATCCGGAAAACCGGATCCACTTTTCGCTAGCGCGGCCCGCTGGGTCCGCACGATGCGCTAGAGATATCGGTCGCGGATGTCGATGGAGGATTCGAATCCGACTTTCGAGAAGTCGCCTCGCAGCCAGGCATCGGCCTTCCTGCGGCCGATCATGTGCAGATCGGTGAGGAAGTCCCAATCGGCATTCAGTTTCGAGGCGGCCCCAAGGTTCTGCATGACCTCGTCGGCCTCGATGGCGTGCAGGCGCACCTGCCTGATATCGGGCGTGAGGACGCGTCCCTCGTCGACGAGCCTGTTCAGGAATTCGACGGCACGCACCTCCCGCATCAGGGACGAGTTGAAGCTGATCTCGTTGATGCGGTTGAGGATCTCGGCGGCGGTCGTCGGGACGGCGGGGCGGTTGATGGGATTGATGTGAACCACCACGATGTCGGACGTCTCGCAGTGGTAGATCAGCGGGAAAAGGGCCGGGTTGCCCATGTAGCCTCCGTCCCAATAGTAATCGTCGCCGATCCTGACAGCCTGGAAGATGAAAGGCAGGCAGGTGGACGCGAGCACGACATCGGCGCTCATCTCGTGGTTCTCGAAAACCCGGATCTTGCCCGAGCGGACATTGGTCGCCGAGAGGAACAGCTTGACCCGCGGGCTGCGCCGTAGGACCTCGAAATCGACCACCCGTTCGAGCACGTCGAGAAGTGGGTTGTAGTTGAACGGATTGAGCTCGTAGGGCGAGACCACCTGCGTCAGCATGTGGAACAGGAGAAATGCCGGCGAGGTCTCCAGCCTGCGGTTGCCCGTGAGGCGGTCGAGGACGGAGGGCTGCAGGGGGCTCAGGAGGGCGGCGCGCGCAACCTGTTGCCAGAACTCCCTCAGGCAATGGCGGGCTCCCTCGCGACCTCCCTCGAACAGCCCGTAGGCGCAGACGACGGCATTCATCGCGCCTGCGCTCGTGGCGCTGATGCCGTCGAAGGCGATAGTGTCCTCCTCCAGCAGGCGGTCGAGCACGCCCCATGCGAAGGCCCCGTGGGCGCCGCCGCCCTGGAGCGCCAGATTGACGGATTTGACCCCCTGCCGCCGTGCGGTACGGCTCCTGCGGGAAGAGCTGCTGTCGGCCCTGTCCATGGTCGCCTCGTGGCATAGGCAGCGTCATGAGCAGGAGGATCTTATCTGAGTCCCGTCCTCGATGACGAGCGCGCGAACTGGGTAGGAAATTCTGCCCGGGCCGTCGCACAGGATCCTGTGCGACGGCGTCGCAATCCAGGGAAGGATGCGCCCCTTATTCCTCGCGGAAGGTGACGGCCAGCCTGTCGGTGAGGGGCTGCGTCAGGTAGGAGATGATGCGGCGGGACTCGCCGCGGATCAGCACCTCGGCGGGAAGGCCTGGCGTCAGCTCCTTCCCCTCCAGCTTGCGCCGCTCGCCCGGGGCGATCGCGATCTTGACGGTGAAATAGGCTTGCCCGGACTGGCTGCTGACCACCTGATCCGGAGAGACGTTGGTGACCACGCCGTCGAGTTCCACCGGCGTCGGGAGCTTGAAAGAGCTGATGTGGATGGTCGCGGGCTGATCGACATGCACCTGGTCCACCTCGTCGGGCCGGATCTTCGCAGTGACGATCAGGGGATCCGAGCTGGGGATGATCGACATCAGCTTCTGGCCGGGTCCGACGATGCCGCCGATCGTGTGCACCATGAGCTCGTGGACCAGCCCCGTCCTCGGCGCCCGGATGTCGAGCCTCTGGAGGCGGTCCCGGGCGGCGGCGAGCTGCTCCTCGGTTTCCGCGAGGCCGGCCGTGACGGTCTGGAGCTGCCGCAGGACTTCCGAGCGGGAATTGCGCGTCAGCTCGGCGATCTTGAACTCGATCTCGGTCAGCTGGGAGCGGGCACCCGCTATCCGGGCGTCGATATCTCCCATCTCGCCCTTGAGCCGGCTCACCTCGCGCTCCGTCTGGCGCAGCACGGGACGCCTGATGAGTCCCTTGCTGTCGAGCATCCGCTGGTCGGCGAGCTCGGCCGTCACCTGGGCGAGCTCCTCCTTGAGCGCCTTGTATCTCTCGTTGAAGCCGTCGATCTGCCTTTCGACCTGGTGCTTGCGCTCCTGCTGCTGGGAGAGCTGGTTCAGCCGCGTGAAGCGGCGCTCGTTCATCAGGCTCTCCTCGGCCGCGAGGGTTGCCCTGAATGCGCTCTCCGCCTCCCTGGAGCGAAACGGAAGCTCAGGACGCGCGATCGTCGTGCGATCCAGGTTCTCGGCCTCGAGGCGTGCCTTCTGGGCAGTGAGGTCGATCAACTTGCGTTCGAAGATGCTGGCATCGGCCGTGACCTTGGCGGCATCGAGCCGGACCAGCACTTGCCCCTCCTGCACGAGCTCTCCCTCCTTGACCAGGATCGCCCCGATGACGCCGCCCTCCAGATGCTGGACGGCCTGGGCGCTGGACTGCACCACGAAGGTCCCCGACGTCACGACCGCGCTGTCGACCTTGGCGGCGACCGCCCAGCCTCCGACTCCGAAGAACACGGTGCACGAACTCAGGACGAACCAGCGCATCAGCCGGCGCATGGAGGAGGAATTGGCGACGAGGTCGGCTTCGAACTCGGTCATGGCGCGCTCCGCTTCATGGGGTGCCGTCGCCAGCATGGGACTGGCGGATCCGGCTCCGGATCACCGCGCCGGCCGCGAAGGTCCGGCGCTCGATCCTGCCGCAGGCTGGCACGCCGCGCGTACTGGCGCTGTGGCCTGGTTCACACGTCCTAATTTCCCTGGCCGTTCGAGCGCTGCGCCCGGGTCGCGTCCAGGCTGGTGACCGTCGCGGCGGCGGGAGCGCCTGGATCGGATCCCGCCTGTGCGGGCTGGGATGCGGGCGTCCCGCCGGCGGCCTGCGGGCTTGCCGCCTGGGACGGCTTGTGCGGCTGGCCGATGCGCGGGAACAGGGCGGCGAGGACCTGCTCCTTGGGACCGAACATCTCGGCGCGGCCGCCGCGGACGGACAGGATCTTGTTGGCCGCGAAGATGGCACTCGGCCGATGGGCCACGATGACGACGATCTTTCCGGCCTGCCGCAGCTGGTGGATGGCGTCGTTGAGCGACTGCTCGCCGAGAGGGTCGAGGTTCGAGTTCGGCTCGTCGAGCACCACCAGGAACGGGTTGCCGAACAGGGCGCGGGCGAGGCCGATGCGCTGGCGCTGGCCGCCCGACAGGGTGGCGCCGCCTTCGCCGACCGGAGTGTCGTAGCCCAGCGGGAAGGCGAGGATCATGTCGTGCACGCCCGCCATCTTCGCCGCCTCGATCACCTGCTCGACGGACGCATCCTTGCGGAAGCGCGCGATGTTCTCGGCGATCGTCCCGTCGAACAGTTCGATGCTCTGGGGAAGATGCCCGATCGTGTCGGCAAGGGCGTCCGGCGAGTACTGGCCGATCAGGGCATTGTCGAAGCGGACCTCGCCGCGGGCCGTCGGCCAGGCGCCGACGAGGGCTCGGACGAGGGTGGACTTGCCGCAGCCGCTCGGGCCGATGATGCCGAGGGCGTCGCCGGCCTCGATCTCGAACGACACGCCGGAGACGGTCGCAACCGCTCCGCCCGGAGGAACGATGGCGACGTCACGGACCGACAGGGCGTGGTGCGGGCGCGGCATGCCGTGCTGCTGCTGGGCGGCCTTGGGCAGCTTGGCCGAGAGCGCGCGCAGCCGGCGGTAGGCCTGGAGGGCTGCGGATGTGCTGCGCCAGTTGCCGATGACCTGATCGATGGGCGTGAGCGCCCGCGCCAGGATGACCGAGCTCGCGATCATCGCACCCGGCGACATCAGGGATTCGATGACCAGATAGGCGCCGAGGGCGAGCATCGCCGATTGCAGGACGTGCCGAACCGTCTTGGAGATTGCGCCGAAGACGCTGGCGTGGTCGGCGAGGTCGCGGGCGTGCGAGATAGCGTTCACATAGCCGCTGCCCCAGCGCTTGCAGAGGTCGTCCCCCATGCTCATCGCGGCCGCCGCCTCGGAATTGCGCCGCGCGTCGAGCAGAAGCGTCATGGTGGCCGAGTGGACCTGGTTGGCAGCCCTGACCGTGCCTTTGGTGACGAACTCGTTGATGAGGCTGAGGATGACGAGGAAGAGCGCGCCGGCCCCGGCCGCGAAGAACAGGATCGGATTGATCAGGAGGAGGATGCCGAAATAGATCGGCATCCAGGGCAGGTCGAGCAGCGCGACCGGGCCGGGGCCCATGAGATAATTGCGTATGGCTGCGAGGTCCTGCAGCGGATCGTGGTTGCGGGCATGAGGCCCGAAATGGAGCGGCAGCTTCAGGGTCGCCTCGAACAGGGTCGGCGCGAGCCGGTGGTCGAAGGTGATGCCCACGCGGGCCATGAGCTTGCCGCGCAAGGCTTCCAGAAGCCCGTAGAAGCCGTAGAGCAGGAGAGCGAGAAGGGAGAGGGCCGCGAGCGTCGGAAGGCTCTTGCTGGACAGGACCTTGTTGTAGACCAGCATCATGAAGATGGGGCCGGTCAGCATCAGGATGTTCCCGAGGCAGCTGATGGCGCTGATTCCGATCAGCGGCTTCCTGAGCGTACGAAGAGCGGTGCGGAGCTGGGTTTCGGCGCTGTTCCTCATTCCATTCTTCATCGCGATCGTCCTTTGCGAGCCATTCATGCGGACTGAAACCGTGCAACGGGCCGGGTACAGCCGATAGGCGTCAGTGGCAGGATCATGGACGATACCTTCGACAGGCGCTGTGACGCGCTTCACAGGCTTTCATTGTTTGGTTCTCCGCATTCCGACGGCCGGGGAGCCGCATCGCGGACAAAGAAAAAGAGCGCCACCGGCGTTTGCCGATGGCGCTCCCTGGAGGGCGGTGCTTAGCCCTGAACCGTGAACATGTCGGCGTCCTGGTTCGTGAACGCGAGGGCGTCGCCGCCGTCGCCGAAGATGCCGGGGCCACCGACCGCCGTGGTGTCCGCCACCTGCGTGATCGGGCTGGCGTTCACGTTGAGATCCTGGCCGAAATCGTAAGCGGGGCCCCACGGGAAGTGATGGTCGTCCATCAGCTGCACGGTGGTGCTGTCGGCGCTCTGGTTCGTCACCGCGATGGCATCGCCACCGTCACCGAAAACGCCGGCGCCGCCGACGGCAGTGGTCTGAGCAGCTTGAGTGATCGGGCTGGCATTCACGTTGAGGTCCATGTGCTATCCTATCCAGGTCAAGTGTTGCGTCCGGTATCGCCTGGGTTCCTATCTCCCGTGGCGATGATTGGACTTTGCCCCACTTCGCCGGCGGGGACTGTGAAGTGCTTCACACCGCGATTCTTTTTTGAGAAACCGCGAAAAAAACTAAGGCGCCGGCCTTTCGGGCGTCAAAATGCCAAGTGCCTTTGCACGCAGTCGGCCGCACGGTATGCTGAAAAGGCCTTGTGCTCCACTCGTGTGGGAGTTCGACCATGGCGGATGCCCAACCATCCAACGCGGCCGGCGCAGACAGGTCGGTCAGACTCGAGACACTCGATATCTTCAAGGCGATCGATCCAACGACCGTCGAGCAGATTGCCCGCAAGGCCCAGAGCCGGACGCTGGAGAAGGGCGAGCTGCTGTTCAATGTCGGAGACACGTCCGACGCGCTCTACGTGATCGCCGACGGGCGGGTTCGGATCTGGGCTGTCTCGGCCGCCGGCGCAGAAGTCACGCTCAACGTCCTGACGAACGGCGCCGTCTTCGGCGAGATCGGCATGCTCGACGGTGGCGTGCGAACGGCGGGCGCCTCCGCCATGCTGCGCACGCGTCTGACGAGCATCGCACGGCGAAGCTTCTACGATGCCCTCGATCGCGATCCGCAACTGGTGCGCAACGTGATCGACCTGCTGTGCCGGCGCCTCAGGTGGACCAGCGCCCGGATGGAGGACGCCACCCTGCGCCAGGCGCCGCAGCGTCTTGCGCGCATTCTCGGCCATCTCGCCCGGGATCATGGCAGGGCCACGCCCAAGGGGATCGAGGTCGTCCTCAAGCTGACCCAGAGCGAGATGGCGCAATGGACGGCGATGTCGCGGGAAGGCCTGAACAAGCTTCTCAACCGCTGGGCCGAGGAGCGCCTCCTGAGCCAGGATCGCGGCGGGCTGATCGTGCGCGATCTCGAACGGATCGACGAGATCGCGGAATTCGGCGAGTCATGAGGTCAGTGTTTCCGCCGCGCCAGGACCTGGTGGGCGCGGGTCAGAAACTGCACGCGCTCGTCCTTCGCCGGGATCTCGCCCGCGAGCTCCTCGACAAGCTTGGCCAGATCCGTCGGGTTCGCCGCATGCCGCTTGACCAGTAAACCCGCGACAGGGCCGAGATAGGTCGTGAGCGTGTAGGAGAGTTCGGCAAGGCAGGCCTGGAGAGCCGTGGGGTCCATGGGAGCCGGGCGGGCAGGGACGATGTCCTGGACCATGGCGTCATCAGGGGGTGAATTCGCATCCGCAGTCCGGTCGGGGACGACGAGAGGCGCGGCCTTCGGCAGGGATATGACCCGCGGCTCCGGAATGGCGGCCGGGGGCGAAGGGGCTCTGGCGCTCTCCGCGAACCGGGCCGGAGCTACCGACAGCACCGTCCGGTCGAGCGGCTCGATCAGGCTCACGGTCGTGTCCATGTCGGCGATGGAAGGCGACATCGCCACGCTGTAGGTCGTGATCCGCCTCGGACTATGCTTGAGGTCGAACACGCCGCGCTCGCCGAAGGTCGCGGAGATGCGCGGCGCCACAGCCTCCATGACCGCAGCCGACACCAGAATCCCACCCGGCTCCGCGAGGCTCTCCAGGCGCGCTGCGATCACGAGCGTCTCGCCGAAGGGGAGGTCGTCGTGGAACAGGACATCGCCGAGATGGATGCCGATCCGCATGCGGACCGCATCGAGCTTCGTCATCGTCGCAAGGTGCGCCTGTGTGTCGAGGGCGCAGCGCACTGCATCGACGGCGCTCTCGAAGAGCGCGAAGATGCCGTCTCCCGGCATCCCGAAGAGCCATCCCCCATGAGCCGCGAGCTCCTCCCGGGCAATGCGCCGGGTCTCCCACAGGGCATCGAGCGTGTTGGTCTCGTCGACGGAAACCAGACCGCCGAAGTTGGCCATGTCGGCCGCGAAGACCGCTCGTAGGCGTCGAACTCGTTTGCCGGGAGGCTGCGGTGCATCGGGGGCCAGATTGTCCATCACTCTGTCATCGACTACCTACACGTCACTGTTTGGTCTCGCCGATCTTACCACGGATCTTGAGAAAGCTCGCACGGTCCCGTTCGCTAGGAATGAAGTCTGAAAGTCGGCGGTAGAAGTCGTCGCGGCCGACGGCCTTCTCCGCCTGACGGGCGACGAGCGTCGGCGCGACCGGGCCGATGAGGGGCAGAAGAACCTCGGTGACCGCCCGGATCTCGGTCTGCGAGATCACGGCTTCCATCTGGGCGATCTTGAAGCCCTTGTCGTCGCGCAGCACCTGCTGGGCCGCTTTCCGGAAGGTCGCCGCTTCGGACTCGGTCTTGATCTTCTCGACGAGCCATTCGAGGAACGTGTCGACGTCCATGGTCTCGTGAGAGGCCTGCTTCACCAGGAGATGCCCGATGGGGCCGAGCGAATGCGCGAGAGACCGCCCGAGCGCGTCGATGGTGCCGGGCGTGAGCACCTCGGCCATGGTTTGGTTGAGCTGTTCCTTCGCGGGCGCCGGCTGATCCTTGCCAGGAACGTGGGAGAGTTCGGTCAGGTCGAGCGGCGGGAGGTCGGCGCTGGGGCGCATCTCGATCGAGGCATTGAGAGCGACGACGAACTCATCCGCAGTCTGGAAGCGGTCCTCGGGATTGCGGGCCAGCGCCCGCTGCACGACGTCGTCGATCTCGGGCCATAGCTCGGGCCGGTAGGTCCTGATCGACGGTGGCGTTTCGTTCATGAGCTTGCGCATCAGCTCGGGCAGGTCGGCGGCGATGAACGGTTTCGCGCCTGTCAGCATCTGGAAGAGGATGACACCGGCGGAGAAAAGATCCGCCCGGGCATCGGCAGGACGCCCGAGGAACCGTTCCGGAGCCATGTAGTTCGGGGTGCCGATCGGGATACCGCCAGGCTTCGTCAGGTCGAGGGCCTCCACGTGGGCGACGCCGAAATCGGAGACCTTGATCGATGCCGCCGAGGGACAAAGGATGTTGGCCGGCTTGACGTCGCGATGAATGACGCCCTTGGAATGCGCATAGCCGAGCGCGAAGAGCAGCTGCGCCATGATCTCGCCGACCTGCCGGATCGGCAGAAGCGTGCCCCGGCGGATCACGTTCTCCAGCGTGCCCGCATTGACGTATTCCATGATGATGTAGGGCGCGCCGTCCTGCTCCACGAAATCGAAGACCGTCACGATGTTGGGATGCAGGCAACGTGCGGCGGAGCGCGCTTCCGTGGCGAAACGACGGAGAAGCTCGTCGTTCTCGCTCAGGTTCTCCAGGATCTCGGGGCGGAGCGTCTTGATCGCCAGAGGCCGGTCGATCTGCTCGTCGTAGCCCTTGTAGACGACGCCGATCGCACCGCGGCCGATCACATGGTCAAGGCGATACTTGCCGACCCGGGTGGGCATGCCACTCGCTCCGCCTTGGCTTGTACTGCCTGTCCTCAGATCCTTGTCTGCAGTCATCGGAGCAATTCCATGACGAGCGGTAATCTGGTTCTGTCGGGCCAGGGATCGATCAATTCGGTCACTTTTCGAGCATCTTCAACGCGCTATCGAGGCTCCTGCGCATCCGGTTGAACGAGCGTGACAGGGACGCGATCTCGTCCGAGCCGGGATATTCGAACTCGGCGATGGATGCGTCACCCATGCTGACGGCCTCCGCTGTCTTGGCCATCCGCGTCACCGGGCTGATCACGTAGCGGTTCAGCAGGATGTTGAGCAGGATCAGCAGGACCAGGAAGATGATGCTCGACGTGCCGACGAATAAACCCAGGTTGCGCCAGATCGATCCTTCAGCGATGTCCATCGGCACGGAGATGATCTGCGCGCCGATGGTCTCGTTGAGCTTCCAGCCGAAGCCGTTCTTGTTGCCGTAAAGCGCGACCATCGAGGTCGGGGCCCTGTCGGGGGTCGAATGGCAGACCAGGCAGGACTCGTCCTTGATCACGAGGGGATAGGTCGCCGTGTAATGCGAGCGGTTGTCGATGGTCTGGAAGCTGACGTCCTTGGTCAGGTCGGGATTGGCCCGGAGCTTCTCGATGACCTCCCGCTCCCAGTCGCGCGCAAGATCGGCGGGATTGGTCGGGTTGAGCGCGGCCTCCTTGTAGAAGAACTGCGGGTAGAACGTCCGGAAGTTGCGAAATGCGGTCTGCGCCGAGAACGACGGGATGGTCTGCGGCAGGAACTGGATGCTCGAATGCTCCGCCAGCAGGGGCTGGATCTCTTCCGACGTGTAGCGGCGTACGGAAAGCGCCTGGGCTCTCAGGACGTCGATCTGCGCCTGGAGCTGTTCCATGGCTTCCCGCCTAGAAATTTGGTAAAATGGATAGACTGACAGGCCGAGCCCGAGCAGATAGCAAACGACGAGAATGATATTGAATTTCAGCCGTAATCCCACTGGATATCTCCCACGGCTCAAGAGGTTAGTTTGCGTTACAACTACCGGATTTCATAATAGTGCAAGTCTTGGAGACGTGCCATGCATTTCGGTCAAGCAGGAGGTTTCGCAGGCCGCTTCTCTGTGCGCGAAAGCACATTGGTAGAGCTTAATCGGTTACGTCCGATACCCATTCTCGGGTGTATCGTCCTTGCGTTTTCCTTGCTGCTGGCGAGTGCGGTCACCGCGCGTGCCGCCGGACGGGTCGCATTAGTCCTAACAGCGGAAGATTATCAGAAGATTCCGAAGTCCAGCATCGGCACGAAGCGAGGGGCCGACATCGCTGAGGCACTCAAGGCGCGCGGCTTCGACGTCATCGTCAGTCCCAACCCGAGCAACGCCACGGCCAGGGCCAACCTGCGCGACTTCGCGGCGAAGGCCGAGGGAGCCGATCTCGCCTTCGTCGTCCTGATCGGCCACGGCGTCGCGTGGGGCGGCCAGACGTTCTTCCTGGCGACCAACACCGAGCTCGGGCGTGCATCGGACCTGCTGTCGCGGGCGCTTTCGACCACCAACATCGCGCAGATCGTCGGAAGAGCGCATACCGGCAGCGTGTTCTTCTTCATGACCTCGCCGAGTTTCGAGACCGCCATCGAGGGACTGGACGCCAGGCCTCAATTTGCCAGCGACGTACCGAAGAACGCCGTCACTGTCTTCTCCAGCTCTTCACGCATTCCCGTCTCGCGCATCGACGCGGCGGGCGAGCAGGCCGCGGAGGCGCTGGCCAAGCTGCTCCAGCAGCCGAGCCCGTCGCTGAACGAAGCGATCAAGGTCGCCTCGAACGGCAGCATGGGAGCCGTGTTCGGGAACGTCGAGGAGATCAGCCTCGCCAAGCCTGCTCCCGCACCTGCGCCCGCAGCCCAGACGGCCGCCGTGGCCGCTCCGCAGGCGTCGCCGGTCGCGCCGAAGTCGGAGGACGTGGAGGAGAAGCTGGAAGCGGAGCGTCGCGCGCGGGAACAGGCCGAGATTCGCGCCCGCGATGATCGCTTGCGCGCCGAGCGGGCGCAGGCGGAGATCCTGAAGGCGCAGGCCGATGCGAAGAAGGCCCAGGCCGATGTGGAGCGCGCTCAGGCCGAGGCCGAAAAGGCGAAGCAGGAGGCCAAGCGCGTCGAAGCCCAGGCGCAGATCGCGGCCGCCCAGGCCGAGCAGCTCAGGCACGCTTCCGTGGCCGCGCCCCCGATGGACGATTCCCAGCTCGGCCAGAGACAGCGCCGGATGATCCAGCAACGGCTGCGCGACCTGGGCCTCTATACAGGTCCCATCGACGCGATCATGGGGCCGCTGACCCGGGAAGCGATCATGGGCTATCAGAAAAGCCGCAGCGCGGCCGTCACGGGATATCTGACGCCCGAGCAGTTCGATGCCCTGCTCCCGAACGAGCGCGAATTGGCTCAGTGACCGACGGCTATTCCCCCGCCGGGCGATCGCCCTTGCGTGCTTGAACGCGGAACCGGCCGTGGACGACCGCGCCCGCCGCGTCGCCGCCCTGTTTCGCGGCGTCGGGGCCTTCCCATCCTTCCACGCGCCAGGCCGCCTGCTGCTCGTCGAGATCCAGCACGCCTTCGTGGTCGAGGATGCGGACGATCTCGTCGACCCGAGGCGCATCGCATTTCACGATCACCACGGTGCCGCCGCGCACGACGCCCTCGGCATAGGCATAGGCGTCGGAGCGCGACACGCCCAGATCCTCCAGGAGCGGGGCGAGGTTGTGCGGCGTCGTCCAGATGTCGATGTCGTCTGCCGCGATGCCGGCCTGCTTCAGCCGGCTCGCGGCGGCAGCGGCATGGTGCTCGCTGTGGAAGAGGGAGGTGACGGTCTTGGTCATGGGTCGGTCCCCTGCCGGGAGTGCGGTGTCGAACGCGCGTGCGGCGAGCCGCGCCGGGAACGGCCGGCGGCCGTTGCCCCGGAAACGCCGACGGGCGACAGGCTCAACATGCAACGCCGCCAATGTAGCACGCGGCATCCCGATCCACCACCGGAGCGCGACGGCGCCCGCGATCCGGCTTTGAAGCTTCGCCTTTTTGTTTCGGTCGGACAGAATTCCTGCCGAAGTTAACGGATTAACGACAACTGGCTGCCTAGTCTCGCTCCGATCGTCGCGAGAAACGAAGCGTACCCTTGTGTCGGACTATGTGATCATCTCTCTCAGTGCCCTGACGGCTGCGACCGGAGTCATCGGGGCTGCCTTCCTGCTCGCACGCGGGTACAACAGCGATTTCGCCCAGGCCGAGGGCGATCTGGCGAACCTCGCCCTCTCCCTCAAGGAGCGGACGGACGGAGTCTTCCAGTCCGTCGAGAACGTTCTGCGCGACGTGGTCAGCCGCATTCCGCAGGCCTGCCTCCAGGCGCATGAATTCGACGGGTTCGCCGCGGCGCAGACGACGAAGGCCATCCTGGTCGCCGCCTGCCATTCGCGCTCTCAGCTCGTCCGGATCGATCTGGTCAACGCGCGGGGCCGGATCGTCGGCTCGTCGACGCCCCGCCCCATGGTCGATCCGATCTATCTGCGGGACACGTCGTACTACCGTGCCCTCGCGACGGATCCATCCCTCACATTGTTCCTCGGCGAGCCGCAGAGGATCCCGGCCTTGGGCAAGAAGGTCCTCTCCCTCGCGCGCAAGATCGTCGATGAGGACGGGAACTTTCTCGGCATCGCCGTCGCCACGATCGACCTCGAGTATTTCGAGACGCTCTACAAGGATCACCTCAGGACGTCCTCCCAGGCGATCACGCTCTATCGGCGCGACGGGATCATCCTGGCGCATTGCCCGATCTCGGAGAGGGCGCTCGGCCGCCGCGTGTGGAGGCCCAACACGCCTCTCCAGCGCCTGATCGCGAAGAACATCCCGACGCTCATTCGCGACGTGAGCTGGATCGACCGGAAGGAGCGCATGGTCGCCCTTCATCCGCTCTCTCTTTATCCTGCCGGCATCGCCGTCAGCCGGAGCGTGGCGGAGCTCGTTGCGGGGCGTCGCCTCGAAAGCCGCCTGATCGCCTTCTTCGCCTATCTGATGGATATCGGGATCGAGGCCGCCACGCTCCTCGGACTGCGGCACGTGAAAACCGGAATCCTGAAGGCGGCCAGCGAGAGCTACCTGTCGCGCCACGACATCCTGACCAAGCTTCCCAACAGGCTGCACTTCACCGAGGAGCTGAAGCGGGCCTTCCTGGTCTCCCGCAGATCGGGCACGGACTTCGCCCTGCTCATGCTCGATCTCAGCCGGTTCAAGGACATCAACGACAGCTTCGGGCATGGGGCCGGGGACGACATCGTCCAGGCCGTGGCGCGGCGCCTGCGGGAGCGCCTCAGGAAGACCGACTTCATCGCTCGCATCGGCGGCGACGAGTTCGCGATCATCCAGCGGCCGATCAGGGGGCGACAGCAGGTCACCGACCTGATCGCCGCGATCCAGTCCGCCATGAGGGCGCCGTGCACGGCCGGCAACAAGGAAATCGACGTGGGGCTGTCCATCGGCGCCGCGATCGCGTCCTCCCACGGCAAGACCTCGGCCGAACTTATGAAGGCGGCCGATATCGCTCTCTACGCCGCGAAGGCGGATTCCAGCAGCAGCTACCGGCTCTTCGACGCGGGCATCAAGGATCCCCGGGCGGAGCGCCGCGCCCTCGAGGGAGCCCTGAAGCTCGCACTGGAGAACAAGGAGCTCGACCTGTTCTACCAGCCGATCCTCGACCTGGCGACGAACCAGCTCTGGGGCTGCGAGGCGCTGGCGCGGTGGAAGCATCCGACGAAGGGCATGATCTCGCCGTTGCAGTTCATCCCGACCGCCGAGGAATCGGGCCTCATCGGCCCGATGGGCGACTGGGTTCTCGAGGAGGCCTGCACGACGGCCATGGCCTGGCCCCAGGCAACGAAGGTCGCGATCAATCTCTCTCCGGTGCAGTTCCGCAGCCGCGACGTTCTCGCGAGCGTCACGAGGGCCCTGGAGATATCGGGCCTGCCGGCGCAGCGCCTGGTGCTGGAGATCACCGAATCCGTCAAGCTCACCCAGGAGGCGACCGCGACGCTGAAGCAGCTCAAGGCGCTCGGGGTCTCGATCGCGCTCGACGATTTCGGCACCGGCTATGCCTCGATGAGCTATCTCAGCAGCTTCCCGTTCGACAAGATCAAGATCGACCAGTCCTTCGTGCGCAACATGCTGGATTCGCCGGACAGCCGCGCGATCATCAAGGCGACGATCGGACTGGCGAAGGACCTGAACATGAGCACGACGGCGGAGGGCGTCGAGACGGAGGAGCAGCTCAACGCCCTGCGCCTCGCCGGCGCCTCCCAGGCTCAGGGCTACCTGATCGCCAAGCCCATGTCCCGTGAGGCCATCTCGGCCTTCATCACGAACATGCAAAGCGGCACGCCGGCCAAGCGGGAGGGGCAGGGCTCGGCGCGGGCGGTCGCCTGATTACGGGGTCACGGTGTCCGACACGGCCTGTCCGAGGTTCTCGATATGGCCCTGGAAGTTCTGCCGTGTACGAGGATCGATCACCGCGACGGGCGCCGATACGGCCAGTCCTGCGGCCGTGCCCACCGCGGCGGCGGCGCCGGCGGTGACCTGGATGATCCTGTCGCCGACACCGACGCGGGAATCGGTCAATGTCTGCCCCTGCGCGAGCTCCCGCCCGATGATGCGCACGACCTCGGGGCTTTCCGCGAACTTGGAATGGTTCAGGGGATCGCCCGTCTGTAGCTTGGACAGGTTCAGGACCGTGATGCCGGCCTTCTCCAGCCCGCTGCGATAGGGCTCCTGCTCCGGATCGATGGCGCCGAGGCGCACCGCGTCGCCCCAGATCCGTCGCGAGAGCGCCAGGGCCCGGTCGTCCTGCGATACGAAGAGCGTGAACCCGGGACGCTCCTTGCCCATGTCGACGATCGCCTCGCGGAACAGGTCCACATCCACGTCCGGCGCGGCGAGCAGCACGTTGCGGATCTTCGGCGCGACCCGCCCGTCGCGGATCGCCATCTGGCGCAGGGCCTCCAGCGTGACCCAGTTGCCCATGGAATGCGCCAGCACCGAGATCTCGCCGACCTCCGGATCGCGGGCGATGGTGCGCAGCGTGTCCTCCAGGGCGTTGCGGGAATAGGTGTTGCTTTCGCGGTCGTAGCCATAGGCCAGAACGCTGCCGCGCGAGGGCCAGGTGAAGAGCACGGGCACGACCGGCGTTCCCGCGTCGTGCACGATCTGCGCGAAGCGGAAGACCGCGTCGTCGAAGCGGTTGTTGAAGCCGTGGATGAACACCAGCACGCGCCGCTTGGGTACCTGCCGGATCGTGCGCCTGAACCAGGCGACGGCCTTGGGTCGGTCGATGACGTCGGCCTTTAGGGTCACGAAGTCGGTGGCCGGGTTCCCGGGCACGCTGCGCGGCCACTGCACCTCGCCTTCCTTGCGGTTGGCCGCGGGCGGGATGGAGACCGTGAACTCGGCGAAGGAGACCTGCGGGCCGCGGTCGCCCGTGAAGAACTCGTCGTCCGTGCTGGCGCGCATGCGCGTCGTCGCCACCAGCATGTCGACCGTGCTCGCGCCCGGTGCCGTGGCCGAGACCGGGACCAGAACCCCGCGAAGATCGGCACAGGCCGTCAGACCGGAGAGAAGGAGCATCCCGGAGGCGAACCGCCGCATCCTGGCCCCCCGGCCGTCGCTCCCCGTCATTCTCGTGTCTCCCCGCTGTTTCGTCCGAGATTGGCACCGGATCGGGATCCACGCGAGTCCTTTCGTGCCGGAACGCGGCCCGCACGGCGGAGAGCACCGCCCCGCGGATCACGCACCGGCATCGTGCCTTGCACCCGAACCAGCTGCGGCACAAGCAAGAAGAGAGATGATCCCACGCAAGTGGAAACAACTCTAGGGCCGGTTGGCGCTTAATCGGTCCGAAATCGCCCTGAGCGCGTCGGCGGTGATTGCCCTTCTCTGCAAGGACATGTGTTCTACTGGGAATTCTGGGGTAGATGCCTTCTATCGAAATTAAATGGAAGTTAAAAGAATTACGCCTCGCGTAGTGCGATAACCGCGCCACTGTCCATCAGCAGGAGATTGCTCCATGGTGTCAAGACCAAAGCAATCATCTGTTCGGAAGAGGGAAGTTAATCGCTATATTTATAAGCTTAAGCGAAAATTTCTGAGCGCCAGGCGGAATAATCTGCGCAAGACAATTGAGAATATCGCATCGTTCATCGAGGATATTCATTTCGAATGGAACTATAAAGTTGAGACGGCGCAGTATGTACAGCTGAAGAATCTGCATATCTTGCAAGCCAATAAGGACCTCGGTGTCGATTACGAGCCTGTACGTGCGCGGGCGTTCCGCAAGCTGATGGCACATCTTGAGCTCCCAACGAACCTCGTGTTCACCGACATGGGCTGTGGCAAGGGTCGCGCCATGATCCTGGCGGCTGAGTTCTCGTTCAGGCGCATCATCGGTGTCGAGTTCTCAACGGCGCTTTGCGCGGCCTGCAAAAGAAACATCGCTGCATTCTGCATGAGGCAGACTGAAGGCCCTGAATTCGCAATCATCGAGGCCGATGCGGCAGAATACTGCGTCACCAAGGACGAAACGGTCTTCTTTTTCTTCAATCCGTTTGGCCCTCCGGTCATGGAAGCCGTTTTGCGGAGCATTCGGTATTCGCTG
The DNA here is from genome assembly GCA_023386155.1 of Pseudomonadota bacterium. Classification (GTDB taxonomy): domain Bacteria; phylum Pseudomonadota; class Alphaproteobacteria; order Rhizobiales; family Beijerinckiaceae; genus Microvirga. Next base: position 65,893 of record JAEWKH010000148.1, read on the forward strand.
AATCAAGAATTGCGAACGGTCTGGATCATTCTCGCCAATCCCAAGGACCTTGGTCCCGTGGTCGACAGGACCCTGGCGATTGGCATGCGAACCCGCGAGTTCAGCTATGGAAGTGTCGAGTTCAGAGTTTGGTCGAACGACCAGGTCGCTCGCATTCAGCAAGGCTCTGATTAGGGCAGCGGAAAAGAAGGCATCGGACCCAGAAGCGGAGGCCACCTTTGGGATTGAACCCGATGCTTCTTCTGTAGGCTGGCGCACCGTTCTTCGCGGAAAAACGGGGGCCACTTTTTCGCACGATGCGCTCGCCAACCCCGGCCGGATCAGCCCTGCGGCGTCACGTCGACCTTGAACCATTTCAGCGACAGTGTCTGGGCCGTTCCATCCTTGATGGCAGCCTGAATGGCCTCGTTGAAGGCCTTCTTCAGGTCGGTGTCATCCTTGCGCAGGCCGACGCCGATGCCGCCGCCGAGGATGCCGCCCGTGAGCTGCGGGCCAACGAAGGCATAGTCCTTGAACTCGGGCTTCTCGAGGGTGCCCGCGATCTGCGTCGCGCCTGCGAGCACGGCGTCGATGCGGCCGGCGGAGAGATCGAGGTCATGCTGTTCGACGGTCTTGTACTCGCGGATTTCTGCCACGTCCTTCAGGTACTTGTCGGCGAAACTGGACTGGATGGTTGAGGTCTGCACACCGATGGTCTTGCCCTTGAGGAGAGGCTTGATCGCCGCAATGGCCTTATCGGCCTCCGCCTGCTGGGTGCCGAGGTTGAAGGCCTGGCCGGTGCCGGGCATCTGGGCGAGGGGCGAGTCCTTGGCGACGAGGAAGCCGTTTGGCGAGTCCGCGTAGCGGTCCGAGAAGTCGATGGCCTTCCTGCGCTCGTCGGTGATGGTCATGGCATCCATGATGGCATCGTATTTCCTGGCGTTCAGCGCCGGGATCATGCCGTCCCAGTCCTGGGCGACGATCTCGCACTTCACCTTCATGCGGGCGCAGAGGTCGTTGGCGAGGTCGATCTCGAAGCCTTCGAGCTTGCCGCCGGGCCCTGTGAAGTTCCACGGCGCATAGGCGCCTTCCACGGCGATCCTGACCGTCCTGTCCTGCGCGGCCGCAGGCTCTGCCGCGAGCGTTCCCGCGAGGAGCGAACAGCCGAGCCATGTGAGGAGTTTCATGATTGTTTTCCTGTTCCGGAGCTGATCTGATGCGCGAGCCCGGCGCATATGGGCGTCATGCGCCCGTGCGTCGTTTCGAGGCCCGCGTCCTCTTCGGAAGGGGCTTAGAACATCGCGCGGGAAATGTGCACCCGCTTTTGAAGCAGAGGCTCCATGCCGGGCCGCCGGGGCTCGACGCGGATCATGCCCATCCGCGCCGACGGCTCCGTGCCGCCGGAGATGCCTTCATTTCGATGCGTTCGGGACGTATGACCCTCTCGGGTAGCGCTTCGCCTGGAGAAAGCGCGATCTGGTCTTTCACCTTCAGGAAAATAATGCTTCGAGGAGACTGATCGATGACCACGATGTCGAAGAAGTCCGCCGTTTCCGAGGCGGTGCATGGCGTCAATGAATCTGCCTTTGCCATCGGCAACAGCCGCGCCGTGGCCGATGCGGCGGAGCGATGGATCGCCACGAGCGCCGAATGCAACCGCGAAATGATCGGATTCGTGTCCATGCGTCTCGAGAAGGACAGCGAGACCTTCCGGGAGATCATGGGCTGCAAGAACCTCGCCGACGCGACGGCCATCCAGTCGCGCTGGATGGAGGAAACGCTGCGCGATTACACTAATGAGATGAGCAAGCTCATGGCCATCTACACCAAGCCCGCGAAAGGGCCGCGCCCGTGAAAAATGGAGCCGGGCTCTTGCGAGGAACGATGCGCGTTTAGGAACGGGCATCGGATCGGACCCCGAAAGCGGAATCCGCTTCCGGGTCCGATGCTCCGGGCCGGCGGCTGAGGCCGGCCCGACAATTGTCGTCGCCGGGTCAGCGCTCGGCCGACCGTCGCCCGCCGCCGTCGATCTGCTGGGCGATGAGCGCGATGGCCTGCTGATAGACCGATGCCGCGTTCCAGGCCTGGATCGCCCTGAAGTTGGGCTCGCCCGGCTGGTAGCCCGCGCCGGCCCGCCAGCCGTGGGCCTTGAGGAAGTTGGCGGTCGCCTCCAGGGCATCGGCCGTGTTGTCGAGATTGCCGCCGTTGCCGTATTGCAGGATGTTCTTGGGCATGAACTGGGTCTGGCCGATCTCCCCGTGCATGGAGCCGCGCGCGCTGGCCGGCAGGATGCCGCGGTCGATCAGGGTCAGGGTCGCGTAGAGCTGATCGGTGAAGAACTCCGACCGGCGGCAATCGTAGGCGAGGGTCGCCACCGCCGAGAGCGTGTGCTGATTACCCCGCTGCTTGCCGAAGGCCGTCTCCATGCCCCAGATGGCGATCAGCGGCCCCGGCGGGACGCCGTAGCGCTGCTCGAGGGACGCGAAGAGGGCCGCGTTCGACTGCTTGAGCGAGCGTCCGCGCGACACGATGACCGAACCGCCGCGCTTGGCGAGGAACTGGTCGAGCGATAGCCGGAAGCTCTTCTGGCCGCGGTCGGCCCGGATGGTGGCCGTGGCGTAGTCCGTCGCCATGAGGGCCGAGATGGCCGCCGGGCTGACGCCGTTGGCTCTCGCTTCCTGGGCGAATTCCCGCTTCCACTGCTCGAAGCCGGCCGCGCTGTTGCCGCATTGCGCGGCGCTGGCCGCGTGAGCCATGCCTAAGAGCGATGCCAAAGCCGTAACGGCGACGATCCCGTTCTGCCAGCCCCTGGTCATTTGTTCTCCTTCCACATCGGTTTGCATTGGGTGAAACGCTGCCTCAGCATCCCGGCCAAGTTGAGGCACAATGGTCAAGCTTGGTAACGCTCAGTCAAGATTGATGGTTCCGAGGGCGAAGCCCGACTTGTCCTGGGTGATCCAGACCACTCCGTCCCCGAGGATCATCCCCTTGTCCCGCACGAAGACGGACTCGAAGGTGGATTTGGCGACCGCCTCGCGGATGGCGTCGTTCAGGACAGTCTCCTTCGCGGCGATCAGCTGGTCGCGGTCCCGGATGGTGCGCCTGATCCGTCCGGTCACCGCCAGGGGATAACGGGCGACGCGGGAGAGAAGTTCGGCATCGTCGGACCGGAACGCGGCCTTCACGCGCCTGAAGCCGTAATAGGCCGCATAGGGATCGAACTTCTGGGCGCGGTAGCTCGCCTCGATCTCGGGCGCCAGCTTCGGCCGCGAGAAGCCGGAATCGGTCGCCCTGGCCGGCAGGTCCAGGGATTGGCGCAACTCGCGCGCGAGAAGGTTGAGGGCCCGGTGGCGGTCGTAGAGCGCCTGGAGCTCCGGCGAGCGCGCCCGGCCCGCCCCGGTGGCAAGGGATCCCGTGATCTCCTGCTCGCGAGCCTTCGCGTCCGGTCCGTTGCGGCCGCGGGCCGCCGGCCCGGCGGCTTCCTTCAGCGCCCGGTCGAGCTGGTTCCTGGCGATCCAGAGCCGCTCCTCGACCTCGGCCAGGACTTCCTCGTGGGACGGCCTGAAGCCGGGACCGCGCCCGAGGTCGGAGGGCAGGGCCTTCATGGCCTCCTGGGGCTTGGGCCCACTCTCGCCGGACGGATACCGCGGATCGACCTTGTAGGTTCGCCCGTAGACCCTCACGAAGAAGGGGTCGGCCCTGACGGGAAGGGCGATGGAGAGCGCCACCAGGCATGCGAGCAGCGCGGCATGTCTGGCCATGAAGCCGGTCATGGCCGTCTCCGCCGCGGGGTGCGTGCCGGCGCCTGCAGGCGGTATCGCTGCATGTCGGTGCGGTCACGGTTGGCGATCTGGTCCTGCCTCCCGCCGGCGAGGACGGCGGCAATGTCGTCCCGCACCACCGGGAAGATCCGGTAATACTGGTGGCTCTGGAAATCCTGCCGCGGGTCGATGGCGTCGCTGACATCCACGGCCGTGACCTTGTCGCTGATCATCGCCATGTTCTCCGGCCCGTCCACGCCCAGGCGCGGGCCGTTGAACTTGGTCACCGAGCTCAGGGTCGAGAGGATCCAGTCCTTGCGGGTGTGGTACACGGTGACGCGGCTGCCGAGGCGCGGCAGGTGCCGGAATTCCCGGACATCCTCGAACGCGTCCTCGTCCTCGTCCGCTGCGGCGAGGACGACCTGGTCGAAGGTCCTGCGCAGGCGGTTGGGATCCGGCGTCTCGGTCGGCAGGCCGACCAGGGCCGGAAAGGGGCGTTCCTCCACGTCCATCGCGGGAGCGTCGACCGTGTGGACGTATTCGCGCGGCTCGCCCTGGGGCACCTGCATCAGGGCTTGCACCGCATAGCGGAGCGCATAATTCCCCATGCTGTGGCAGAGGAGATGCAGCGGCTGGCGGCAGATCGCGCTGCGGGGGAGGCCGTCGATGAAGTCGTAGAGAATGCGCATCGTGCGGGCGATGGCCACGCCGGATGCGCGCGCGGTGCCGCGATCGTGGAAGTAGTCGCTGTAGGGCAGGGGCGTCGGCAGGGGCGTGCCGATGGAAGGCCAGGTGAACGCGAACACATTGGCATCGATGCCGTAGAAGTCGACGATCGTCGCGGCGCGCTCAATGGCTTCCTTGAAGGTGTTCGAGAAGCCGTGGATCACCACGAGGGTCGGCCGTCCGCCCTCCTGCATGTCCTGCCGCAGCTTCTCGAAGATGTCCCGGCTGCCGCGCAGGATCGTCGGTCCGAAGAGCTGCTCCGGCGCTACATAGAGCGAATCCGCCACGAAGCGCGAACTCATCCCGGTGACGCTTGCCTGCGCGCTGCCGAAGCGCACCGCCGTGCCGTCGATGGGCCCGGGCTCCGAGCCGAAATCGATGATCGTCGCGCCGCTCGCATCGGTGAGCGGCATGCGGTTGGTTGCGAAATAGACTGTCACATTCCGCGCCATGACCCGTCTCTCCACCCGGGGCCAGTGTCTCACGTCCGAGGCCGGGTGTCAGCCGATGGAGTTCGGTGCAAAGGGTCCGGCAAAACCCGCATGGGAGAAGGGGAAATGCCCTAAACGCCGAGATGAATGACCCTGGATGGTCCGCCTCGCAATGTCACCAGCGGCAAAAAGTCGATGATGACGCTTTCACCACGTTCTCTCACGCGCACCCCATCCTTCGAGACGCAGCTGCGTTCCTCAAAGTGCGGCTCATCATTCGTTGTGAGGCGCAGACGCTTTTTCCCTCCCCCTTGTGGGGAGGGATCAAGGGTGGGGGTGTGAGCGCTGGACTGGACCAGCGTGGCGCCGACACCCCCACCTCCAGCTCCTCCCCATCGCAAGTCGGGTGTTCCCGACTTGCACAACAAGAACGGATCTCGGGAACACCCGAGATCCGGGTCGGGTGTTCCCGACTTGCGCTAGAGGAAGCCCATCTCAGGCAGGCCTGAGATGGGGGGAAGAGAGCCTGTCGGCGCATCATGAACCAGATTCTCAGCATAAGGGCTCAAAGTGCTCAATCCGTTGATAGCCGCCACCGATCCCGGATCGCGTCCGGAAAGGGGGACCTGACGCCGGCTCTTGTATTCTGTTCGGGATCCCGGATAACTCTGCAGCCGGGCGATTAGAGCATCGGACTCAAAAGCGGGGGCCACTTTCGAGATCGGATCCGATGCTTCACTCTTTGAAGAGCGCATCGTTGTTCGCGGAAAACCGGCTCCACTTTTCCGCACGTTGCGCTGGAAGGCTGGGGTATGCGTATTCGGATCGGCTATCAACCCTCGATCACCGCGCTTTTCGTGGCGGTTGTGCTGACTGTCGGCCTCGCCCTGGTTTTTCTCAGCTTCGACCGGGCCCGGTCGATCACCCGCTCGGCCGCCCTGTCCTTCATCGACCGCGTCGCCGACCATACGGCCGACCGGGTCGACGGGCAGTTCAAGGACGTGCTCGACATCCTCGAGGTGTTGCGGCAGCTCCAGCCCGTCGAGGGCGGCGCGATCCTGGATAACGATGAGCTCCATGCCGTCCTGGCCGCCCTCCTGCGCCGGCATCAGCAGCTCTACAACATCTATGTCGGCTATTCCGACGGCGCCTTCATCGAGCTCGACGCGCTCGATCGGGCCGGGCCGGCGCTGCGCGCCCAGCTCAAGCCTCCGGCGGGCACGGTCTTCCGCCTCACCGTCATCGAGACGCCCAAGGGCGGCTCGTCGAGAATAAGGTTCACCACGTATTTCTCGGCCGATCTCAAGGTTCTCGCCCGGGAGCAGCGCGAGGCGGATTACGATCCGCGCGGGCGGCCATGGTATCAGGATGCCTTCAATCCGGGCGCCGGCTCCATCACGGAGCCCTATGTCTTCGGGTCGGGCGCCCTGATCGGCTATACGGTGCGCGTGCCGTTCACGCAGGGGCGGGGCGGAATCGCCGCGGGGGACATCCTGCTCATCGACGCGGACGCGTTTCTCCTGTCCCAGAAGCTGGGAAATTCCGGCGTCGTGTTTCTCTTCGACGACAGCGGCAAGGTCGTTGCCCATCCGCGCATGTCGGAGGTCCTGTCCGCCCCCCGGACTGCGGACGCCCCGCTCGATCTGCCGCCCCTCAACCGGATGCTGGACGTCGACATCACCCAGCCCCTGGACGCGTGGCACCGGGGCGGCGCGGCGCAGCAGATCTTCGACGCTGCCGACGGGCGAACCTACGTGGCGGCCTTCCGGCCCATCGAGAGCTCCGGCGCCTCCGGGCTGCGGCTGGCCGTCGTGGCGCCGCTCGACGAGTTCTTCGCGGAGATCGAGGAGAGCCGGCAACGCCTGTCCCTGCTGGCGCTCGGCTTCGTCCTCGCCTCCCTGCCGGTCATCTGGGGGATCGGCTCGCTGCTGTCCCGCTCCATGAAGGCGCTCGCGGTCGAGACGGATCGCATCCAGAAATTCCAGACCGACGGGCCGGCGCGGGACGTCCGTTCGATCATCCGCGAGATCGACGATCTCGGGCGCTCGATCTCCACCATGCGAACCGTGGTGCGCACCTTCGCGACCTTCGTTCCGAAGCGGCTCGTGCAGCAGCTTCTCGCGACAGGCGACGCCCTCCGGCTCGGCGGCTCACGGCGAGAGGTGACGATCCTGTTCAGCGACATCGCCGGGTTCACCAACATCACCGAGAAGGCCGATCCCGAGCAGGTGATGCTCCGCACTTCGCGCTATCTCGCCGTTCTCTCCGCGGTCATCATGGAGCATGGCGGCACGGTGGACAAATTCGTCGGCGATGCGGTCATGGCGATCTGGAACGCCCCGGCGGACGATCCCGATCACGTCGCCAATGCCTGCGCGGCCGTCCTGGCCTGCCGGGAGGCCAACCAGAGGCTCAACGAGGAGTTCGAGCGGGAAGGCTGGCCCGCCTATCGCACGCGCTACGGCCTCCACACCGGAGAGGCGGTCGTCGGCACCATCGGATCCGACGACCGCATGGCCTACACGGTCCTCGGCGCATCGGTGAACCTCGCCGCGCGGCTCGAGCCGCTCAACAAGGATTACGGCACCGAGATCCTGGTCAGCGACGCCATCCGCGAGCGCGTCGCCGACCGCTTCGCGTTCCGGATGGTCGATACGATCCAGCCCAAGGGTTTCGAGGCCAAGGTTCAGGTCTACGAGCTCTGCGGCGCGTTGGAGGAGAAGGGTGCGGAGGTGGGCGGATAGAGCGGGAGATGAGCGAGTCAGGCGCTCCCTGGCGAAATCCGTCCAGGGGGCGAAAGGTTATCGATGTTCGATGATCGTGTATTCCGCGTCGATCACGCCATCCTGTGGCGGTGGCTGGGCGCGGCGCACGCGGCGGCGAGCGTAGAAATACAAGGCCGTGCCGCCAGCGAGCAGGAGAGGGAACACCACGAAGATGCCGATCAGCATCATGGCCAGCAAGGCAATTCCTGCCACAGCCACGGCTAGCATCTTCACCAGAAAGGACAGAACGCCGCCGGAGCGTGTGGTGATCGTTCGTGTCCTAAAGACCGCATAGTCCAAGATGGATCCTCCAGTTGCGGGAGCGCTCGTCGGCGCAAGGGCAAGAGAGGTGTCCGACATCGCGAGCGGCGACCCGCCCGCCAGAGGGGCCCGGACCCCTAGGCTTTCCTAATGTGGGCTGGGAATGGGGCGGATGCAAGACGGGCTTTGCAGTTCGGACGTTGGGCGGGATCCTTCCGCGAGGCTTCCGATGGATAACCGTGCCTAGGTCTGGATCATCAGTGCTATGATCACGTAGAAGATAGGAAAAATGCCTGGCATATGAAACGAAATAAAGTATATTTTCCGAGCTGAAAAATGTGCGTGACTCTACCAAATGGTATTCGCCAATGTGCAGCTTGCATTGTATGCGCGGCATCTCATTAAATGACGAAGTGTAGCCATAATTTGGCGTTGGAGATCTGAGGCTTGGCAATGAATTGCCCACGCTGTGCACACCCCAGTCCGGACAATGCACGGTTTTGCAGCCAGTGTGGAGCGCCTCTCGCCCAGGATGTATCCGTATCGAACGCTTCTGCGACGCAACCCGAGAGCACGGAAGAATTCAAACCGGTCACGATTCTCTTCGCGGACATCGTTGCTTCGACTGAACTTGTTTCAAGGCTCGATCCCGAGCAGGCCATGCGGCGTCTCGGGCCGGCGGTCACGCTCATGCGGCGAGCCGTGGAGCGTCTCGGCGGGACCGTCATTCATTCTCTCGGCGACGGGATCATGGCGCTGTTCGGCGCGCCGCATATCCAGGAAGGGCATGCGTTGCTGGCATGCCAGGCGGCATTGGCCATTCAGTCCGAGATAAAGCAGGCGCACGGGAAGGTCGCCGTCCGGATCGGCCTGCATTCCGGCTTGATCGTGTCCGAAACGAAATTTGCGGCACCCGTCAACGAACGGGAGGTCTATGGTGTCGCCATTCATATCGCCAACCGGGTGCAGTCCCTGGCCGAGCCGGGGACGGTTTATATCAGCGAGGAGTGCTACCACCTCGTCGAGCGCTATTGCTCGACCCGGTGGATCGGCCGCCGCAGCCTCCGCGGGCTGTCCTACGACATCGGCATCTACGAACTTCTCGGTTTGCGGCCGTCGTCGTCGGAGGAGCTTTTCAAGAGGTCGAACCTGACCCGGTTCCAGGCCCGCGAGCACGAGATGGCGGATCTCGAAGCGTCCTTGCAGGCCTCTCTGCGCGGCGAAAGCCACATCGTGGGGATCTGCGGCTCGGCAGGTAGCGGAAAGTCCAGGCTCTGCTATGAGTTCGCCGAACGGTGCCGGAGAGACAATATCCCGGTCATCGAAGTCAGGGCGCAGCCTTATGGAAAGGCCGCTCCCATTCAGCCTGTTCTGGAAATCGTTCGGCTGCTGCTTGGCATCTCGGCCGCCGATGATCCCGCCAAGGCGCGAAGCCAGATCGAGGTGTGTCTGGAGCGTCTCGGGCCTCATCCCGAGAACGCATTGCCGATTCTATGCGACTTTCTTGGTGTCGCCGATACAGGCCCCTTGCCGGCTATAACCCCGAAAGTGCGGCATGCGGCACTTCTGGATACCATCTCCTGGCTGGTTGGGAAGCACGCGTCCAACCCCTACGTCATCATCTTGGAAGATCTCCATTGGCTGGACGAAGCCAGCGAGTCCTTCCTGGAAGCGCTCCGGGATTCCATCATCGGTTCACACGCCCTGCTGGTCGTCAATTACCGGCCCTCCTATCAGTCATCCTGGATGAACCGGGACGGCTTTCAGCTCCTGGAGTTGCATGAACTCGGCCACATCCAAATGGAGGATATCGTTTCTTCGGTTATCGGCTCCCATCCGGATTTGGCCGATCTGCGCAATCGCATCGTGGAGCGCTCGGGCGGAAATCCGTTCTTCGCGGAAGAGATCATCCATTCACTGGTCGATAATCAGGTGCTGATCGGCAAGCCTGGAGACTATCGCCTCGGTGGAGAGATCGACGAGAACCCTCTTCCGGTCACTCTTCAAGCGGTCGTCGGCGAACGCATCGACAGGCTTCCGAGCTTCGACCGTACGCTCCTGCAGATGGCCTCAGTCATCGGAAAGGAGGTGCCGTATGCCGTTCTGGAGGCAGTGAGCGCGCAGGAACAGAGTGCCGAGATCAAGCCGTCGCTCCGCCGGCTATGCGACGTCGAACTCCTGCAGGAGCAGGACAGGCCGGGTGGACGCTACTATTCCTTCCGTCATCCGCTCATTCAGGAAGTCGCCTATTCAAGCCAGCTGAAAGCCCGGAGAAAGCGGCTTCATGCCTTCGTGGCCCCTGCCTTGGCCAGCTACTGGGCCGAGCGGCAGGATGAGATGGCCGGACTCATCAGCTTCCATTACGAAGCGGCGGGCATACTCTCCAAAGCCGCCGAGTACGCCCGCAAAGCGGCGGAATGGATCGGATCCATGCACCCGGCGCAGGCGATCAGGCAATGGCAGGTCGTACACCGCCTCGTCCACGCTCAGAACCCGACGGCGAAGGACAAAGCGCTGCTCATCCTTGCAAGCGCCCAGATCGCGTGGCTCGGATGGCGCGAGGGAATGGGAGCCAAGGACGCCGCTCCCTACATTCAGGAGGCTCTCGCCATCGCAAAGAAAACGGACGACACGATGATTCCCTTGCTTCTTTTCGTGGAAGCGAGGATCAGCGGCGCGAGCGGAGGCGCGGCCGATCATTACGTCACCCGTGTCAAGGATGCATTGGCGATACTCGATGGTGCGGCCGATCAAAGCCGGGCCGCGACGCTCTATGCCTCGTTGAGCCAGGCCTATGGCTGGGCCGGTCTCTTCAATGAGGCTCTCGAGGCCAATGACCGTGCGCTGTCCCTGCTGCAATACGTGGAGGATTTCGAGAACCGCTTCCTGGGATACAGCGTCGAGCACTGGACGCTCAGCCTGAGGGCGAGGATCCTGATCCATCTCAACCGCATCGACGAGGGGAGGGCGTGGCTCGATCACATGCTTGCAATCGAGGATGGATTGATCGACCCGACCGTTCAGTTCATCAGCCATCTCGGGTATGTCGATCTCGCCTGGCTCTCGGGAGATGCCGATATGGCTCAACGGCATGCGACGCGGGTGAGCCAGCTCGCGGAGCGCCATGGAACCCCCTACCTGAGGGTGTTCGCATATGCGTGCACGGCGATGGCCCAAGCTCTCTCCGGCGACACGCAGGCAGCCGTTCACGGTTTCGAGGAGGGGCTGGACTTCATGCACGCAGCAAGGGCGGCGCTGGATTACGAACCGGACATGATGGCCAGTCTGGCCGAATGCCAGGCGCTCGCGGGGCAGTATGGAGAGGCCTTTCTGACGGCGGAGCGCGCTATTGGCCTGTCCCGGGATCGAGCTGCTCGCCTCCCGGAATGCCGTGCCTTGATCGTGGCCGGAGAGGCACTCATCGAGCGCTTCGGGCATGAGCGCTGCGAGGATGCCATAAGCTACTTCGAGAGGGCCGAGGCGTTGATCCGGATAACCGGGGCAACCGTCCTTGAACCGCGCCTGAAGGCTATGCAGGACAAGCTTGCGGTCGCATGCCCGTAAGTTCGGGCTATACCCGCATCAACGATCCGGGAGCGTCCTCGCGGGTTTGACGAGAAGGGTGAACTCGCTCATCCCATAGCCGTCGATGAGGCGGACCTCGGATCCGAGGCGTTGCTCGCAGAAATCTGCCCACCGTCGGGGATCTGTGCAATAGAGGCCGGGTCTCGCCATTTCCCCATTGTTGGGCCTGTGGACGAAGTTGACGGCGAAGCCCTTGCGGCTGGTTTCACTCAGGCGAGACAGCGTGGACTCGATGAGATGCTCCCAGACGACCGGGTGCTGGTCGAGCATGACATTGAAGATGCCGCTCGCCAGGCTGTAATCCGCGGTGCGAGGGCTCTCCTCTCCATGATGAAAACGGATCCGATCGCCCGCATGAAGCTTCCTCGCTCTTCGAACCATTGCGGCCGACAGGTCTATTCCCAGATAGTCGACCGAAGCCCGAGGATGGTAGAGCGCAAGGTAGTCGAGAAGCGCTCCGTATCCGCATCCGAGATCGTTGAGCGAGAATGGAGAGTCGAAGTCGCAAAGGCTGAGAAGCTTCCGGAAGCGAAGGGCCTGCGTTGGCACGCAGCTCCAGTCGACGCCCAAAGGCGTCGGCCCATAGCGACGAACCTTTCGCGTGTAATATTGCGCGACTTGCCGATGGGCATCGGCAAGTTCGGCTGGCGATGGGCTCGTCATCCAGAGCGATGCCTACCTTCGCCTTGGCGTCTTTCGCGCGCTCTTGGATGCCGATTTGGCGGGAGCGGACTTGGCTGTCTTGGCAGGGGCTTTCCGCGCTGCCGTCGTGGCTCTCCCGGTTGCCCGAGGAGCCGTTCTCGGGAGCATGGGGATCGACACGATGATGTATGGCTGCGTCATGTAGAAGAGGCCGGTCGGCGCATTCCTCACAACGACCCTGCGTCCTTCCTCGCTTTGGGAATGGTGGGCCTGAAAGAGCACGGGGAGCGGCCGGCGGGACGCCAGATTCTCGACCATCATGTTCATGATGCGGTCGTTGCCGTTCACCCCGTCCTCGTCCGAGGGGTAGTTGACCAGATCGCCGATCAGCTCGAGCCATCTGTTGCGGGCGCGGGCATTCCAGAAACCGCCGAGGTTGAGAACCGCGACGCAATCCTTCAGCGAGCGTCCGCGCTGAAAGATCTCGAACTCCCTTTGAAGTTCAGCCATCTCCTCGATGCCGCCAAACGCTTCCTTCGGTCCTTGGGAAGGTCCGAAACGTAGGTTCATGAGGTCGAATAACCCTGAGATGAAGATATCATCCTCTTTCATGATGCGACCCATGAGAACCCTCCAGATGCCCGATATAGAGTTGCTGTACGATGCTTGTAGTGGGGCATATGCGATCAGCACTGCCAAGCAGTGTCAAGATTAAACAGGAAGTTACTAAGAGGAAAAGGGTATAAAGCCGAAAGTAAATCGGGGATCGGTATGTCACCGCCGGCTCTCAATCGCGGGATCGGATAATGTCGGGTGCCGAGACTTCTGCTCCTGATGCGGGACGCGCGAAACTCTGCTGAGCAAGGTCGGTGATATGAAGATGTACCACAAGGGCGAATGGAGCAGGATCTATAAAAGAGGGTTTGGTGTTGTCGTGTATAGATAAGTTTAGAATAGTTCAAATCAGTGTATATTCGGATTAAAATAATTAAAAACTATAGTATTTGACTCTGTGAGAACTGCTCTGATAGGCGGAAATCATCGTAGTAATATGAAGGTTTCTGTTGTGAGGCTATCCTTTGCACTGTTGGCGTCGTCAGCTCTCGTTCTCGTTTCAGGTGAAGCCTTCGCACAGGCACCCGAAGCCCGCGTCATTCAACTGGAAGAGGTGACCGTCGAGGGGAGCAGGAGCGGGCAGGGGGGCGATCTGACCGCAGATGGCTATGTCGCCACCTCGACCCGAGCTGCAACCAAGACCGACACGCCGATTCTCGAGATCCCGCAATCGATCTCGACGGTTACGCAGAAGCAGCTGGAGGATCGCAAGCCTCAGACATTGCTCGATGCGGTGTCCTACACGCCGGGCGTCCGAGTCGGTGGCTACGGCTTCGACCCCCGTTATGACGCGTTCAGCATTCGTGGAATCGATGTCACCTATACGGGCGTATTCCGGGACGGCCTGCGCCAGGTGAACAGCCCGAATGGCTTGTTCCGCCTCGAGCCGTACGGACTTGAGGGAATCGCGATTCTGAGAGGACCCGCAGCTTCGATCTATGGCGCGAGCAGCACGGGCGGCATCGTCGATCTGATTTCCAAGCGCCCCACCTTCCTGCCTTTCCGCGAGGTCGAAGTCCAAACAGGCTCCTATGGTCGCCTGCAGGGCGCCTTCGATCTTTCAGGCCCCGTCAATTCCGACAAGACGTTCTTCTCTCGCCTGACCGGTCTCGTGCGCGACGCGGGAACGGAGATCGACGCCGTCAGGGATGACCGTGTCTTCATCGCGCCGACCTTCACCTGGAAGCCGAACGATGCAACGACGCTGACGATCCTTGGCGAGTACATGGATTCGACGACGGGCGGCACGGCGGCCTATATCAACAATTACGCCACCGATGCGGCGGGCAACCCCACGAGCCTGTCGATTGGCGCGACCCGGGTGTTCGGCGGAGACAAGCGATATAACGACTTTCGCCAGAGGCAGGGCCGGATCGGCTATGAGTTCGAGCATCGC
>JAEWKH010000008.1 GCA_023386155.1 Pseudomonadota bacterium
TCGACTGGTACATGGAGGGCAAGATCAACATCGACGACCTGATCACCCACACCATGCCGCTCGACGAGATCAACACCGCCTTCGACCTCATGCACGAGGGAAAGTCCATCCGGTCCGTCATCGTCTATTGAAAAGGAGAGATGGATTGAGTTTCGAGACCGTCTCGCAATCGCGCTGCTTCAACGGCACGCAATTCGTCTACCGTCACGCTTCCCGTGAAACGAACACGCCGATGCGCGTGGCGGTCTACGTTCCGCCGCAGGCCGAGGACGCCAGGGTTCCGGTGGTGTGGTTCCTCTCCGGGCTGACCTGCACGGAGGAGAACTTCACCGTGAAGGCCAGCGCGCAGCGGGTGGCCTCGGAACTCGGCCTGATCCTCGTCGCGCCCGACACCAGCCCGCGCGGCGAAGCGGTGCCCGACGACGCGGAGGGTGCCTACGATTTCGGCCTGGGCGCCGGCTTCTACGTGGATGCCACGCAGGAGCCCTGGACGAGAAACTATCGCATGCGCTCCTATCTCGAGCGCGAGCTGCCGGAACTCGTCGAGGCCCACCTGTCGGCCGACATGGACCGCCAGGGCATCATGGGCCATTCCATGGGCGGCCACGGGGCGCTCACCATTGCGCTGCGCGACCCGAACCGCTTCAAGGCCGTCTCGGCTTTCGCGCCGATCGCCTCGCCCATGAACTGCCCCTGGGGCGAGAAGGCCCTGTCGAACTATATCGGCCCCGACCGCGCTGCCTGGCGCGACTATGATTCCTGCGCGCTGATCGAAGGCGGCGCGCGCCTGCCCGACCTCCTGGTCGATCAGGGCACGGCCGACAGCTTCCTCGACAGCCAGCTCAAGCCGCGGCTTCTGGAGGAGGCCTGCGCCAAGGCAGGCCAGCCCCTCACCCTGCGGATGCAGGAAGGCTACGACCATTCCTATTTCTTCATCGCCACCTTCATCGAGGACCATCTGCGCTGGCATGCCCAGCGGCTCGGGGTGTAGGCCCCTCAAACCTTGCCGAACAGCGCCGGGTGCCGGAGCTGCAGGGCCTGGACCAGGATCAAGGTCTTCATGTCGGCGATGGCGCCGCTGTCCAGAAGGCCGGCAAGCTCGTCCAGGCCGATTTCCAGCACCTCAATCTCCTCGTGCTCCTCGGCGAGCCCACCGCCCTCGCCGACCCGGTCGGCGGCCGTGTAGGGGGCCAGGAACAGGTGCAGGCGCTCCGTCGTCATGCCGGGCGCCGACCAGGCCGTTGCCACCGGCTCCAGCGTGGCAAGGCGAAGGCCCGCCTCCTCCATGGCCTCCCGTCTCGCGCAGGTCTCGGGCTCGTCCCCGTCGAGCAGGCCCGCCACGGCTTCGAGAAAGTCGGGATGCCCTTCCACGTGCATGACAGGCGCGCGGAACTGCCGGATCAGGATGACCGTGCGCCTCCCGGAATCGTAGGGAAGCACCGCAGCTGCGGCGGTGCTGTTCAGGACCTCCCGCGTCATGGTCCGGCCGTCCGGCATCTCGACCGTGATCTTGAGAAGCCTGCTCCAGCCCTCATGGAGGGTTTCAACCCGTTGGATCCGATAGCCTGCCACGTTCCGCCTTCTCCTGTTCGAGACGCCAGACCTTAAGGCAACACGCGAAACGCTCAAGTCATCCCTCATGCTCCGCTGAGGCAGAGTGACGGGCTCGTGCGTTAAGGGCAGGAAACGGTGAAGGAGGGTTGCGTGCTGGAAGGTCTGGTTGCAGCCATCAGGAGAAGGCAGGCCATTCTGTTTGCCGGCGCCGGGGTTTCCATGACGGTCGGCCTGCCCTCCTGGAATACCCTGATCGAACACATCGCGGGCGAGCTGAAGATCGACCTGTCGGAGTTCCGGGGAGCCGAACTCAACCATTTGACGCTCGCAGAATATTATCGGCTCAAGCAGGGCAGTATCGGGCCTCTGCGCAGCTGGATGGACCGGAACTGGAGCATTCCGGAAGAGGCCTTGAAGAAATCCCGCGTACACGAGCTCATCTGCAAGCTCGACTTCCCGATCATCTACACGACGAATTTCGACCGCAACCTGGAAACCTCCTTCGATCTCCAGGGCAAGGACTACGTGAAGATCGTCAATGCCAAGGACATCGCCCGGATCCGGCCGGGCGTGCCGCAGATCGTGAAATATCACGGCGATTTCGACGATGACGGCTCCATCGTCATTGCCGAGACCGATTATCTCGAGCGCCTGTCCTTCGAATCGCCCCTCGACATCAAGTTCCGGTCCGATGCGCTCGGCAAGACCATCCTGTTCATCGGCTACAGCATGACGGACCTCAACATCCGCTTCCTCATGCATCGGCTCTGGAAAACCTGGGCCGGATCGGGCTTCGAGCGGGACCGGCCGCAATCCTATGTGTTCATGCTGCGCCCGAACCCGGTGGAGCAGGCGGTGCTGGAGCAATGGGGCCTGCAGGTCCTGACAGAGAAGGATTGCCAGCCGGAGCAGGCTCTCGAGAAATTCCTCGCCAAGCTCAGCGAGGCAGCCGAGAAAGAAGAGGAATGCCCTTGATTTTGCATCGGCGCGGCCCTGTGCCAATGTGGCCGCCCTGATCGTTTCCAAGATGATTTCATGGCCGCCTCACCCAAACGCCGTCTCTCCCTTCGCGACATCCTGACCGACGGGCGCATTGCGCTCATGCTGCCCTTAGGGTTTTCCTCGGGCCTGCCCTTCCTGCTCGTCTTCAGCACCCTGTCCGCCTGGCTCAGGGAAGCAGGGATCTCCCGAACCGAGATCGGCATGCTGAGCTGGGTGGCCCTGGCCTATTCCTTCAAGTTCCTCTGGGCCCCCATCGTCGACCGCTACGACGTGCCCGGCCTCGCGGGCCTCCTGGGGCGGCGGCGCGGCTGGATGATGCTCGCCCAGATGGTGACGGCCCTCGGCCTCGTCGGCATCGCCGTCAGCGACCCGCAGACGAGCCTTTCCCTGACCATCGCGTCGGCGCTGCTCGTGGCCTTCGCCTCCGCCACGCAGGACGTGGTGGTCGATGGCTGGCGCATCGATGTGGCCGCGACCGAGCGCCAGGGCATGATGGCCGCCTCCTACCAGCTCGGCTACCGGCTCGCTCTCATCTGCGCGGGCGCGGGCGCCCTCTACATCGCGGAGTTCGTGAACTGGCGCAGCGCCTATCTGGCCATGGCCGCGCTCATGAGCGTCGGCATCGCCGGCACGCTCCTCGCGCCGCGCGGCAACGAGGTCGCCATGCGCGAGCGCCTTCCTTTCGCCGCGGCGATCATCGAGCCCCTCGCCGACCTCTACCGGCGCAAGGGGCTGATCCTCATCCCGATCCTCCTCCTCATCGCCTGCTTCCGCCTGCCCGATTTCGTCGCCGGCGTGATGGCGAATCCGCTCTATATCGATCTCGGCTTCTCCAAGACCGACATCGCCAACGTGTCGAAGCTCTACGGGGTCTGGATCGGCATCATCGGCGCCTTTGCGGGCGGGCTGGCGCTCACGCGGCTCGGCCTGTGGTGGACACTCCTCATCGGGGCCGTGATCGCCGCCTCCTCGAACCTGATGTTCGCCTGGCTTGCCACGGAAGGCGCGCGGCTCGACCTGCTGACCCTGACCATCAGCTTCGACAACTTCGCGGCGGGCTTCGCGGGCTCCGCCCTGATCGCCTACATGTCGGGCCTCACCTCGCCGGGCTTCGCCGCCACGCAATACGCATTGCTCAGCTCGCTTTACGCCCTGCCGGGCAAGCTCATCGGCGGCACGTCCGGCGCGGTGGTGGATGCCTACGGCTATCCCCTGCTCTTCACCGCCACCGCGAGCATCGGCATCCCGCTCGTGATCCTGTGCTTCATCGTGCGGCGGGATACCGTGAAGGCGGTGGTCGAGCACGAGGAAGCTGCCGAGACGACCGCCGCGCCGATCGGCGCCGGCTCGCGGGCCTGAGGCTTCCGTCATCGCCGGCACAAGGCCGGCCATGACGGAAAAACCCGATCAGAATCGCGGAGCCCTCAGACCCAGCCGCCGTCGACGAGATAGGTCTGCGCCGACATGGCGCTGGAATCGTCGGAGCCGAGGAAGAGCGCGAAGTTGGCGATGTCCTGCGGCACGAGCTTGCGCTTCACGCATTGGCGCTTGAGCAGCTCCTTCTCGCCCTCCGGCGTCAGCCACAGGTCGATCTGGCGCTGGGTCATGATCCAGCCCGGCACGACGCAGTTGACGCGGATATTTTTCGAGCCGAGTTCGCGGGCGAGCGCCCGGGTCAGGCCCACGACGGCGGATTTCGCGGTCTTGTAGGCCGCGAAGGAATCGTCGCTCACCATGTAGCTCGTCGAGCCCATGTTGATGATCGAGCCGCCGCCGGCCTTCTCCATGTCGGGCAGCACGGCCTGGGCGGCGAAGAACTGATGGTCGAGATTGGTGGCGAAGCGCTCGCGCCAGTATTCCGGCGTCACCTGGTCGATGGTGTGGCGATCGTCCCGTGCCGCGTTGTTGACGAGGATCGTGATGGGCCCGAGCGCATCGCTCGCCCGCCGGATCGCCGCCTGAAGGGCCGGGATGTCGCGCACGTCGCTGTGCTCGAAATGCACGCGCTCCCCGAGTTCCTTCGCCAGAGCCTGGCCGGCCTCGGCATTGTAGTCGAGGATCGCGACCTTGCTGCCCTGCGCATGGAACGAACGCGCGATGCTCTCGCCGATGCCGCTGGCGCCGCCGGTGATGAGAACGGTCTTGCCCTTCAGGGAGCCGTAAATGGTCTGGGTCATGGTTTCTCGCTTGATGTGTAAGGTCGTTCCGTCACTCCGGGCTCCGCTGCGCGATGGAACCCGGAGTGACGGCTGAGAATCGCGGGTATTCTGCAACCAATCCCGGATCTTCGCCACGCTCCGGCCGGGACGACATGGAAAGAATCAGCTCGCGCCCGGTCCCGGCGTGGCGCCGGGTGGGCATTTGCCGAGGATGATCATGCCGAGCACCTCGTCCTGCGTGACGTCCTGCACATTGGCCGAGCCGACGAGCTTGCCGTTCTTCATCACGCTCACGCGATCCGCGAGGCCGAAGACGTCGTGGATGTCATGGCTGATGAGGAAGATGCCGATGCCCTCCTTCTTCAGCTGCAGCACGAGATCGGCGACCTGCTGGGTCTCGGCCGGGCCGAGCGCCGCCGTCGGCTCGTCCATGATGAGCACGCGGGCGTTGAAATAGATCGCCCGCGCGATCGCCACCGACTGGCGCTGGCCGCCGGAGAGCGCCTTCACCGGCTCCTTGAAGCGGCGAAAATGCGGGTTGAGTCGGGCCATGACCTTGCGGGTTTCGGCCTCCATCGTGGCGTCGTCGAGGGTGCCGTAGGGCGTGAGAACCTCCCTCCCCAGGAAGATGTTGCCCGCGGCATCGATGTTGTCGGCGAGCGCGAGCGTCTGATAGATCGTCTCGATGCCGTAGCGCTTGGCGTCGCGGGGCGTCGCAATGTCGGCATGTGCGCCATTGACGTAGATCTCGCCCGCATCCGGCTTGTAGGCGCCCGACAGGATCTTGATCAGCGTCGACTTGCCCGCGCCGTTGTGGCCGAGCAGGCCCACGACCTCGCCGGGGCGCAGGTCGACGGACACGCCGTCCACGGCCTTGATGCCGCCGAACGCGATGGAGATGTTGCGCATTTCGACGAGGGGCGTCGTTCCGTTCGTGTGCATGATGCGCTTTCCCTTACTTGATGCGGCGGCGATAGAGGCTGTCGACCCAGACCGCCAGCACGAGCACCGCGCCGACGACGATGTTCTGCAGCGGCGTGTCGACGCCGAGCAGCACCATGCCCGATTGCAGCGACTGCATGACGAGGGCGCCGAGCATCGCACCCGCGATGGTGCCGATGCCGCCGGCGAGCGACGTGCCGCCGATCACCGCGGAGGCGATCACGTAAAGCTCGTCGAGGGTCCCGGCCGCATTCGTCGCCGCGTTCAGGCGCGCGGTCGAGATGCAGGCCGCGATGCCGCAGAGCAGGCCCATGAGGCCGAACACCTTCATCAGCGTCCAGCGCGTGTTGATGCCCGACAGTTCCGCGGCCTCCGGGTTGCCGCCGATGGCGAAAACATAGCGGCCGAAGCGCCGGCGCGTGGCGATGAAGGTCATGACGAGCCCGACCACGACGGCGATCAGCACCGGCAAGGCGACGCCCTGCGAGATGAACATTCCGCCATCCGGCCACGTGATGCCGCGGGCCTCGGCCCAGGCTCGGGCCGATCCCATCGGCATGGGGTAGGCATTGAAGGTCGCGGCCGTTGCCAGAACGGCCCCGCAGGCGACGACGGCGATGACCGCATCGGCCCAGCCGGGGCGCACCGGGAAGCCGAAGCGCAGGCGACGGCGGCGTGTGAGGCCCAAAGCCACGATGATGAGGCCGCAGGCAACGGCGGCGATGATCCAGGTAGTGGTGGCGCCGAGTGCGCCCTCCACGCCGCCGCCGAAAGCCTTGAACCGGGTATCCATGGGGGCGATGGTCTGGCCCGTCGTGACCCACCAGGCTGCGCCGCGCCACACGAGCAGGCCGCCGAGGGTGACGATGAAGGAGGGGATGCCGAGATAGGCGATAAGCCAGCCCTGGAACAGGCCGATCGATCCGCCGACGACGAGCGCGATCAGCACGGCGAGAGGCGCGGTCAGCCAGTGCTCGAGACCGAGATAGGCCGGCAGCCATTGCACCTGCGCGACGCCGATGACCATGCCGACGACGCCGAGGATCGCGCCCACCGACAGGTCGATGTTGCGCGTCACGATAACGAGCACCATGCCGGTCGCCATGACGGCCACGGAAGCGGTCTGGACCGACAGGTTCCAGAGGTTGCGCGGAGTCAGGAAGACGCCGCCGGACAGGATGTCGAACCCGATCCAGATGGCGGCGAGCGCTGCCAGCATGCCGAGCATGCGAACATCGATTTCAAGCTTCGACAGGAGCGAGCCGGAGGCGGTGCTCGGCGGCGGAGCGGTCGTGGCAACGGGTGCAGTCATGGCTTCACGCAAAAAAAATCAATGAAGTGTCATCCCCGGCGAGCGAAGCGAGGGAAGGGGATCCATAGGCCAACCGCGCATGGATCCCCTTCCCCTCCAGCGGCTTCGCCGCCTCCGGCCGGGGATGGCACGGAGGCGGTCCATTCATGTTGCCGTTCTTACTTAGTCGCAGGCCTTCGCGCTGCCGGCCTTCACGCCCTGGCAGACCACGTCCTTGGTGGCCCAGCCGGCCTTGATGACCACGTCGAGATTGTCCTTCGTGATCGCCACGGGGGTCAGGAAGAGAGCGGTCATGTTCTGTTTCTTCGGTCCGAGGTTCCAGGGCTTCGCTCCCTGGATCTCGGCGAGCTTCTTGCCTCCCGCGAGCTGGATGGCGATCTCGGCGGCGTTGCGGCCGAGTTCGCGGGCATCCTTGAACACCGTGACGGTCTGCGTGCCGAGCGCCACGCGGTTCAGCGCCGCCTTGTCGGCGTCCTGACCGGAGACGGGGACCGAGCCGGCGAGGCCCTGCGCCGCGAGAGCCGCAATGGCGCCGCCGGCCGTGCCGTCGTTGGCGGCGACGACCGCATCGATCTTGTTGTTGTTCTTGGTGAGGAACTGCTCCATGTTCCGCTGCGCATTGGCCGGGAGCCAGCCATCCGTATAGGCCTCGCCCACGTTCTTGATCTTGCCGGCATCGATGGCGGGCTTGAGAACCTCCATCGAGCCCTGGAACAGGAAGTTGGCGTTCGGATCGGAGCCCGAGCCCTTGATGAAGGCGTAGTTGCCCTCGGGCTTAACCTTCAGGACCTCGCGGGCCTGCAGACGGCCGACCTCGACATTGTCGAAGGTGAGGTAGAAGGCCTGGGGGATCTCGATGAGGCGGTCATAGCCGACGACCGCGATGCCTTCCGCAATGGCCTTCTCGACGGCCGGGCGAACCGCGTCCGCATCCTGCGCCAGCACGATCAGCGCCTTGGCGCCGCGGGAGATGAGGCTCTCGATATCGGTGAGCTGCTTGGCGGGCGAGGATTGCGCATCCGCCGAGACATAGGTGCCGCCGGCCTTCTCGACCGCGGCCTTGATGGCGGCCTCGTCGGTCTTCCAGCGCTCCTCCTGGAAGTTCGACCAGCTGACGCCGACCACCGGGCCCTTCTGGGCGAAGGCGGCGGTGGCGGACAGGGCCAGAGCGGCAAGACTGATCAGTGCGTGCTTCTTCGTTAGCATCGGTTTCCTCCTGGTTCTTGCGTTCCCTTGCAAGTCCCTCGCTCATGGCAGGCTGTCGGACCGGGCGGGCCGACGGCATGGCTCGCTCTGCCACGCTTTATATTTCGAGCGCGGAAATAATTATCCCACTCATTGCCGCCTTCAAGCGCCATTCGGCTAATATTTTGGTCGCATATCCCGCGACTTTGGAATTGTTTTATTCATATATCGAACAAATGACCGCGATGACCATGCTTCCCCTCTCTCCCCGTGAAACGGCCCGGCGGCGCCTGCTCGATGCCCTGCGCCGGGAAGGCCCGATGGCGCGGGTGGAGATCGGCCAGCATCTCGGCATGAGCCCGGCCAGCGTCTCGGACCTGACGGCCAGCCTCCTGGACGAGGGCGTCCTGGTTGCGGAGGACACCGCCGATCCGGCCTCCGGCCTGATCCGCGGGCGGCCCAAGACGCGCCTCTTCTTTGCGGAAACCCTCGGCTCGGTGATCGGCGTCTGGACCGGCTTCAACCGCATCGAGCTGCGGCTCGTGGACAGCGCCGGGCGCAACCGGGCCAGCCGCCATGTGGAGCGCCGCCTGCGCAATCTCGGGGCCGAGGAGCTCATGGACGTGCTGGCAGGCACGATCACGGCCTTCGCCGAGGAGGCCGGCGCCCACGACGTGAAGGCCGTGGGCCTCGCCTGCCAGGGCTATGTGGACACGAAGGACGGCATTGTCGCCTGGAGCCCGGTGCTCGGCACCCGCGACCTGCCGCTGGCCTCGGGCCTCCATCAGCGGCTCGGCAAGCCCGTCCTCATGGAGAACGACGCCAGCGCCATGGCCTTCGCCATCACGCAACGCAACGCGGATCTCCGGTCCGGGCGCACCGCCTGCCTGATGGTCGGCGACGGCGTGGGGCTCGGATTCCTCATCCAGGGCGAACTCTATCGCGGCGCCCGTTTCGGCGGCAGCGAGTTCGGCCATGTGCGCCTGCGCCGGAGCGGCCCGCAATGCCGCTGCGGCGGACGCGGCTGCATCGAGGCCTATCTCGCCGATTACGCCCTGCACCGAGACGCCCAGCTCATCGACCACCGTCCGGCCCCGACCCTGCTGCTGCCAAGCGAGGAGGCCATGGGATCCATCGTCGCGCAGGCCCGGGCGGGCGATCCGGCCCTCCTCAATCTCTTCCAGTCCGCCGGCGAAGTGCTGGGCGATGCGGTCGGCATCCTGATCCAAACGCTCGAGCCCGACCACATCGTGCTCTGTGGCCCCGGCACCCGCGCCATGGACCTGCTGCGCCCCTCCTTCGAGGCGGCGCTCGAATCGCAGACCATTCCTGAACTCAGGGCGCTCGCCGCCATCCATGTGGTGGAATCCTCCATGGACCTGCTGACGGAAGGCGTCGTCATGCAGGCCCTGCGCGAGCTCGACCTCGACCTCGCGCGGCTGAAGGCGGCCTGAGCCGGAGGGCTATTCCGGTTCGTTGACCTGGCGCACGAGCATGGCGCGCAGGTCCCGAAGAACGGCATCGCGCACGGGCAGATCCGTCTCCCCGCTGACGGCAGCCGCAACCCTCATGACATGCAGGACGACGACGGCCATGACATCGGCCCGTGTCCGAGGCAGCGGCGGATTCGTCTGCGATAAAAGCATTGCGATCTGATTTCGCATGCGGTTGCGCCGTTCCGTCTTCTGCGCCTTGTCCGCTGCCGGACGATCCGCCAGGAGCACGAAGGACGGGTGGGCGGCCAGGAAGGCCGACAGCTCCTGGAACAGGCTTTCCAGGAGCTCGGTCGGCGTCAGCTGGTTCGACCTGCGGCCGAGGGCCTCCAGCATCTCGGCAAGCGCCTCGCCATTCGCCGTCTGAAGCGCGTCCGCAAGCAGCTCCTTCGTGGGGAAGAACTGGTAGAGGGACCCGATCGAGGCTTTGGCGCGTGCGGCGATCTCCGTCATGGTTGCCGCATCGAACCCTTTCTCGGCGAAGATCTCCTCCCCGGCCTTCAGAAGAGCGGCCACACGCTCGCGCCCGCGCTGCCGTTGCGGCATTCGGATCGCGGCATTGGTTTTAGGGCTTGCTTTTTGTGAGGACATCCTCATATAACTCCAAACATGAGGATATCCTCATGAATCAGACGGATCACCCGCTCCTCCTCCCGTTATCCCGGAACGCCATTATGCTGAAGCTCGCTCCCCGCACCACAGCGCTTATCCTGGTCGATGTGCAGAAGGGCACCCTGAACCTGCCCCTGGCTCCGCATGAGCCCACGACCGTCATCGAGAACAGCGCCCGACTGGCCGACCAGTTCTCTCAGAAGGGCGCCCTCGTCGTTCTCGTCCGTGTCAACTTCTCAGAGAATTTTGACGACAAGCCCGCTGGCGTGACCGACATCCCCATGGTCCTTCCGCCCAACGGTCTGCCAGCCGATTGGGCCGAGTTCCCGGCCGAGCTTGCCTCCATCAGACCGGGCGTCCTGATCACCAAGAGGCAGTGGAGCGCCTTCCATGGGACGGAACTCGACCTTCAATTGCGACGGCGCGGCATCACCCACGCGGTGATCGGAGGCCTGATGACGAATTTCGGCGTCGAATCGACGGCGCGCGACGCCTGGCAGCACAACTACCAGACCGTCATCGCCGAGGATGCATCGAGCAGCCTGAGCGCGGAGCTTCACCACTTCGCCGTCAAAAACACCCTGCCCCGAATCGCACGGGTGCGATCCACAGCCGAGATCATTGCGGGGTTGGAGGCATAGCCACGGCCCTTCAAAAACACTATCTGTTACGGGTCGATTTCTCACCCAAAGAGACCCATGGCCTCCTCCCGTCCCGTCCAAGCCGGCGACCACGTCTTCCTCGTCGACGGCTCCTCCTTCATCTTCCGGGCCTACTTCCAGTCCATGAACCAGGACCAGAAGTACAATGCCCGCTCGTCGGACGGGATGCCGACAGGGGCCGTGCGGCTCTTCGTGTCCAAGCTCCTGCAGTTCATGCGCGACGGGGCAGCGGGCCTGAAGCCGACGCATCTCGCCATCGTGCTCGACAAGTCCGAGGGCTCCTTCCGCAAGGAGCTCTACGAGGATTACAAGGGCCACAGGCCGGATGCCCCGGAGGACCTGAAGGTCCAGATGCCGATCATGCGCGAGGCGATCCGCGCCTTCGGGCTCGAGCCCGTGGAGCTGCAGCGCTACGAGGCCGACGACCTGATCGCCACCTATACCCAGGAGGCGAAGGCCCGCGGGGCGGATGTGCTCATCATCTCGTCCGACAAGGATTTGATGCAGCTCGTGGGACCCAAGGTGTGCTTCTACGATTTCGAATCGGGCTCCAAGGGCAAGCCCGGCTACCGGCCCGAGCGCAACCTCGACGAGGCCGCCGTCACCGAGAAGTGGGAGGGCATTCCGCCGGAGAAGATCGGCGACGTGCTGGCCCTCATGGGCGACAGCTCGGACAACGTGCCGGGCGTGCCCGGCATCGGGCTGAAGACCGCAGCGCAGCTCATCAAGGAATACGGCGACCTCGAAACGCTTTTGGAGCGTGCGCCCGAGATCAAGCAGCCCAAGCGCCGCGAGACGCTGATCAACAACGCGGAATCGGCGCGGCTCTCCAAGAAGCTCGTGACGCTCGACTGTGAGGCTCCGGTGCCGGTGCCCCTCGACGACCTGCGCCTGCCCGAACCCGATCCGAAGACGCTGATCGGCTTTCTCAAGGCCATGGAGTTCAACACGCTGACCCGGCGGGTGGCGGAGCTCTACGAGGCGGACCCCTCCGCCATCGCGCCCGATCAGCGCCTGATGCCCGGCGGCGAGGCGATCCGCTGGGAGCGCAACGGCGCGGGAACCGGCGTGACGGCGCCCACCGACGATGCCGTGCCGTTCTTCGGGAAGGCCGACGCCGCGACGGGCGAGGTCGATCCCTTCGCCGGTCTCGACCTGCCGGAGACGAGCACCCTGCGCAAGCCCGTCGAGGGAATCGGCACGCCCTCGCAGCTTGCCGGCAAGCGCGCGACGGAAGCCTCGTCCGTGCCCATCGATACCGGCGCCTACGAGACCGTCACGAGCCTGGAGCGCCTGAAGGAATGGGTCGTCCAGGCCCGCGAGCAGGGCTTCGTTGCGGTCGACACGGAAACGAGCGATCTCGATGCCAACCGGGCCGACCTCGTCGGCTTCTCGCTGGCCCTGGAGGCGGGCAAGGCCTGCTACGTGCCGCTGCAGCACCGGGACGAATCCGATCTCTTCGGCGGCGGCCTCGTGAAGGGCCAGCTTCCCGTCACCGATGCGCTCGACGTGATCCGCCCGCTCCTGGAGGACTCGTCCGTCCTCAAGATCGGGCAGAACATGAAATACGACTGGATCGTGTTCAAGCGCCACGGGATCGAGGTGCGGCCTTACGACGACACGATGCTGATCTCCTACGTGCTCGATGCGGGCAAGGGCTCGCACGGCATGGACGAGCTCTCGCGCCGCCATCTCGGCCACTCGCCGATCAGCTTCTCGGACGTGGCCGGCACGGGCCGGAACAAGGTGACCTTCGACAAGGTCGAGATCGGCAAGGCCACCGCCTATGCGGCGGAGGATGCGGATGTCACCCTGCGCCTGTGGCAGGTGCTCAAGCCGCGCCTCGTCGCCGAGCGCCGCGCCACCGTGTACGAGACGCTGGAGCGTCCCATGGTCGACACGCTCGCCCGCATGGAGATGCGCGGCATCATGGTCGACCGGCAGATTCTCAGCCGCCTCTCGGGTGATTTCGCGCAAACGCTGGCGCGGCTCGAGGACGAGATCCACGAGATGGCCGGCGAGAAGTTCGCGCTCGGCTCGCCGAAGCAGATCGGCGACATTCTCTTCGGCAAGATGGGCCTGCCCGGCGCGAAGAAGACGCCGTCCGGCCAATGGGCCACGCCCGCGACGCTCCTCGACGAGCTGGCGCAGGCCGGCCACGAGCTGCCTGCGAAAATCCTCGAATGGCGCCAGCTCGCGAAGCTGAAATCGACCTACACGGATACGCTGCAGGACCACATGCATCCCGAGACCAAGCGGGTGCACACCTCGTTCTCGCTCGCGGCGACCACGACGGGGCGTTTGTCCTCGTCCGATCCGAACCTGCAGAACATCCCGATCCGCACGGAAGCGGGACGAAAAATCCGCAAGGCCTTCGTGGCGCCGGAAGGGCACAAGATCATCTCGGCCGATTACAGCCAGATCGAGCTGCGGCTGCTCGCGCACATCGCCGACATTCCGCAATTGCAGGAGGCCTTCGCGGAAGGGATCGACATTCACGCGGCGACGGCCTCGGCCATGTTCGGCGTGCCGCTAGACCAGATGACCGGCGACCTGCGCCGCCAGGCCAAGACCATCAATTTCGGCATCATCTACGGCATCTCGGCCTTCGGCCTCGCCACGCGCCTCGGCATCGGCAACGCGGAGGCCTCGGCCTTCATCAAGCAGTATTTCGAGCGCTTCCCCGGCATCCGCACCTATATCGACGAGATCAAGAAGTTCTGCCGCGACAAGGGTTACGTGACGACCCTGTTCGGCCGCGTCTGCCATTACCCGCAGATCAGGTCGAGCAACCCGTCGGAGCGGGCGGGCGTGGAGCGCCAGGCGATCAACGCGCCGATCCAGGGCAGCGCCGCCGACATCATCCGCCGCGCCATGGTCCGCATGGAGGATGCCCTGAAGGCCGAGCGCCTCTCCGCCCGCATGCTGCTGCAGGTGCACGACGAGCTGGTGTTCGAGGTGCCCGACGACGAGGTCGACGCCACCCTGCCGGTGATCTCCCGCGTGATGACCGAAGCCCCCTTCCCGGCGGTCAGCCTGAAGGTGCCGCTCGCCGTGGAGGCCCGCGCTGCGCAGAACTGGGACGAGGCGCATTAGCCGCATCGTTCGGTGCGGAAAACCGGGTCCACTTTTCCGCACGATGCGCTAGCCGCATCGTGCAGATCCGCTCCGCACCTGATCCCGGATTGTTGCTGACGCTCCGTCCGAATTGACACCCTCGCCGTCATCACCTCCCCGGACGCGATCCGAGGCCCTGTACCGGCGATCCCGCTTTCCACACCCTTTGTCCTCATCCTGAGGAGCAGCCGCAGGCTGCGTCTCGAAGGAGGGTCCAGTGCCCTCTGGATCCTCCTTCGAGACGGTCGCTCCGCGACCTCCTCAGGATGAGGGTGGAGGGAGGCTTTGTCGGATGTGAAGGCATGGATGGCCGGAGGACGCGCGTGTCTTCTGTGTTGGATGTCAAAGAGCCAGCCCCCTTGGAGCCAGCACCTTCAGGCCCGGCGCCTTGCGGGGAGGGGCAGGGGTGGGGGTGGTATGACCGGGTGAGCCAGCAGACCAGGATGACATTTCTCCCTCTCCCGGCTGGGAGAGGGCCGGGGTGAGGGAAGGCCGGCGCCGGCAAAATCCCTAGAGCTGTTTCCACTGGCGTGGAATCAGCTCTCTTCTTTCGCTTGCCGCATTTTATGACGCGAACCGGATCCACTTCGCCGAAAAATGCTCTAGGCTGCCGCTAGACTAGCTCTCCCATGGGAGAGGTGAGGCTGTAGCAGCCCGCCTGCTGGCTGGATTCTTTGAAGAGCGCATCGTTGGCGCGAAAAACCGGGTCCACTTTTTCGCACGATGCGCTAGGTTGCGGCAGCCTTCCAGGCCGTTTCACTCACTTCCGGTCCCATGCGCTATTTCAATTCCGACGGCGTGAACATCGCCTATATCGACGTCCCGCCCCACGAGGGGGAGGGCGAGCCGATCCTTCTCATCCACGGCTTCGCCTCGAACCATGCGGTGAACTGGGTCAACACGCTCTGGGTCAAGACCCTGACGCGGGCCGGGTACCGGGCGGTCGCCTTCGACAATCGCGGCCACGGGGAGAGCGAGAAGCTCTACGAGCCCGAGGCCTACGATTCCTACAGGATGGCCGAGGACGGGCGGCGGCTGCTCGACCATCTCGGCATCGAGCGCGCCGACGTGATGGGCTATTCCATGGGCGCGCGCATCGCCGCCCACATGGCGATCGCCTCGCCGGACCGCATGCGCTCCATGCTGCTCGGCGGGCTCGGCATCCATCTGGTGGAAGGCGTCGGCCTGCCGCTCGGCATCGCCGACGCCATGGAGGCGCGCTCCCTCGACGACCTGACCGATCCGATGCAGCGCATGTTCCGCGCCTTCGCGGACCAGAACGGGAGCGACCTCAGGGCGCTCGCCGCCTGCATCCGGGGCTCGCGGCAGGTGCTGACCAGGGCGGAGGTCTCCGCCATCCGGCTGCCGACCCTGGTTTCCGTCGGCACGGCCGACGACGTGTCGGGCTCCGGGCCGGAGCTCGCCGCCCTGATGCCCAATGCCACGGCCCTCGACATTCCCGGGCGCGACCACAACCTCGCCGTCGGCGACAAGGTGCACAAGCAGGGCGTGCTCGATTTCCTGGCGCGGCGGCCATGACGGATACCGGCAGGAGCGGCGCATGACCCGCCTCGACAGCGCCATCCGGCGCCTGACCGCCCAGCGCGACCTCCTGGACTGGGCCGCGCGGAATATCAGCCCGGCCGGGCTCGTGCTGGAAATCGGCCTCGGCAACGGGCGCACCTACGACCACCTGCGCGCCCGGCTGCCGGCGCGCGAAATTTATGCGTTCGAGCGCGCGCCCGCCGCCCATCCCGATTGCTATCCGCCCGAGGGCTATCTCGTGGTCGGCGACCTCTTCGACACCCTGCCGCCCTTCATCGAGCGGCATGGGCGGGGCTCGGCGGCCCTGATCCATATCGACATCGGAACCGGCGACGAGGCGGCGAACCGGGACCTCGCCCGGCGCCTGTCCCCCCTGCTCGAAGCCCTGCTCCAGC
This sequence comes from Pseudomonadota bacterium, assembly GCA_023386155.1. GTDB lineage: Bacteria > Pseudomonadota > Alphaproteobacteria > Rhizobiales > Beijerinckiaceae > Microvirga. Next base: position 15,979 of record JAEWKH010000008.1, read on the forward strand.
CGGGCGGCATCCTGCTCGGCGACCGCGCCTTCGACCTGCCGTCGTGCCGGGACATCTCCGCCGAGACGAAGGTGCCGGAAGGGCGCTATTTCGTGTACCGGCGGGAGGCGTAAGTACGTTTCCCTCCCCCTTGCGGGGAGGGGTGAAGGGTGGGGTCGTTCGATCAGGCGAGCGATTGCCGAATGAGGCACCGGTTCACCTCTCCCGTGGGGAGAGGTCGACGCGCGTGAGCGCGGCGGGTGAGGGGTTACTGCCTCATCCGGAAAGGGCGTGCCCCCTCACCCGGACCTGACGGTCCGACCTCTCCCCACCGGGGAGAGGTGGGCTGCGGCACCGCTGCGCCAGAGCCTCATAAGGCTATCGCCCACACACCCATCTCCAAGTCTTCTCTGCGAGGGGGGATGATCGCGGGCATCGCAATGCTGCACCAGATTATGGCTCTACCGGCCGGTAAAGACCGGCTGGCGCTTTTCCAGGAAGGCGTTGCGCCCCTCGGCGGCATCGGCGCTGTCGAAGCACCGGTCGGCGAGGGCGACCGGATCCACATCGGGATGCATCGCGCCGACCGCCTCGTCGATGGCCGCCTTGGCGGCCCTGATCGTCAGGGGGGCGTTTCCGGCGATGGTCCGGGCGAGCGCCAGGGTGGCGGCTTCCAGCTCGTCGTCCGCGACCAGCCGCTGCACCACGCCGAGGCGCGCGGCCTCCCGGCCGTCGATCCGCCTCGCGGTGAAGAACAGGTCCTTGGCGGCCGGGGCACCGACGGCAGCCGTCACAAGCTTCATGGCCCCCGGCGGGTAGCCGATTCCGAGCCGGGCCGCCGGGATGCCGAAGACGGCGCTCTCGGAGGCAACGCGCAGGTCGCAGGACAGGGCGAGGCCGAACCCGCCGCCGAGGCAGAAGCCGCGGATCATGGCGATGACGGGCTTGGCGCAATGGGCGACGGCCCAGAAGGCGGCCTCGTTCGTGGCCTCGTAGCGCCGCCCGCCTTCCGCATCGGCCCGCAGGGTCGCGAACTCGCCGATATCGGCCCCGGAGGCGAAGGATTCCCGGCCCGCTCCCCTCAGGATCACCACGCGCACCTGGGGATCCCGGTCGAGGGCCGCCATGATGCCCGGAAACGCATTCCACATCTCCAGGTCCAGGGCGTTGTGCTTGGGGAGGTTGTCGATGGCGAGCGTCGCGATGCCGTCGGACAGCGAAACGGCAAGCTTGGACGTGGACGGCGAAAAAGAATAGGTCATGGCTCGCTTGGCTCTATGGTAAGGGGCACCAGCTTCTTATGTATGGCTTACGTCGATAGCACATCGCGCGGACTTCCGTGGCCGCTCCAAACGATGCGTTCTTATGAGAGTGACATCGGATTGGATCCCGAAAGTGGGTTCCACTTTCGGGTCCGATGCTCTAGCGAGGCCGGCAAGGAGACGATCATGACACAGACGCGCCTGAAGCCCGGAGCCCCGGACAGCCTTGCCGGAAAGGTCGATCCGGTCTGGGATCGCCTGCGGGCGGAGGCCGAGGCCATCGTTCAGGCCGAGCCGGCCATCGCGGGCTTCGTCCTCAGCGCCATCCTGCACCAGCCGAGCCTGGAGGCCGCCATCGTCCACCGGGTCGCCTCGCGCCTGGGCCACGCGGCCGTTCCGGCCGACATCATCGAGCAGATCTTCCTCGAGGCCATCGAGGACGACCCGACCATCGGGGCCGCCATGCGGGCGGACATCAGCGCCGTGATGGACCGCGACCCGGTCGTTACCCGGGCCGTCGAGCCCGTGCTGTACTTCAAGGGCTTCCACGCCATCCAGACGCACCGCCTGGCCCACTGGCTCTGGAAGAGGGGGCGGCAGGATTTCGCGCTCTATCTCCAGAGCCGCTCCTCCGACACGTTCCAGACCGACATCCATCCGGCGGCGCGGATCGGCCGGGGCATCTTCCTCGATCATGCGACGGGGCTCGTGGTGGGCGCCACCGCGGTCGTCGAGGACAACGTCTCCATGCTCCAGGACGTGACGCTCGGCGGCACCGGCAAGGAGCGCGGCGACCGCCATCCCAAGATCCGCCACGGCGTCCTGATCGGCGCCGGCGCCAAGATCCTCGGCAATATCGAGGTCGGCCACTGCGCGAGAATCGCGGCCGGGTCCGTGGTGCTCAAGCCCGTGCCCCATAACGCCACGGTGGCGGGCGTTCCGGCCAAGGTCATCGGCACGGCGGGATGCGAGGAGCCCGCCCGTTCCATGGATCATCGCTTCGCGGAATCGGACGGAAACTGACGCGAGCCCCTCTTCAGGGAACCAAGCCCGCTTGCTCGCGCTTGCCGGGCATGGCAAGTGCTGCATCCGTGACATCAAGAAAGGACCTGTAGTGGACAAGACCGAGATGGCTAAAGTCGAGCGCTACCTGCGCCAGACCTTTGCGAACCACTCGATCCGCGTCGTCGGCCGCCCGAAGAAGGCGGACTCGGCGGAGGTGTACATCGGCGACGAGTTCGTCGGCGTTCTGTTCCTCGACGACGAGGACGGGGATCGCTCCTACAACTTCACCATGGCGATCCTCGATACGGATCTCGAGGATTAGGCGGATTTTCAACAGCAGGACTTTCCCGGGTCCTGCTGTTTTTCTTTGTGAGCCTGCGATGCCGATCTACAGCCTCGACGACATCTCCCCCATCCTGCCCGAGCCCGGCCGGTTCTGGATCGCCCCGGATGCCCACGTGATCGGCAAGGTGCGGCTCGGACGGGACGTGGGCATCTGGTTCGGGGCCGTGCTGCGCGGCGACAACGAACTGATCGACATCGGCGAGGCCACCAACATCCAGGAAGGGGCGCTGCTCCACACGGATATGGGCGCGCCTCTCGCGGTCGGGGCCGGGTGCACCATCGGGCACAAGGCCATCCTGCATGGCTGCACCATCGGCGAGAACTCCCTGATCGGCATGGGGGCGACGATCCTCAACCATGCGCGCATCGGGACCAATTGCCTCGTGGGGGCGAACTCGCTGGTCACCGAGGGCAAGCAGTTTCCGGACAATGCCCTGATCGTCGGCGCCCCGGCCAAGGTCATCCGCGTGCTCGACGAGGACGTGATCGAGCGGCTGCGCTGGTCGGCCAGGAACTACGTCGACAACTGGAAGCGCTTCGCAAATGGCATGAGGCGGATCGACTGACCCAACACGTTGGGGAACGGCGAGCCTTAAACCGGCAGTCGCAAGAACGGTGCGGAAGATCGCGCTAAAAATGGCCTTGAATTCAGGTCTTATTTTACTATATTACACTCTCGGTCAGGAGGGGATCCATGCAGCGTGTGGAAGCGGAGATCGCGGTCAGCGTCTCGGACCTGAAGAAGAACCCAACCGCCATCATGAATGAAGCCGATGGCTCGCCGGTCGCTGTGCTGAACCACAACCGCGTCATGGCCTACATGGTGCCGGCTGAAACGTTCGAGGCCATGATGGAGCTGCTGGACGACATCAAGCTGGCGGAGATTGTCAGACGGCGTTCGGCCGAGGTTCCAGTCCCCGTCACTCTCGATGAGCTATAAGCTCGAATTCCTGCCTTCGGCCTTGAGGGAGTGGAGCAAGCTCGGGGCCACCCTTCGAGAGCAGTTCAAGAAGAAGCTCACCGAGCGTCTGCGCGGCCCGCGCGTTCCCGCTGACGCGCTCCAGGGCATGGCGGACCATTACAAGATCAAGCTTCGGGCGGCAGGCTACCGCCTCGTCTATCGGGTCAACGACGACACCGTCACCGTGATCGTCGTCGCGGTCGGCAAGCGTGAGGGATCCGAAGTCTACAAGTCGGCGAAGAGACGCTGAGCGCCGGATTTTGCACGCGAAGCCGAATGGCGAATTCGGTATGGCGCCTTAGCGGTTCGCCGTGGTGGTGGGCGACGAGACGATGCCGCCGAGGGACACCCAGCCGACCGTGTCCTGGCTTTCGCGCTTGATGTAGACGTAGCCGGTGCGGTGCCAGGGGAGAACCGACGAGGTCTTGTTGTCGAGGACGAAGTCGCCGCGGGTGGTGCGGACCATCAGCACCGCATGGCCCTCGCCGAGCTCGTCGATCACGACGGTCATCCGCATGGCGCGACGCGGGAGGCCGGCATCCGCGAGGAGCTTGCGCTTCAGGAGCTGGAAGTCCTCGCAGTCTCCGCGGCCGTCGTCGGGGAAGCCCCACACGTCGACGACGCCCCAGTGATCGGCGTCCGTCACGGCCTTGATGCTGGAATTCACGCGCTGGTTCACCGAGACGATCGTCTTCCAGACCTGGGGGGTGAGGTCGATCGTGTCGGGCTCCGCCACGTTCACGGCGCATTCGGACCGATAGGTCTCGCAGAACTGCGACCAGCCCTGGAGCGGCTTGGCTGCGCCGACGCTCGTGATCGGAGCCGTCGAGGCGGGCAGGGCGGCCAGGGTCTGAGCCTGGGCGGCAGCGCCGGAAACCAGGAGGGACAGTCCCAGAAGGGCGGTTTTGACGAACGTACCGGAAATGGAGGGCTTCTCAATTAAGCCACAGAAAAGGCGGTTCTTGAAATAATCCTGAAGCATGCCCCACCAGTCGGTTAACGTTCTTTTAACCAAACTGACATGGTTGCATTTTAGGCTCAAGCGGAAAGTAAAAGGTGAGTTAACGCGTCGCGCCAGGACCGGTTCCATTATGGTTAACAAAAATATTTAACAGCGGAAGCTTTTGAGGGAAAAATTTCCTCTAAGGCAAGCTTGGCCGTTGCTAACCCGTTGGTTTCGCTCGACGGGGAGCCCGGATTGGGGCTAGCTCAGTCGACGAATCGAACGCTGTCGGCTCAATGGTTCGGGCCGCCCGCCAGACAAAAAGTTTTTCATGTCCCCACATCCGCCCCGCCTTCGTGAGCCGATCCTCAACCTGCCGGCCATCATCTCCCTGTGCCTCGTCGTGCTGATCGGCATCCACGCCGTCCGGATGCTCCTGCCGGAAGAGACGGATTTCAGCCTGATCATCGACTGGTCGGTGATTCCCGTGCGCTGGTCCGTGGCCTTCGGAGGCATTCAGGTGGACGAGGTCATGCGGGCGCTCCGGGAGGGGGTGCCGGACGAGACGGTGACGCCCCTCATGGCGCTGGCGCAATACGTCCTCGCCGACGGGGAGGGCCGCCCCTGGACCGCGCTGACCTATGCATTCCTCCACGGTTCCTGGACCCATGTGCTGATCAACAGCGTCTGGCTCGCCGCCTTCGGCACGCCCATCGCCAGGCGCTGCGGCACCGGGCGTTTCCTCATCCTGTCGGCGGCCTCGGCCGTGTGCGGGGCCGTTTTCTACGCCTTCATGAACCCGTTCCAGGTCCTGCCGATGATCGGCGCGTCAGGGGCCGTATCGGGCCTGATGGCGGCGGCATCCTGGTTCATGTTCGCGCCAGCCGCCTGGCATTGGGAAGGGCGCCTGACGCAGCCGCATGAGCGGCCGCGGGAGACCCTGGGTCACATGATGCGCAACCGGCAGGTGCTGATCTTCCTCGGAATCTGGTTCGCCGCGAACTACGTGTTCGCCTTCGTCCAGCCCCTGGGCATGATGGATGCGAGCATCGCCTGGGAGGCGCATATCGGCGGCTTCCTGGCCGGCCTCGCCATTTTCCCGCTGCTGGACCCGCTGCCCGCGAGGCCGAGCCGCATCTCGGCTTGAAACCGACACGGTTTGCCCCGATCATTGAGCGCATCGTGCGGACCCAGCGGGCCGCGCTAGCGAAAAGTGGATCCGGTTTTCCGCACCGGACGATGCGCTATCCAAAGAGTGGAGCATCGGATCGGATCCCAAAAGCGGATTCCACTTTTGGGTCCGATGCTCTAACACTGACGTAGGGTTCGCAGCCCATGCCTTGGGGCGATGCCCGGCTTCAGTCTGGCAGGCGGGAGGACTGACAATCCTCGCCGTTTGCGCAACGGGAGGGAATCAATGATCGTCAATCGAATCCTTTCGCTCAAGGGCCGCGACGTCGCCACCATCGAGCCCGATCGATCCTTGAGCGAAGCGGCCAGGGTTCTCGCGGAACGCAGGATAGGCGCTCTTCTCATCGTGGACGGTCACCGGCCGGTCGCCGGCATCATCTCGGAGCGCGACATCGTGCGCGCCGTCGCGGCGCACGGCGCAAAGGCCCTGGATGAGCCCGTCTCCCGCTTCATGACCGAGAAGGTGGTCACCTGCACGGGCGAGACCTCCGTCAACGACGTGATGGAACTCATGACCCAGCAGAAGTTCCGTCATGTTCCGGTCGTCGAGAGCGGGCGTCTCTCCGGCATCGTCTCCATCGGCGACGTGGTGAAGCTGCGCCTCGAAGAGGTCGAGGCCGAGGCCCAGGCGATCAAGGAATACATCGCGACGGCTTAGAGCATCGGACCCACTTTTGGGTCCGATGCTCCGCTCTATAGAAAGCGCATCGTTGAGCGCGAAAAACCGCGTCCACTTTTTCGCACGATGCGCTCATCAACTCGTCTGCGTTTCCTGAAGCAGCTCGAGAATATCCGGCAGGGCGCGTTCCGTGGCCTGCCGACCCAGGGCGACGCATTCCTGGGCCCGGTGGAACTCGAACAGGCCCATCTTGGCGAGCTTCGGCGCGATCATGATGTCGGGCGGATCTCCGGCGAGTCGCGAGCGGGCGATGCGGTCCTGGGTGATGTTGAAGGCATCGACCATCACCGTGGCGAGGCCGGGCGCATTGGGCTTGCGCGGCTTGTCCCCGCGGGAGCCGTGGAAAATGCCCCAGCGCCGCGGAGCCTCGTCGATGGCCTCTTCGATTTCCTGCTCGTCGCTCGTGCCGGCGTCGTAGGACTGGATCACGGTGCCGCGCACGCGCACCTCGCCGTTGAGGTTCACGCAGATGACGATGTCGGCCCCGAGCGCCCGGGCGGCGGTGATCGGGATCGGGTTGACGAGAGCGCCGTCCATGAGCCACCGCCCGCCGATCATGACCGGGTCGAAGACGCCGGGCAGGGCGTAGGAGGCCCGCATGGCCTGGACGAGGGGCCCGCGCGTGAGCCAGATCTCGTGGCCGCTCACGAGCTCGGTCGCGATGGTGCAGAACTTCACCGGCAGGGTCTCCACCCTCCGGTCCATCAGGTCCTGGTCGAGCAGGCGCTGCAGCCGTCCGCCGGCGATGAGGCCCGCGCCGCTGAAATGAAAGTCGAGGAGGCCCATGACGCGCCGCTTGGTCAGGGACAGGGCGAAGGCTTCCAGCTCATCGAGCTTGCCGGCCGCGTAGCAGCCGCCGACCACCGCGCCGATCGAGGAGCCGGCAATGACGTCCGGAACGATGCCGGCTTCGTCGAGGGTGCGCAGCACGCCGATATGGGACCAGCCGCGCGCCGCGCCGCCGCCCAGGGCGAGGCCGATCTTTGCCCTTATCCGCTGCTCGCGCTCGGCCGGCGGCTTAACCTCGGTCACTCCGCCGCCGCCCCCTGAGCCCGCGCTGCGCCGGGCAATCCCGTCCCACAACATTGATCAACTCCCAGGCATTGTCCCTCATTCATGCCGCCCTCCCGTGAAAGATGCATGAACGATGCCCTCAAGTTTCAAGTAGGACTGGTTCAGGAAAACTGAACAGCAGCGCGTCGCAATGCCCGCTGCGACAAAATGATGATGACGAAGGCGAAGCCGATGAGCAGGCCCAGCATTGCCCGAAGGCCGAAGATTTCCCCGCCGAATCCGATCAGCGGAGGGCCGAGGAGCAGGCCGCCATAGCCCAAAGTTGCCACCATGGCGACGCCCATGCTCGGCGGAAAATCCTTCATCTGCCCCGCCGTGCTGAACAGGACCGGGACCGTGTTGGCCAAGCCGATCCCGACGAGGGCGAAGCCCAGGGAGGCGGGCAGGGGATGGGGAAGGATCATGGCCAGGGCGAGGCCGAGGGCCGAGACCAATGCTCCGAGCTGGAGGGTGCGGGCGCGGCCGAGATGCCGGACGACGAAGTCTCCCGTGAAGCGGCAGATCGTCATGGTGAGGGAGAAGGCGGCAAAGCCCGTGACGGCGGCCTCCAGGCTCGCTCCGGCGACGGTCTGGAGATAGATCGCCGACCAGTCGAGGATGGCGCCTTCCAGGATGAAGCAGAACATGGCGAGCACGGCCAGGAGGAGGACGCTGCCCCGCGGCCAGGCGAAGCCATGGCCCTCCATGGTCCGCTCCTTCTCCCCCAGGATCCAGAAGGCCGCCGCCAGGAAGACGAGCCCCATCCCGAGGCAGGAGGCCAGCAGGGTCGGGACGATCCCGGCGCCGAGGGCGATGAGGAGGCCCGATGCGCCTGCTCCGGCCAGGCCGCCGAGGCTGAAGAAGGCGTGGAAGGACGACATGATGGCCGCGCCCCAGGCCTTCTCCACCACCGTCGCGTTGGTGTTCATGGCGATATCCATGGTGCCGTTGCAGGCTCCGGCCACGAGGGCGGCGGCCACGAAAAGGGTCAGGTTCGGGGCAAGGCCCGGCAGGAGCAGGGCCGCCGTGAAGGAGAATGCGGCGATGAGGGTCATGGTGCGGCTGCCGACCACGGCCACGGTCCAGCCGATGACCGGCATGAGCGCCACCGCGCCGAGGGAGAAGGCCAGAAGCCCGAGGCTGAGCTGCTCGTCCGACAGGCCGAGCGATTCCTTGAACCGGGGAAGCTGGGCCGCCCAGGTGCCGATGCCGAAGCCGTTGCCGAAGAAGAGCGCGCTGGCGGCCAGCCGCGCCGGGAGAAGATCACGCCGTGTCATTGGGGCTTCCTACCCCGGATGCCGGGAAACTGCACCCGCTTCCTGAACGACGGCAGCCCTGCACCTGCGGCGGGGTATCCCTTCAGTCGATTACGAGGCGAGGCGTGCCGTCGGCGGTCTCGACCCGCCGGTAGAAGCAGGAGCGGCGTCCGGTATGGCAGCAGCCGCCGTCCCCGGCCACCTGCACCTTCAGCAGGAGGGCGTCCTGGTCGCAATCGATCCGCAGCTCCTTGACCGCCTGGATCTGGCCGCTCGTCGCGCCCTTGTGCCAGAGCTCGTTCCGGGACCGGGACCAGTACCAGGCCTCGCCGGTCTCGATGGTCCGGGCCAGGGCCTCGGCGTTCATGTGGGCGACCATGAGGATCTCGCCGGTCGCGGCGTCCGTCGTGATGCAGGTGATCAGCCCGTCCGCCCCGAAACGGGGCGACAGGACGGCCCCCTCTTCGAGCTCGGCCTTGGAAGCGGGGGCGGGGAAGGAGCGGGGGATCGGGGCGGTCACGGGATGCCTCAGCCCCGGCCGTTGCGGACGAGGGTCAGGAAGCGCACCTGCTCGGCCGGGTCCTCCTTGAAGACGCCGGTGAACTGGGTGGTCAGCGTCAGGGCGCCCGCTTTCTGGATGCCCCGCATGGACATGCACATGTGCTCCGCCTCGATCATGATCGCCACGCCGCGCGGGTCGAGCGCGTCGACCATCGCCCTGGCGATCTGGGCCGTCATGGTCTCCTGCGTCTGCAGGCGGCGGGCATAGGCGTCGACGAGGCGGGCGAGCTTGGACAGGCCGACGACCCCCTTGGTGGGGTAATAGGCCACATGCGCCACGCCGAAAAACGGCACCATGTGGTGCTCGCAATGGGAGTAGAAGGGGATGTCGCGCACGAGCACGATGTCGTCGTAGCCTTCGACTTCGCGGAAGACCTTGTCGAGGATCTCCGACGGGTCCTCCCCATAGCCGGAGTAGAATTCCCGGAAGGCCTTGGCGACGCGCTTCGGCGTGTCCTGAAGACCCTCGCGCGCCGGATCGTCGCCTGCCCAACGGATCAGAGTGCGAACCGCCGCCTCGGCTTCTTCCCGGGACGGGGCAACAGGCTTATCGGCGGCTGTACTCAGACGCGTAGACAGGGACTTAACCACATCACTCACAATGGAGCCTCTTTTCTCAACTTGCCGCACCGACGAAGCTTTGCCGTCGGACAGTTTCCATTTTCTTTCCGGACCGTGCAATCAGGGTGCTTCGCAGAACTCTGTCACGGGGCTTATATAGGTATATGAGCACATTCCCAAACGTCATGTCATAGGCCGATATGCTGAACGACATCTATAGCCGGCGCATTCTCGAGCTGGCGGCCGACATACCGCATCTGGGCCGGCTGAACGCCCCCGATGCGTCCGCTACGGCTCACTCCAGGATCTGTGGCTCGACCGTCACGGTCGACGTAACGCTCGAAGGCGACGTCGTGACCGCTTTTGCCCACGAGGTGAAGGCATGCGCCCTCGGCCAGGCATCATCGTCCATCATGGGGCGGAATATAGTCGGAGCGACCATAGAAGAGCTGCGCGAGGTGCGCGATGCGGCAAGTCGTCTGCTCAAGGTCGGCGGGGCCCCTCCTCAAGGGAAATGGGAGGACCTCAAGGTGCTGGAGCCCTTGAGGGACTACAAGGCCCGCCATGCCTCGATCCTTCTCACCTTCGATGCCGTCGTCGACGCCCTCGACCGGATCGAGGCCCGGCGGGCCGGGAAAGGGGAGTAAGCGCCCTTGCGCCTTCGCGGGAGGATGCCCCTCAACGAGGAGAGCGCCGGACCCGCGGCCGGTCCGGCGCTCCAGTCCTGTCCAGCTGGCGGTGTGCTGACGAACCGGGGCCTTGAGCCCTCCCTGTCAGGGCGTGCGAGACGGGAATGCCCTGACGTTCTGCGTCCGTCAGGCCGGAACCGACATCGCCAGCTCGCGGCGCGCAATGCGCTTCTGGTCGTCGGCGGAGCCGTAGCGCCGGTCCAGGATCCGGGTCGTGTTCGCCCAATCGGCCATGGTCTGCACCCCGTCCATCAGGGCGGCGACGAGCGGATCGGAGCGCCAGGCCCGCGCCCGGGACCAGAGAACGTCCAGGGGCTCGTGGAGCACGTTCCCGACCTTCGCCTCGTAGATCGGAAAGGCGCGGAGCGCCCCATCGGGCTCGATCTGCAGGATGTCCAGATCGACGACGTTCACTCCCGGCTGGGGCAGGAAGTAGCGGACATCGGTCACGACGAACATGGGGCCGTTCTCATGCCGGTCGGCGAGGCGGCGGCCGAAATCGAGCATGTCGACCAGTTCCTCGATCGAGAGAAGCTCCGTGGTCTCGAAGTCCCGCTCGGCGGCGAGGCCGGAGGGAATGACGGCGCCCAGGCGGATGAAGTCGAGCCTCGGGAAGCGCGCGACAGCCATGTCGACGAACCGCTCCAGGTCCGCCTCCCTCGCGCCCGAACGGGTCAGGGTGTAGTCGATGCCGAACTTGAAGCAGGGCCGCCCGGCCGCCAGGCGCTCCTCTTTCACCCGGTGCAGGATATCGAGCGCCCTCATCCCGCGCTCGAACGCGCCGGCGCGCCCGCGAATGGTGTTGTGAGTGGCGGCGTCGGGACCGTCGATGCTCACCGACACGCCCGCGACCGAGTCCGCGAGCGTGTTGGCCAGCCTCTCCTGAATCGACCAGCCGGTCGTGAACACCGTGACCTGGACGCCTGCGTCGTGCAGGCGCTTCATGGCCTCGGGAGCCCAGCGGACCGACAGGGGCTCGCCGCCGCTGAACATCACGCCGCCCGCCTGCGCGGCGATCATGACGTCGATGACGCGCATGGCGCTGTCCCGGTCCAGCGTGCGGGCGGGCCGGCGCCCGGATTCCGAATAGCAATGGGCGCATCGCAGCGGGCAGGCATAGGTGATATCCCAGATGAACTTGCTGATCTTTACTGTCATTGTTCTTGCTCCGGCTGCTGCCGCGTGGCTCGGCGGGTGGAATCGTCAATGAAATGAAGTATCGTTCATGTCTTTATTTGCGCAACTAAGTTGTGGTTGAGTCTCATGGTGATCTGTACGATATAACGATAATATCTTAGGTTGTATTTGCGGGCAGATTCCGTAGAGGCTCTGGCATTTTCGTGTGCCACAACCCTACGTGACATACGGGTGGATGAAGGATTCGGCGTGAGAGGCAGACCGCAGGAAACGACGGCAAGGCAGGTCCCCCGCCGGATCGCCCACGTGGCGATCCGGGGCTACCAGCTCACGCTTTCGGGGCTGATCGGCCGCCAGTGCCGGCATCTGCCGTCCTGCTCGGAATACACGGACGAGGCGATCCAGCGGCACGGGTTCTGGGCCGGCGGCTGGATGGGCCTTGCCCGCATCTGCCGCTGCGGCCCCTTCGGCACGCACGGGATCGACCTTGTGCCTGAAACATTGCCCGACGGCTCCGCCTGGTATAAGCCCTGGGCCTATGGTCGCTGGCGGGGCGTCAACGCTCCCCCGATCACCTGCGAGGCGGTCGAACCTGACGGCGACTGAACTCGCGTCTCTTTCAACGCACCGTCGGCCCCCGCTTACCTGCTCCGTTGGCAGGAGTGAGCCAGGAGAAACCTTTGATGATTACCCTGACATTCCCCGATGGCGCCCAGCGCCAGTACGAATCCGGCATCACCGGCCGGGAGATCGTGGAAGGCATCGCCAAGTCGCTCGCCAAGCGCACCGTCGCCATGGCCCTCGACGGCACGGTCGCCGATCTCGCCGATCCGATCACCGGCGACGCCAAGATCGAATTCCTGAACCGCGAGGATCCGCGCGCGCTGGAACTGATCCGGCACGATTGCGCGCACGTGCTCGCGGAAGCCGTGCAGGAGCTCTTTCCCGGAACGCAGGTCACCATCGGTCCGGTGATCGAGAACGGCTTCTACTACGACTTCGCCCGCAACGAGCCCTTCACGCCGGAGGATTTCTCCGCCATCGAGGCGAAGATGCGCGAGATCATCGCGCGGGACAAACCCTTCACCAAGGAAGTCTGGAGCCGCGACAAGGCCAAGCAGGTGTTCAAGGAGAAGGGCGAGACCTACAAGGTCGAGCTCGTGGACGCGATCCCGGAAGGCCAGGATCTCAAGATCTACTTCCAGGGCGACTGGTTCGACCTCTGCCGCGGTCCGCACATGACCTCGACGGGCAAGATCGGCAACGCCTTCAAACTCATGAAGGTAGCGGGCGCCTATTGGCGCGGCGACTCGAACAACGCGATGCTCACCCGCATCTACGCGACCGCCTGGGCGAGCCAGGAGGACCTCGACGCCTACCTGAAGCAGCTCGAGGAGGCCGAGAAGCGCGACCACCGCCGCCTGGGGCGCGAGATGGACCTGTTCCACTTCCAGGAGGAGGGACCGGGCGTCGTCTTCTGGCATTCCAAGGGCTGGACCATCTTCCAGGAGCTGATCGCCTATATGCGCCGCCGCCTGAAGGCGGACTACAAGGAGGTCAACGCGCCTCAGGTGCTCGATGCCTCGCTCTGGGAGACCTCGGGCCATTGGGGCTGGTACCGCGAGAACATGTTCGCCGTGCAGTCGGCGGGCGACGAGGCGGAGGACAAGCGCGTCTTCGCCCTCAAGCCGATGAACTGCCCGGGCCATGTGCAGATCTTCAAGCACGGGCTGAAGTCCTACCGCGAGCTGCCGCTGCGCCTTGCCGAGTTCGGCGCCGTGCATCGCTACGAGCCCTCGGGCGCGATGCATGGCCTGATGCGCGTGCGCGGCTTCACGCAGGACGACGCGCATATCTTCTGCACGGAAGATCAGATGGCCGAGGAGTGCCTGAAGATCAACGACCTGATCCTCTCGACCTATGCCGATTTCGGCTTCGAGGAGATCATCGTGAAGCTCTCGACCCGTCCCGAGAAGCGCGTCGGAACGGATGAGATGTGGGATCACGCCGAAGACGTGATGACCCGCGTGCTCAAGCAGATCGAGGACCAGTCCGGCGGGCGCATCAAGACCTCGATCAATCCGGGCGAGGGCGCGTTCTACGGGCCGAAATTCGAGTACGTGCTGCGCGACGCCATCGGCCGCGACTGGCAATGCGGCACCACGCAGGTCGACTTCAACCTGCCGGAGCGGTTCGGCGCGTTCTACGTCGATGCCGACGGCCAGAAGAAGACGCCCGTCATGGTGCACCGCGCGATCTGCGGCTCCATGGAGCGCTTCACCGGCATCCTGATCGAGCACTTCGCCGGTCACTTCCCGCTCTGGCTCGCGCCGGTGCAGGTGGTGGTCGCCACCATCACGTCCGAGGGCGATGAATACGCCATGGAGGTGGTGCGTGCCGCCGAGGCCGCTGGCCTTCGCGTCGAGGCCGATCTGCGCAACGAGAAGATCAACTACAAGGTCCGTGAGCATTCGCTCGTGAAGGTGCCGGTGCTTCTCGTGGTGGGCCGCAAGGAGGCCGCCGAGCGGACGGTCTCGATCCGCCGCCTGGGAAGCCCCAACCAGACGACCATGACCCTCGACGAGGCCCTCAAGGCGCTCGCCGCCGAAGCGATCTCGCCGGACCGCAAGCGCGCGGCGAAAGCCGTATCCGAGCCGGAAGGCCACGTGACGCTCGACGGTCATCACGTGGTCGAGCGGACGATCGCGTAAGGGCTGGCTGTACGAATGAAAGCGGCGCTTCTTTCAAGGAAGCGCCGCTTTTTCCGTTTCGATCAAACTCAACCTCATCCTGAGAACCTGGCTCGTCATTCCCTGTGAGGCGCAGTCGCTGTTTCCCTCCCCCTTGTGGGGAGGGATTAAGGGTGGGGGTGTGAGCGTCGGACTGGAACCAGCGCAGCGCCCACACCCCCACCTCCAACTCCTCCCCACCGCAAGTCGGGTGTTCCCGACTTGCGCAAGAGGATGCCCATCTCAGGCAGGCCTGAGAGGGGTGGGGAGGAGGGTTACCCGCGCTTGATGAGCCAGACGCTCAGGATGAGGGCAGAGGGTGTGATGAGCGGTCTTACGTCGTCTGCCGCTGCCGTCCCGCCGAGCGCCCGCCGGGAGCTGTCCCGGAGGCCGTTCCCGCCGTGCCGCTGCCGGGATTGCCGCTGGTCGCGGCCCCGTCTCCGGCTTCGGTTCCCGTCGCCTGTGTTCCCTGACGCTGGCCGGCGCGCAGGTTGTTCTGCACGTGGCTCACGCCCGATACGGATTCCGCGAGATCCTCGGCACGACGCTTCTCGTTCCTGTCGCGGACCGTGCCCGACAGGGTCACTTCCCGGTTGTTGACCTGCACCTCGATCTCTGACGCGTCGATCATGGCATCGTCGGTCAGGCGCTCGTTGATGTCCTCGCGGATGCGTTCGTCCGAGCGCTGGTAGTTGCGCGGGCCACGCCCCTGGTGCTCGCCCCGGCGCACCTCGCCGCGGCTGGCGGTCGCGTCGTTGCCGAAGCGGGTGTTGCCCGGACCCATGCCGTAATTGGAGTGATCGCGCCGCTCGTTCACGAGGCTCCAGGTGCGTTCGCGGTCCTGCATCCGGCGATCCTCCTCGCTGCTGTCGTCGCCGGGACGGGCGCGCTCGCCGGTGATGGTCGAGGCGCCGTAGCGCTTCGGGCGATAGCCTCTGCCGGCGGAGCCGCGACCCGCATATTCGTCGCCGTAGCTCTGGTAGCCTTCGCCCCCATAGCCGCCGCGCATGGGGGCGTTGCGGGCGCCTTCCTCGCCCGGGTGGCCGAAGCTGCCGAAGGCGGCGCGCACGTCGTCCTCGTCGCGGAAGCGGAATGCACCACGACCGCGATCACGCGCGCGGTCGTCCGGGCTGCGCCAATCCTCACGGTAGTCGTGCGGGCGATGGCGCCACTCGTCACCCTCGTCGATCAGCCGCCGATCCAGCTCCCGCCGCTCGTCGCCCGTCAGGCGGACCCGACCGCCGCCCCGGGTCTGGTCGGCGCGGGAGGACGTCGGCGTGCCGGTCCGGTCGGGCTCGGAGGGAGTTGAGATGCGGTTCAGGGCCCGGGAGGCGTCGCCCTCGCTGTCCGTCGCGAGATCGCCGAGCGCGACGATGCCGACCAGATGCTTGTCATGATCGACCACCGGCAGCCGCCGGATCTGATGATCGCTCATCAGCTCGACGATGTGGTTGACGTCGTCGTCGTCGAAGCACCACCACACATTGTCGGACATGACGTCGCGCACGCGGGTCGTGTCCGGCGGAAGCCCCGCCGCCGTTGCCCGGACGGTGATGTCCCGGTCGGTCACCATGCCGCGCAGGCGGCGTCCGTCGCAGACGGGCAGGACGCCCACATTCATCTCGTCCATGAGGCGCGCCGCTTCCTGGATCGTCCGGTCCGGACTCACCACGCGCACGTTGCGGGTCATGATCTCTGCGATTTTCATGAGCTTCCTCTCCGGCAAGGTCACGCCTTGGGAGTTCAGGCTCATGCGCGGCGCGACCGATCATTGACTGAGCGTCAATGCCGCGGCTGCGGAAAGGTTCAGAGGGCCGCGCTCGCGAAGAGTGGAGCATCGGATTGAGCCCAAAAGTGGAATCCACTTTTGGGTCCGAGGCTCTAAGGGGTGGCGATGATCTCGATGTCGCGATCGAGTCCGCTCTCGATCTTGAACTCGCGGGTATAGACCTTGCCCTCGTGGCGCGCGATCAGGACGTATTCGCCCTCGGCCAGCGTGACGGACGGGAAGGCGCCGATGGCCTCGCGGATCACGTCGCCGCCGGGGGTGAGCACGCTGAAGGCCGTGCCGGCAAAGGCCTCGCCGCCGGCCGAACCGACCAGCTTGAGCGTCACCGTGGCGGCCCGGTGATTGAGGGTCGCTTCGGTGACGCGTCCCGATTCAACCTTCAGGTCGCTGCGCATGATGGCGTTGGCATCGCCGAAGGTGGACACCACGTGATAGGTGCCCTCGGGCAGGCGGATCATGTCGTTCGCCTTGGCATCGGCGATCACGAGGCGCCCTTCCGAGTTCTGCGCCTCCGGCACATAGACCGAGAAGGCGATGCGGTTGGCCGGGATCGGGTTTCCGCTCACGGCGCCTTTCAGCTGAAGCGCGCCGGCATTGATGGCGAGACGCTCGTTGAGGTTCCCGCGCTGGACGCTGATGCGCTTCGATGCGCTCGCAAAGCCGTAGGCCACGTGGATGATGTAATTGCCCGGCGA
This sequence comes from Pseudomonadota bacterium, assembly GCA_023386155.1. GTDB lineage: Bacteria > Pseudomonadota > Alphaproteobacteria > Rhizobiales > Beijerinckiaceae > Microvirga. The sequence continues at coordinate 32,814 of JAEWKH010000008.1, forward strand.
GAGGGTGAAGCTCGGCATGGGGCTGGTGGACCGGGCGACGATGTTGGGCTGGGACGCGTCCCCGCGATCCTCGTAGATCCGCCACACGAGTCCCGAGCGGATCGGCTCGTTGCTGCCGGCGAAGGTCGCACCGGCATTGAGCGCCACCTGCCCGAGGGAGATCGGAGGAGGGCTCTGCGACAGAGACGGCACGGCAGGCGACTGGGCCGAGGCGGCGCCGGCTGCGACGAGGCCGAAAAGGCCGAGAATCCAAATACGGTGCTTCACGAACAAGGTCATCGGTTGAAAATCAGCTCTCATTGGAGCGGGGAGGCAATGGCCGTCTGGATCGGCGTCTCCTCGCTTTCGACGAGATCGGCCGCGGCTGCAACCAGATTTTCGAGCGACATCGGGCGGAAATGGAACTCGACCCGATGCCGTCCCGGGCCGATCTCGACGCCGCGGAACAGAAGATTGGCGCGCAGGATCGGCCGGCGCTCGCCGTCGACCCAAGCCTCCCAGCCGGGATAATGAATGTCGTGGAGCACCAGGATGCCGCTCCCCGTGCTTTCGACCTCCAGCGTGACCGAGTTCCTCTGGTAGCTGACGATCCGCGCTTCTCCCTTGGCCGTGTCGCGGGCGGGGTCTGCCGGCGCGTAGGAGGTCTTGAGCAGCGGCATGCTTTCGTCGTCGATGAGGGCCTCGGTCTCGCGGTTGAACTCCGGCAGCTCCTCCAGGCCCAGCACGGCCTCGGAATCGACGGGTGCCACATGATGCGCCACGTAGGCGCGCGGAACGGAGGTGTTCAGGCGGTAGATCCACATCCGCCCGGTCCCGTAGACGACCTCGGCGCCGGTCAGGCGCGGGAAGTGGCGCGGCAGTTGCTCGACCGGGCGGTCGAGCACGACGTAGTCGAGGCCGAGAAGGCTCGCGAGCTGGCACTTGTAGCCGCGAAAGCTCGTCGGAAAACGGCGCAGATTGGGGTCTTCCGCGTTTTCCCCAGGGCCGATGGCGCGTTCGTAATCGGCCAGGCGCAGGGGGTTGTAGCCGATGATGTCCTCGATGCCGAGGACCATGGAGGCATTCTGCCAGGCGCCCTTCAGGCCAAGGATCTCGACGCGGGGATACTCGCCTTTCGCATGGCGCTCCGCCAGCTCGCGCTTGAGGATCTGCAGGCCCTGCAGCTGCTCGGGCGGCAGCTTCGTGAACACCGTGTAGCGCTCGGCAGGCTCCGCGTTCAGCGCCGAGGCCGCATGGCGGCCGATCAGCTCGGCACCCGTCAGGGTCACCAGGACGAGGGCCATGGCCTCGCGCCAGCGCGGGACGCCGCTCATCCTGGCGATCACGGCCATGGCCAGGGTGGCCGCGGCAAGGCTCACGCCGATCTCGATGAGGGCGGGGGAGGCATGTCCCCCCTTGATGGCAAAGGCCAGGGCGCTGGCGATGGCTGCGGCCAGGAGGCCTAGCGCGAGGAGCGGCAGGGCTCCCCGGAGCCGCCCGAGCCCGGCCCGGCTCCAGCGCGGCAGGCCTTCCGTCACGTACCGGTGGACGAGGTAGCCGGCCGCGAAGGCCAGGGCGATGTTGACCAGGAAGGTCGCGTCGGCCGGCCTGCGGTAGAGGTTCACGCCCGGCATGAGATCGAAGATGACCTCGAAGCCGGGGGTGTAGCGCCCGAGCGCATAGAGCAGGGCGGCGATCCCCATGACGAGGAAGAACCGGAACTCGCGGGCGAACAGGCGCCCGCCCGCGACCCCGTGCCAGAGGAGAAGGAGAGCCGGGACCGTGCCGATGAACAGGTAGTTGGTCGCCCGGTCCGTCCAGGTTCCCTCGGACAGGCTATGCCAGTCCGGCCCCCAGTAGTCGTAGGTCCAGCGCAGGGAGCCGAAGACGTTGCCGAACAGGATCGTCGCCAGGCTCTCCGGGGGCAGGGACCCCATGGCGGCCACCCCGAAGCCGAAGGAGGGGCGCGTCGACGTGGCGAGGAACTGCATCGTCAGGACGATCGGCACGGCGAGAAGCGCGCCGCCGACCAGTCCCATGAAGGCCAGGAGCCCGAGGCGGGACTTGAGATAGGCGAAGGATTGGGGTGCAGTCCAGATCCGCTGGGCGGCGAGCGCGATGAGGGTCAGGGCGCAGAGGAAGGCGACCTGATCGCGCCCGATGACCATCATGGCGGCGCTGACGGCGAACAGGAGCCCGTACAGATACGAGCGGCGGTCCAGGGCCTCCTCCAGGAGCCAGAAGGCAAGCGGGAAGAGGCCGTAGCTGAAGATCATGCCCGTGTGCTGGAGCCGGGCCGTGGCGGAGCCGCCGAGCATGAAGACGAGGGCGGCCACCACGGCTCCCGCCGGGTGCCATCCCCTGCGGCGGAACAGGGGCACGAAGGCCAGCGCCCCGGGGAGGAAATGGGCGAACACGACCACGTCGAAGAGCTGCATGGACGGCTCGGGGACGAGCCAGCCGAACAGCAGCATGGTGGGCGTGAAGAGCAGGGACTGAGGATCAGCCGCCGAGGGGTGCCCGCCGAAATGGTAGGGGTTCCAGAGGGGGAGCTCGCCGTGGGCCAGCGCGCTGCCCAGGTAGCGCAGGGTCGGGTAGAACTGGTTCTTCGAGTCCCAGGGAACGACGGTGCCGGTCAGGGGCCAGATGGCGGCGGCCAGGGCCCAGGCCGCAAGGATGAGGGCGAAGGCCATCAGCGCCTGGCGCTGCGGCCAGGCTGCCGGGGAAGGGGGACTGTCGGGTCCGGAAATCGATGTCTGCATTGCTCTCTGGCGGTGTCTCGCCACCCAACCCCGTCCCATGAGCCGCCCCTCGGCATGCCTCGAGCATACCGCCGGAGTTGCCTTGGTCTGAAACCGGCTTGGCGTCTGACCGCACTCCCCCTATACATCCGCTGCTGTTTCTGTTGTGCCAGCGGCCTGTCCTTGGAATGCCCGCGCACCCTCAAGCGCAGCAAGACGGCGACACGATGGCAAGCCGGGGCTTGCCTGGTTCGCAGCCTTCGAGAGCATCCACTTACATTGTTCCACATTATTCGAGCCGGATGAAGATGCCATGAATGAGTGCCTCTCCCGCCTAATGCAGCGTCGCTCCGTTCCCCCGCGCTGGCTCGGCGAGCCCGGTCCGGGCGAGCAGGAGGTCGAAACCCTCCTCAAGGTGGCGTCTCGGGTGCCGGATCACGGCAAGCTGGTTCCCTGGCGCTTCATCCTGATCCAGGGCGAGGCACGGGGCCGCCTCGGGGAGGTCCTGGCCGGTGCCTTCCAGGCCGACAATCCGGGCGCCACTGCCGAGCAGCTCGCCGCCGAGCGGGAGCGCTTCACGCAGGCGCCGCTCGTCGTCGCCGTGGTGTCCCGCGTGGTCCCGCATGTGAAGATCCCCGACTGGGAGCAGGTGCTTTCGGCCGGCGCGGCCTGCATGAACCTCCTCACCGCGGCGAATGCCCTCGGATACGGCGCGTCCTGGCTCACGGGCTGGGGCGCCTTCGACCGGCGGGTGCTGGACGCCCTGGGACTGAAGCCCGGCGAGCGGATTGCCGGCTTCGTCCATATCGGCACGGCCAGGGAGGTTCCCTCCGACCGGGACAGGCCCAACCTCGCGGATATCGTGACGCGGTTCTGACAGGTCCGTTCGCCGCGTCAGTTTGCGGCGGAACGGCTCCCCCTCGCCGGAAGACACTTCATCATGTTCTACGAAACCTCGACCAACGCCCACGGCCTTCCCCACGATCCGTTCAAGGCCATCGTCACGCCCCGGCCCATCGGCTGGATCACCGCCATGAGCGCGAAAGGGGAGGTGAACCTCTCGCCCTATTCGTTCTTCAATGCCGTCTCCGAGCGCCCGCCCATGGTGGCGTTCTCGTCCTCGGGAAAGAAGGACGCGCTCACCTTCATCGAGGAGACGGGGGAGTTCGTCTGCAATCTGGCGACCTACGACCTGCGCGAGCAGATGAACCTGACCTCCGCGGTTCTGCCGCGGGGCGAGAGCGAGATGGCGCATGCCGGGCTGAAACCAGCGCCCTCCCGTCTCGTGAAGCCGCCACGGGTGGCGGATGCCAGCGCGGCGCTCGAATGCAAATGGCTGCAGACCGTGCCGCTCAATCCCCTCGGGGGAGGCGAGCCGTCCTACTACCTCGTCATCGGGCAGGTGGTGGGCATCCACATCGACGACCGCTACATCGTGAACGGCCTCGTCGACACCGCCGCCATGCGCCCCATCGCCCGCTCCGGCTACCGGGACTATTTCGTGGCGACGCCCGAGACCAAGTTTTCGATCACGCGCCCCGGCGAGTGAGGCGCATCGGGCTGCGGCCGTCGCGAGACACGGGCCTTCGGCACCCAACATGAGAAAGCGCCCTGTGAGGGTTCTCACAGGGCGCTTCCGTTCGTCGGAGACCAAGGATCTCTGAGGTCGTCTTAGACGACGAAGAAGTCCTTGTTTGTCAGGGCGAGCTTCTTGGAGAGCTGCGCGAACTCCACCGCCTTGCCCTTGCCCGAGCCGTCGGCATCGTAGGACAGAACGCCGGTCTTGTCGTTGTAGACAATGTAGTCGTTCTTGTCCTTGGCTTTGGTGCCGATGGTGAAGAACGCCTTGCTGAGCTGGGCCGGCTTGTCGGCCGTGCCCTTCGTGCCCAGCTTCTTGAAGATGGCGTTGTCGAGGTGGATGCTGTCGTCCTTGACCGAGAAGTCGGTGATCTTGTCGAAGTTGACCTTCCGGTCCGTGGTCGACGTGCCGAGCTTCGTGTCGAAGATGAAGACGTCCTTGCCTATGCCGCCGGTCAGCGTGTCGTTGCCGAGGCCGCCGGAAAGCATGTCGTTGCCGAGGCCGCCCTTGAACACGTCCTTCCCGGCGCCGCCCTTGAGCACGTCGTCCGTGGCGGTGCCCGTCACGGTCTCGTCTGCGACGTCGGTCACATCGATCGTGAGGGACTTCTCGAGAGTGGCGCCGGCAGCGTCCTTCACACGGATTTTGATCGTGTGCGACGTGGCCTGCTCGTAATCGAGCTTGATGCCGTCGGCGACCTTCAGAGTGCCCGTCGTGTCGATCGTGAAGCGCCCATTCGCGCTGTCCACCAGTTCATAGGTGAACTGGCCACCTTCAGGGTCGGAGACCGTCAGCTTGCCGACTTCCGTTCCCACAGCCGAATTCTCCGCCACCTTGCTGCTCGACAGAGTGATGTCGCGCGGCGCGTCGTTCACCGGCTTGATCGTCAGGGTGAAGGTCCGGGCTTCGCTCTCGCCGCCGTGCGGATCCTTGACCACGTACTGGAAGACGACGTTGCCGTTGAAGTCGGCCGGCGGTACGTAGCGGAAGGTGCCGTCGGCGTTGAGCGTCAGGCCCGCCACGGGCGCCACCAGTTCATAGGTCAGAGTGTCGCCATCGACATCCGCCGCCTCGGGAAGCGCACCGGTAAGAGTCTTGTCCTCATCGCCGGAAGCGCTGTTGCCGGCTGCGGCGGCCGTGGGGGCATCGTTCGCGCCCGTGACCGTGACCGTGATGGTCTGGGTCGCGGAGCCGTCATGCGACTTGACGGTCAGGGTCTGCTCGACTGTCTGACCGGCCTTCAGGGATTGAGCAGCCGCGTTGTTGAGGGCGAAGGTCCAGTCGCCGGTGTCCGCGTCGAACGTGAAGGTGCCGTAGTCCGTCACCAGAGCGTCGTCGTCGACAGCCTGGAACACGGCCTCGCCTGCATCGTCGTCCTCAATCGTGAGAGTGCCGAAGACGCTCGTCTCGGCGCCGTCCTCGCTCAGCGCGCCGGTGATGTCGCCACCGATGGTCGCCGCCTGATTGACTGCCATCACGGTGATCGTGAAGGTCCGGGCTTCGCTCTCGCCGCCGTTCGGATCCTTGACCACGTACTGGAACGTGACGTCGCCGGTGAAGTCGGCGGCCGGCT
>JAEWKH010000094.1 GCA_023386155.1 Pseudomonadota bacterium
GCCGCCGGCGGCGGAGGCGCGGCCTGCGGCACTTGCTGCTGAGGCGCTGGCTTCTTGAAGATGCCGTCGAGGAAACGGGTCAGCGGATCGGAGGATTGCTGGGCAGCGGCGGGAGATGCGCACGCGAGGGCGACGGACAGACCGAGAATGCAACGCGAAAACGAATTGAGCATGACGCCACTGCTAACCTGGAAAATTCACCGGTGCCCGTGCGCAAAAGCACGGCACAGCAACGGTTTATGGCGGGGATAAGAGGCTGAATGAAGGCAGGAGCCTTGCAGGCGAAAGCACGTCGTGTCCAGCCTGGCGCATCATGCGGAAAAGTGGACCCGGTTTTCCGCTTTGAACGATGCGCCAGCCAAGAGAGAAAGCATCGGATCAATCCCAAAAGTGCAAGTCCACTTTTGGGTCCGATGCTGTAGCGCCTCGATCCATCGCCCCTTCAGGCCGCATCGGCCAGTTCGTCCTCATCCGCCACGGGCCGGGCCGGCGCGGGCCGGGGCTTCGGGGTGCGCGGGCGCGACGGCTGCTTCTTCCTGCCCTTGGCGGGCTTCGCCTTGCCGTTCAGGCCCCGCCACCAGCCCTGCCAGCTCCATGCGCCGGGACCCGTCAGGCCGTAGAGGAGAAGGCCGGCCAGGACCCCGAGATGGGAGAGGAAGACCGCCTGCTCGGCCTGCCGGTTCAGGCCGCCGTAATCCCAGAAGCGATGCAGGGTGCCCGTCGTCACCACGAGCGCCCCGATCAGGACGGAGGCGCTCAGGCGCGGCGCGAATCCGAAGATGAGAGCCAGCGGCCCGAAGACTTCGGCCAGGACCACCATGGTGGCCACCACGTCGCCGTAGGGCATGCCCTTGAGGGTCAGGGCAGCCGCGAGGCCGGAAATGTTCGAAAGGCGCCCGATGGCGCCCGGCAGGAAGCAGCCTGCCAGCAGCAGGCGGCTCAGCAGCAGAATTCCATTGACGCCCGCTCCCCTGCCCTCGCCCATGCTTCCGCCCTCCTGCCCGGCTGTTCCAGCGGCGCCGGGAATCGACCCGGCGCCTGACGAGCATTTGAGGCAGAGGTTCTTAACCCGCCCTTATCAGCGGTCGGCATCCACGCTCATATTAGAGCTTCAGGTTCCGCTCCCGGAGCATGGTTTCCCACCGCAGGGAGTGCTCCACGATGGTGGCGAGATCGTCGAGGCGGGGCTCCCATCCCAGCCGGGCGCGGATGCGGGACGAATCCGCCACGATCGTCACCGGGTCGCCTGCCCGCCGCGGGCCGATCCGGGCTTCCACGGGCTTGCCCGAGACCCGCCGCACGGTGTCGATGACCTCTGACACGGAATAGCCGTGCCCGTAGCCGCAATTCACCACGAGGCTCTCGCCGCCCCTGTCGAGATGGGTCAGCGCCTGCACATGGGCCGAGATCAGGTCGCTCACATGGATGTAGTCGCGGATGCAGGTGCCGTCCGGGGTCGGATAATCCGTGCCGAAGACTTCCATGCGGGAGCGCATGCCGAGAGCCGTCTGCACCGCCACCTTGATCAGGTGGGTGGCGTTCGCCGTGGACTGGCCATGGCGCATCAGCGGATCGGCGCCCGCCACGTTGAAGTAGCGCAGGATCACGTAACGCATGTCGTGGGCGGCCGCGACGTCGCGCAGCATGACCTCCGTCAGCTGCTTCGAGCTGCCATAGGGCGACAGGGGACCCAAGGGCGCATCCTCGTCGATCGGCCTGTCGGAGGTATCGCCGTAGACGGCGGCGGTCGACGAGAACACGAACTTCTTGACGCCTGCGGCAACGGCCGCGGCCATGAGGGAGCGGCTCTTGACCGTGTTGTTCAGGTAGTAGCCCAGCGGGTCTGTGACGGATTCCGGCACGATGAGCTTGGCGGCGAAATGGGCGATGGCATCGATCTGATGCTCCTGCAGCGTCCGCAGCACCAGTTCAAAATCGCCCACGTCGCCGATGACGAGCGGCACGCCCTCCGGAACGGACCAGCGGAATCCGGTCGACAGGTTGTCGAACACGATAGGCTTGTGGCCGGCATCGAGCAGGGCCAGAACCATGTGGCCGCCGATATATCCTGCCCCGCCTGTTACGAGAACGTTCATGCAAACTCCTGAAACCCGCTCAACACTTCGCCATGCTGGCTGTATTGGCTCTGACTTTCTAGATCAACTTGAACCCAATGGAAGGCCAGCGGTTCGACTTTGAAGGGCTACAGGATGGATGACCGCAAGGAGTATTGGTGGGTTTATCACGAGGCGGCGATTCAGCCCGCGGAGGTCGAGTTCGTCGGCGGGATTCCCGTGCGCTTCCGGTTCCTCGGGCTGGCCGGCAGCATGGCCGCGGCATCGGCGGAACTGATCGAGCGCCTGCCCGCTCCTCCAGGGCCCGTCATCCGGGCTCAGGTTCCCCAGCAGGCAGAGACCAAATCGCAGCGGAGCGGCTCCTGGCTGTGGTTCATCGGCATTCTTCTGCTGATCCTCGTCTCCCAGTGCTCGGGGCCGCTCTACGACTACATCAAGCACTGAGGCCCCTGCGGCCGGCCATGAGCCGGGCCGGTTCTCGGGACCCAAGGCGGTCAATCGCGGTTGAGTGATGAGAACGGCAGGTGACAATTCACGTACGGATCTGTAAGGAACTTCCTGTTTCACGTCAGAAAAGAAACAATTAAACTATTCCACATAAGAAAGATGCAAAATGGCCGCCCACGGAGCCCTGGACCTGATCGGAAGAACTCCCCTCGTCGAGGTGACGGGGCTGGATACCGGTCCTTGCAGGCTCTTCCTCAAGCTTGAGAGCGCCAATCCGAGCGGCTCGATCAAGGACCGCCCGGCCCGCGCCATGATCGAGGCGGCGGAAGCCGACGGGCGCCTGAAGCCGGGCGGCACCATCATCGAGGCGACGGCCGGCAACACGGGCGTCGGCCTGGCGCTGGTCGGCGCCAGCAAGGGCTACCGCACCCTCCTCGTGGTGCCGGACAAGATGTCCCGGGAGAAGGTCCTGCACGCCAAGGCCCTGGGCGCCGAGGTCGTCATCACCCGCTCCGACGTGGGCAAGGGTCACCCGGATTATTACCAGGACCTCGCCCAGGCGATCACGGCGAGGACGCCCGGCGCCGTCTACATCAACCAGTTCGAGAACCCCGCCAACCCGGCCGCCCACGAGGCGAGCACCGGCCCCGAGATCCTGGACGGGATGGAGGGCGACGTGGATGCGGTCGTGGTCGGCGTCGGTTCCGGCGGCACGCTCACGGGGATCGGGCGGTATCTCAGGAAGGCCTCGCCCAAGACCGCGATGGTGCTGGCGGATCCGGCCGGCTCGATCCTCGCGCCGCTCGTCGAGACGGGCGAGATGACCGAGGCCGGCTCCTGGGCGGTCGAGGGCATCGGCGAGGATTTCGTGCCGCCGAACTGCGACCTCTCCCTGGTGAAGAAGGCCTATTCCATCGGCGACAAGGAGAGCTTTTCCGCCGCTCGCGAATTGCTTCGCAAGGAAGGCATCCTGGCGGGCTCCTCCTCCGGCACGCTGCTGGCCGCCGCCCTGCGCTATTGCCGCGAGCAGACGGAGCCCAAGCGCGTCGTCACCCTCGTGTGCGACACGGGCGCCAAGTACCTGTCGAAGGTGTTCAACGATGCCTTCATCGCGCAGGAAGGCTGGCTCGACCGCAAGACGACCGGCACGGCGCGCGACGTGGTGATCAATCCCTTCGGCGAAGGCGCGACGATCTTCGTCTCGCCCAGCGAGACCCTGCGCTCGGCCTTCGCCCGCATGCGCTCCTCCGATGTCTCGCAGCTGCCGGTGATCGAGGACGGCCACGTGGTCGGCCTCATCGACGAGAGCGACATCCTCGACGCGCTGGTCGCCCATGAGGGCGCTCCCGGGAGCGTCTTCGACAAGCCGGTGCGCGACGTGATGGTGACGCGCCTTCGGACGATATCCGCCGATGCTCCGGTCAAGGAGCTCCTGCCCCTCTTCGCCGCCGGCCTCGTGCCGGTGATCATGGACGGCGATTCCTTCGTCGGTCTCGCCACCCGCATCGACCTCATCAACTTCTATCGGATCCACCCATAATGACCGCCCGCAACCAGCTCGATTTCGCCACCCGCTGCATCCATGCGGGCCAGTCGCCCGATCCCACCACGGGCGCGGTGATGATGCCGATCTACGCCACCTCGACCTTCGCGCAGGAGAGCCCCGGCGTTCACAAGGGCTTCGAATATGCCCGCTCGCAGAACCCGACCCGCATGGCCTTCGAGCGCTGCATCGCCGACCTCGAAGGCGGCACGGCGGCTTTCGCCTTCTCGTCCGGCCTCGCGGCGAGCGCCACCATTCTCGACATGCTGGAGCACGGCTCCCACATCGTCGCCTCCGACGATCTCTATGGCGGCACGCGCCGCCTCTTCGAGCGCGTGCGCAAGCAATCGGCCGGGCTCGACATCACCTATGTCGACCTCGGCAACCCCGATGCGGTGAAGGCGGCACTTCGTCCCAACACCAGGCTCGTCTGGGTCGAGACGCCCACCAATCCGCTCCTGAAGCTCGCCGACCTCGAAGCGATCGCGGCCGCAACGCGCGGCCACGGCACCTTGCTCGTCGCCGACAACACCTTCGCCAGTCCGTATGTTCAGCGCCCGCTCGAATTCGGCTTCGACATCGTGGTGCATTCCACCACGAAGTACCTCAACGGCCATTCCGACATGGTCGGCGGCGTCGTGATCGTGGGCCAGAACCAGGAGGTGCGCGAGAAGATCGCCTTCCTGCAGAACGCGGTCGGCTCCGTGTCCGGTCCGTTCGACAGCTTCCTGGCCCTGCGCGGCCTCAAGACCCTGTCGCTGCGCATGGAGCGGCACTGCACATCGGCCATCAGGATCGCCCAGTTCCTCGAATCCCATCCGGGCGTCGACGGCGTGATCTATCCGGGTCTCGCCTCGCACCCGCAGCACGAGCTGGCGAAGCGCCAGATGCGCGGCTTCGGCGGCATCGTCACGGCCCGCATCAAGGGCGGCCTCGACGGCGCGACGCGCTTCCTGGAGCGCTGCCAGCTCTTCACGCTGGCGGAGAGCCTGGGCGGCGTGGAAAGCCTGATCGAGCATCCGGCGATCATGACCCACGCCTCCGTGCCAGCTGAGGTGCGGGCCGAACTCGGCATCGACGACGGCCTCGTGCGCCTCTCCGTCGGCATCGAGGATGCGGACGATCTGATCGACGATCTGCGCGCTGCTTTGGGTTGAGAGTCCAGCTGATCGACCAACATCTGTTTGAGGTGAGGCGCAAGCGCTGTTTCCCTCCCCACCGCAAGTCGGGTGTTCCCGACTTGCGCTAGAGGATACCCATCTCAGGCAGGCCTGAGATGGGTGGGGAGGAGAGCTTCCGGCGCCGGACGAATCCCCACCAGTCGCCATTATTAAGCAACCGGCGAAAACCGCCCGACGAGCTGATGCCGGTCGCCCGGATATGTGATGCGCGCCTCGGTCACGAAGGCTCCTGCCTGCCATGTCCTGCGCTCCAGCACGAGGCAGGCCGCTCCCGTCTGGATCTGCAGGCGCTTCGCCATCGCGCCGTCCGCATTGACGGCGCGCAGGATGTGCTCCGCATCCGTCCAGGGCACGCGCCGCAGCAGCCAGGTGCCGGGCGGATCGTCCTTGAACGTCTCGTCGTTCGCCTCGGGCACGGTAGAGAGATTGATCAGGCGCTGCTCGAAGGCCTGCGGCACGTCATCCATGACATGGAGCGTGGAGAGGCAGAGCATCTTGGTCCCGACCGGCAGCCCGATCCGCTGCGCGGCGGCGGCGTCGATGGGATCGATGGAGCGGTGCAGGACCTTGAAGCGATACTCGATGCCGGCCCGCGCCGCCTCGAGGGCAAAATCCTGGATCTGCAGCACGGCCTGCTGATTGCTCGGCTCGGCCACGACCGTACCGGCGCGACGCCTTCGCGTGATGAGCCCGTTGGCGGCGAGCGTCGAGAGCACCTTGTTCACGGTCATCCGCGAACAGCCGTATTCGGCCATCAGCTCATGCTCGAAGGGAATGCGATGGCCCGGCGGCCATTCGCCGGACATGATCCTGGCTTCGATGTCGTCGCGGATGCGCTGATGCAGATGCTTCATGCTTCCCTCATGCCAGGATGCGAGCCATGACGCGCGCATAGCGGGCGCGGATCGCCTCGTGCTTCACATGCCGTCCGCCTCTGACCACCGGGCTGCCCGCCACGAGCACCGTGTCGATGGCGGCCTTGCCGGCCACGAACACGTAAGAATCGATCCAGCGATCATCCGAGACGGCAGCGAGGTCCGGATGGCCCGCATCGAGCACCACGAGATCGGCGCGATGCCCCGCCGCGATGGCGCCGATCCGGCGGCCGAGCGCCTGGGCGCCGCCCGCCAGCGCGTTGTCGTAGAGGGCGCGCCCGGTCGATTGCCCCTCGTGCCCGGCGAGCACATTGCGGGCGCGATGCCGGAGGCGCTGGCTGTACTCGAACTGCTTGAGTTCGCCGGGTGCGGAAATCTCGATGTTGGAATCGGAACCGACGCCGAAACGGCCGCCGGCTGCAAGGTAATCGACGCCCTCGAAGATGCCGTCGCCGAGATTGGCCTCCGTGATCGGGCACAGGCCCGCGACCGCCTTGCTCCCGGCCATGCCCTTGACCTCCCGCGCGTCGAGGTGGGTCGCGTGGATCAGGCACCAGCGCCGGTCCACGGGCGCATGATCGAGCAGCCATGCCACCGGGCGCTGCCCCGACCAGGCGAGGCAATCCTCGACCTCCTTCACCTGCTCGGCGATGTGGATGTGGACCGGCCCCTCGCCTGCCATGGCGACGACCTCGCGAAGGCTCTCGGGCCCGACGGCGCGCAGGCTGTGCGGGGCTACTCCGACGACCGCGTCGTCGAGGCCCGCGACGGCCTTGCGTGCGCCTTCGAGGAGGCGGGCATAGCCGTCCACATCGTTGATGAACCGCCGCTGGCCCTCCGTCGGCGCCGCGCCGCCGAAGCCGCCCTGCGCATAGAACACCGGCAGCAGGGTGAGGCCCATGCCGGTATCCTGCGCGGCGGCCGCGATGCGGCCGGAGAGCTCCGCGATATCGGCATAGGCACGGCCGTCGGCGCCATGGTGCAGATAATGGAACTCGGCGAGCGACGTGAAGCCGCCCTCGAGCATCTCCATCATGGCGAAGGCCGCGATGGCTTCCACATCCTCCGGGTTAAGCGAACCGAGGAAGCGGTACATCACCTGCCGCCAGGTCCAGAAGCTGTCCCCTTCCGGCCCGCGGGTTTCGGCAAGCCCGGCCATGCCGCGCTGGAAGGTATGGGAGTGCAGGTTCGGCAAACCGGGCAGCGCAATCCCGGCGATGCGCTCGCGTCCTTCGGCATTCGCCTCCGGATGCACGGCGGCAATCGTTCCACCCTCGATATCGAGACCGACATTCCGCGCCCAGCCATGGGAAAGAAGGGCGTGATCGAGGATGAGCCTGCGCATCGCTGTCACCTTTGCTGCGGAACGGCTCAAGCTTCGCCGAAGCGAGCAGCCGCCAAAAAGCCATGTCGTCGCCAGATCATCGGATCTGATCGAATAAGTCTAGACATTACCGATTATCTGCGATTATGTATAGACATTATCGCAACCTCACCGGAGCAGGAACATGCGCTTCGATCGGGTCTGGCTCAATGCTCGCCTTGTGACGCTCAAGGGCGACGGTCTCGGGATCGTCGAGAGCGGAGCCGTTGCCTCCAAGGATAGCCGAATCGCCTTTGCCGGAGCCGCCAGGGATTTGCCCACCGGCTGGGATGCCGCCGAGCGAATCGACTGCGAGGGGCGCTGGATCACCCCAGGCCTCGTGGACTGCCACACCCATCTCGTCTTCGGCGGCGACCGGGCCCATGAGTTCGAGCTTCGCCTGAAGGGCGCGAGCTACGAGGAGATCGCCCGGGCCGGCGGCGGCATCGTCTCCACCGTGAAGGCCACCCGGGCGGCGAGCGAGGACGCGCTCGTGGCAAGCGCCCTGCCCCGGCTCGATCATCTGATCGCGGAAGGCTGCACCACCATCGAGATCAAGTCGGGCTATGGCCTCGACCTGGAGACGGAGGCGCGCTCCTTGCGCGCCGCGCGCCGTCTCGCCGGGGAGCGTCCGGTTTCCGTCGTCACCACCTTCCTCGGCGCCCATGCCCTGCCGCCGGAGGCGAACGGCGACAAGGATGCCTTCATCGACAAGGTCTGCACCGAGATGCTGCCGGCGCTCGCCCGCGAGGGCCTTGCCGATGCGGTCGACGCCTTCTGCGAAGGCATCGCCTTTTCGCCGGAGCAGACCGCCCGCGTGTTCGACGCCGCCAGGGCGCATGGGCTCGCCATCAAGCTTCATGCCGACCAGCTCTCGAACCTGCACGGCGCGAAGCTCGCGGCCGAGCACGGGGCCCTCTCGGCCGATCATCTCGAGTACACGGACGAGGAAGGCGCTGCCGCCATGGCGAAGGCCGGCACGGTCGCCGTGCTGCTGCCGGGCGCCTTCTACATGCTGCGCGAGACGAAGCTTCCACCGATCGCCGCCTTCCGCGAAGCCGGCACGCGCATGGCGCTGGCGACCGATTGCAATCCCGGCACCTCGCCGCTGACCTCGCTCCTGCTTACCATGAACATGGGCGCGACGCTCTTCCGCATGAATGTCGAGGAATGCATCGCGGGCGTCACCCGCGAAGCGGCCCGCGCGCTCGGAAAGCTCGACGGGATCGGCACGCTGGAGCCCGGCAAGTCCTGCGATCTCGCGATCTGGAACATCGAACGCCCGGCGGAGCTCGTCTACCGCATCGGTTTCAACCCGCTACACGCCCGTGTCTGGAGGGGACAGTGACACACACGATCATGCTTCATCCCGGCTCCGTCGCGCTCGCCGATTGGCGCTGCGTCTACTTTGGAGCGGACGTCGCGCTCGATCAGGATTGCCGCGCCGCCATCGAGGCCGGCGCCCGGACCATCGAGGCCATCGTCGCCAAGGGCGAGCCGGTCTACGGCATCAATACGGGCTTTGGGAAGCTCGCCAGCGTGCGCATCGGCTCGGCCGATCTCGCGACGCTTCAGCGCAACATCGTGCTCTCGCACGCGGCGGGCGTCGGTGAGCCGCTGCCTGCCGCCGTGGTGCGGCTCGTCATGGCCCTCAAGCTCGCGAGCCTCGCTCAAGGCGCATCGGGCGTGCGCTGGTCCACCATCGAGCACCTGACGGCCTGCCTCGAGGCGAACCTCATTCCGGTCATTCCGGGACAGGGGTCGGTGGGCGCCTCGGGCGATCTCGCGCCCCTCTCCCACATGACGGCGGCCCTCATGGGCGTCGGCGAGTTCTTCGTCGACGGCGCACGCGTGCCGGCAGAAGCCGCGCTCGCGCGGGCAGGCCTTGCGCCGCTCGCACTTGGACCGAAGGAAGGTCTCGCGCTTCTCAACGGCACGCAGGTCTCCACCGCGCTCGCGCTGGCGGGCCTGTTCGAAGCCGAGCGCGTGTTCCAGGCGGCGCTGGTCACCGGCGCGCTCGCGACCGATGCCGCCAAGGGATCGGACGGGCCGTTCGACGAGCGCATCCAGAAACTCAGGCGCCATCGCGGGCAGATCGAGGTCGCCGCCTCCCTGCGCGCCCTGATGCAGGGCAGTGCCATCCGCGCGTCTCATCTCACCAACGACGACCGCGTGCAGGATCCTTATTGCCTGCGCTGCCAGCCGCAGGTGATGGGCGCCGTGCTCGACCTGCTGCGCCAGGCGGGCGAAACGCTCGGCACCGAGGCGAACGGCGTGTCCGACAACCCGCTCGTCTTCTCGGAGACCGGAGAGGTCATCTCCGGCGGCAACTTCCACGCGGAGCCGGTGGCCTTCGCGGCCGACATGATCGCCATGGCCCTGTGCGAGATCGGTTCCCTCGCCGAGCGGCGCATCGCCATGCTGGTGGACCCGGCCCTGTCGGGCCTGCCCGCCTTCCTCACGCCGAAGCCCGGGCTCAATTCCGGCTTCATGATCCCGCAGGTGACGGCCGCGGCCCTCGTCTCGGAGAACAAGCAGCGCGCCTATCCGGCGAGCGTGGACTCGATCCCGACCTCCGCCAACCAGGAAGACCATGTTTCCATGGCGACCCATGGGGCACGGCGTCTGATGCCCATGGCGGCGAATGCCGCCAACGTGATCGGCATCGAGCTGCTCGCCGCCGTCCAGGGCTGCGACTTCCACGCGCCGATGAAATCCAGCGAGCGCCTGGAGCGCGCCCGCGCGCTGCTGCGCGCGAAGGTTCCCCACCTCGACGACGACCGGCACATGGCGCCCGACATGGAGCAGGCCACCGCTCTCGTTATTTCCGGCGCCTTGGCCGAAGCCGCGGGGGCCGACGTGCTGCCGCTCGTCACCGATGAGGTGCGGGCATGAGCGCGCATCCGGACTGGCTCACGGTGATCCGCAACGACGCGCCTCTCGTGGTGAGTCTGCCGCATACGGGCACCGACATCCCCGCCGGGTACGAACGCGGCCTCGTGTCTCCCTGGCTGGCGCGCAAGGACGCCGATTGGTGGATCGAGCGACTCTACGATTTCGCCTCCTCGCTCAGGGCCACCGTGATCCGCACCACGATCTCCCGCACGGTGATCGACGTGAACCGCGATCCGTCCGGCGTGTCGCTCTATCCGGGCCAGGCCACCACGGAGCTGTGCCCGACGACGACCTTCGACGGCGAGCCGCTCTACGAGCCGGGCGCCGAGCCGAATGCGGACGAAATCGCCGCGCGGCGCGAGCGCTTCTTCGATCCCTATCACGCCACCCTTCGCGCCGAGATCGAGCGGCTGCGCTCACGGCACGGCGCCGTCGTGGTCTATGACTGCCACTCGATCCGGTCGGTCATCCCGCGCCTGTTCGACGGCACCCTGCCCCATTTCAACATCGGCACCAATGGCGGGACCACCTGCGCGCCATCCTTGAGCGACGCCATCGAGACGGTCTGCTCGGGCAGCGGCTTCAGCCATGTGGTCAACGGGCGCTTCAAGGGCGGCTACATCACGCGCAGCCTCGGGCGCCCCGAGGCGGGCGTTCACGCGGTCCAGATGGAGCTCGCCTGCCGCGGCTACATGAAGGAGCCGCTCGGCCCCGTTTCAGAAGGCGAATGGCCGAGCGCCTACGACCAGGATCATGCCGCGCCCATGCGCGCGGCGCTCACGCTCATCCTTCAAACCTGTCTCACCTTCGCCCAATCCAAAGCTTGAACCGAGGATCCGTTTCATGACCCGCATCGACAACGCCCGCGTGATCCGCGCTCCCCATGGCACCGAGCTGTCCGCCAAGAGCTGGCTGACGGAGGCGCCGCTTCGCATGCTGATGAACAACCTCGACCCGAACGTCGCCGAGAAGCCGGGCGAGCTCGTCGTCTATGGCGGCATCGGCCGCGCCGCGCGCGACTGGGAGAGCTTCGACCGCATCGTCGCGGCGCTGAAGAACCTGGAGGCCGACGAGACGCTGCTCGTGCAGTCGGGCAAGCCGGTCGGCGTGTTCCGCACCCACCCGGACGCGCCGCGCGTGCTGATCGCCAATTCCAACCTCGTGCCGCACTGGGCCAACTGGGACAAGTTCCATGAGCTCGACCGCAAGGGGCTCATGATGTACGGCCAGATGACGGCCGGCTCCTGGATCTATATCGGCACCCAGGGCATCGTGCAGGGCACCTACGAGACCTTCGTGGAGGTGGGCCGCCAGCACTATAACGGCGATCTCTCCGGCCGCTGGATCCTGACCGCAGGACTCGGCGGCATGGGCGGCGCGCAGCCGCTCGCCGCCACCATGGCCGGCGCCTCCTGCCTGGCGGTGGAATGCCAGCCGAGCCGCATCGAGTTCCGCCTGCGCACGGGCTATGTCGACCGGCGCGCCGACACGCTCGACGAGGCGCTCGCGATCATCGAGCAATCCTGCCGCGAGAAGAAGCCCGTCTCCGTCGGCCTCCTCGGCAACGCAGCCGAGATCTTCCCCGAGATCTACCGGCGCGGCATCCGTCCCGATGCGGTCACGGACCAGACCTCGGCGCACGATCCGATCAACGGCTACCTGCCGAAGGGCTGGACGCTCGGCGAGTGGGAAGCCAAGCGCGAGACCGACCCCAAGGCCGTGGAGCATGCCGCCAAGCAGTCGATGGCCGAGCACGTGCGCGCCATGCTGGACTTCCACAAGGCCGGCGTGCCGACCCTCGATTACGGCAACAACATCCGCCAGATGGCCAAGGAGGAAGGCGTCGACAACGCCTTCGACTTCCCGGGCTTCGTGCCGGCCTATATCCGCCCGCTCTTCTGCCGCGGCATCGGACCGTTCCGCTGGGCCGCGCTCTCGGGCGATCCGGAGGATATCTACAAGACCGACGCCAAGGTGAAGGAGCTGCTGCCCGACAACAAGCACCTGCACAACTGGCTCGACATGGCCAAGGAACGCATCAAGTTCCAGGGCCTGCCCGCGCGCATCTGCTGGGTCGGCCTCGGCGACCGTCACCGCCTCGGCCTCGCCTTCAACGAGATGGTGGCCAAGGGCGAGCTGAAGGCGCCCATCGTGATCGGCCGTGATCATCTCGATTCCGGCTCGGTCGCGAGCCCGAACCGCGAGACGGAAGCCATGAAGGACGGGTCGGATGCGGTGTCCGACTGGCCGCTCCTCAACGCCCTCCTCAACTGCGCCTCCGGGGCGTCCTGGGTCTCGCTGCACCACGGCGGCGGCGTCGGCATGGGCTTCTCGCAGCATTCGGGCATGGTGATCGTCTGCGACGGCACGCCGGAAGCGGCCAGGCGCGTCGAGCGCGTGCTCTGGAACGACCCGGCGACCGGCGTGATGCGTCATGCGGATGCCGGCTACGACATCGCGGTCGACTGCGCCCGCGAGCATGGCCTCAACCTGCCGAGCCTTCGGTGATGAAAGCGCGGATCGTCCGCAACGCGGATCTCGTCCGCGTTCCCTGGAAGAACGGCGGCGGCACCACCGCGGAGGTCGCCGCCTTTCCGGAGGGCTCGGGCTTCGAGACCTTCGGCTGGCGCATGAGCATGGCGGATGTCGCCTCGGACGGTCCTTTCTCGCTCTTCCCGGGAATCGACCGCACGCTGATCGTCGTGGAGGGCGGCGGCATCGAGCTCGACGTGGAGGGCATCGCCTATCCGCTCGACCGGGCCTCTCCCAAGCTTTCCTTCTCCGGCGACGACATCACCACCGGGCGGCTCCTCGCGGGCCCGATCCGCGACCTCAACGTGATGACGCGGCGCGGGCAGTTCCGGCACCGGACGCGGTTCGTCGAATCCGGCGTGGCGCTGCTCTCGGAGGACACCGTTGCCGCCTTCCTCGTCCCGCTCGACGGCCCGTTCGACGTGACGCTCGATTCGGCGATCCATTCGCTCCAGGCGCTCGACACGCTGATGCTGGAGGCGTCCCAGGATCTTATCCTTCTGTCCGGGACCGGCCGCGCGGTCCTCGTCGAGATCGCGCCGGACCGACCTGAAAGTCCGGCTCATCAATCTCCACCCTCATCCTGAGGAGGTCGCACCGCGACCGTCTCGAAGGAGGATTCAGTGGTCTCTGCAAACGCCCTCGTCCTTCGAGACGCCGCCTCCGGCGGCCCTCAGGATGAGGGCTTAGGGAGAGCCCAACGATGAGCGAGGCCTTTGGAAGCGCAAATATTTGGCGGGCGATGCCCAAAACACCGGCAGGTCGAAATGTCTATACATTTGACATTGCCGCTCCGGCATGGTGCCATTCGCCCGCTCGAAGAGACCGACCGGACGCGCAGAACGCGAAAACCTTCCAGAGGGCGCAGTCGGCGGGTCGAGACAGGGAATTAGAACAACGGAGGCAGCAATGAAGGCGGTATTGGGTGGTTTGGCCGTGTTGGCGCTGACGGTCGGCTCCGCCTCGGCGCAGGAGACGAAAGTGGCCATCGGCATCTCGGGCTGGACGGGCTTCGCGCCCCTGACGCTCGCGAAGGAAGCCGGAATCTTCAAGAAGAACGGCCTCGACGTGACGATCAAGAAGGTCCCGCAGGCCAGCCGCCACCTCGCCATCCAGTCCGGCGACATCCAGTGCGCGGCCACCACGGTCGAGACCTGGATCGTGTGGAACGCCAACGGCGTTCCCACCAAGCAGATCTTCCAACTCGACAAGAGCTATGGCGCGGACGGCATGGTGGTGAAGAACGACATCGCCTCCATCAAGGACATCAAGGGCAAGCAGGTGGCGGCCTCCGCGCCCGGCACCTCACCCTATTTCGCCCTCTCCTGGATGCTGAAGAAGAACGGGCTCTCCGTGAAGGACGTGACGGTGGTCAACATGGAGCCCGGCCCCGCCGCCCAGGCCTTCATCGCGGGTCAGAACGATGCGGCCATGACCTACGAGCCCTATCTCTCCTCGGTTCGCGCCGCCCCGCAGGCGGGCAAGATCATCGCCACCACCCTCGACTATCCGATGGTGATGGATACCTTCGGCTGCACGCCGAAATTCCTCGCCGACAACCCGAAGGCCGCGAAGGCTTTCGCGGACAGCTATTTCGAAGCCCTCGACATGATCTCCAAGGATCAGGCGAAGGCCTACGAGATCATGGGCGCGGACGTGAAGCAGACCGGCGAGGCCTTCGGCAAGTCGGCGCAGTTCCTGCGCTGGCAGGACCGCGAGGCCAACAAGAAGTTCTTCGCGGACGAGTTCAAGACCTTCTCGGCGGAAGCCGCCGACCTGCTTCTGGAAACCGGCGTCATCAAGCAGAAGCCGGACATGGAAGCCCTGGCGGACACGAGCTTCATCCAGTAACGCCTTTACCGAGGCGATGGCCCGATTCCATGCGGGCCATCGCCTTATCTTTTCCTCAAGAACACCATCCGGCACCCCAAGGTCGGATGGCCGCACAGATCACACATGCCTCGTCCCCTTGAACCGGTCAGCCAGGGCGCGCGCGTCACGCTCGGCATCTCCTTCTTCGTCCTCTTCTTCGCCGCCTGGGCCTTCGCGACCCTGGGCGGCTTCGTCTCGCGCACCTTCCTGGCCGACCCGATCACCATGATGCAGGACGGCTGGCTGCTGCTCACGCGCTTCGGCTTCCTGAACGATATAGGCGTCACGGTCTGGCGCGTCGTCGGCGGCTTCATCCTCGCGGCGGTCATCGCCGTGCCGATCGGCATCATGATGGGCGCCTACAAGTCCTTCGAGGCGTTCCTCGAGCCCTTCGTGTCCTTCGCCCGCTATCTGCCGGCCTCGGCCTTCGTGCCGCTCCTCATCCTCTGGGCCGGCATCGGCGAGATGCAGAAGCTCCTCGTGATCTTCATCGGCTCGGTCTTCCAGATCATCCTGATGGTGGCGGTGGCCGTGGGCAACACGCGCCGCGACCTCGTCGAGGCCGCCTACACACTGGGCTCGAAGGACCGGGGCGTGGTGAAGCGCGTGCTCATCCCCGCCAATGCGCCCGAGATCGCCGAGATCCTGCGCCTCGTGCTCGGCTGGGCCTGGACCTACGTCATCGTGGCGGAACTGATCGGCTCCTCGTCGGGCATCGGGCATATGATCATCGACAGCCAGGCGCTTCTCGCGACGGGCCAGATGATCTTCGGCATCATCGTCATCGGGGTCATCGGCCTCATCTCGGATTTCCTGTTCAAGGCGCTCAACCGCTCGCTCTTCCCCTGGAGACTCGCATGACCGGCACGATCCTCCAGATCGACAACGTCTCGCGCGTGTTCCCGGGCGTGCGCGGCGGCGCGCCCGTGCGGGCGCTCGAACCTACAAACCTGCAGGTGGCGCAGAACGACTTCATCACCATCCTCGGCCCGTCCGGCTGCGGCAAGTCCACGCTCCTGCGCATCGTGGCGGGCCTCGACCGCCCGAGCAATGGGCGCGTGCTGCTCAACGGCCGCGAGATCAAGGGGCCCGGCGCCGACCGGGGCATGGTGTTCCAGTCCTATACGCTGTTCCCGTGGCTGACGATCGCCGAGAACATCGCCTATGGCCTGCGCGAGAAGGGCATGCCGAAGGCGGAGCGCCAGGAGATCGTCGCCTCCTATACCGAGAAGGTGGGCCTGCGCGGCTTCGAGAACCATTATCCGAAGCAGCTCTCCGGCGGCATGCAGCAGCGCACGGCCATCGCCCGCGCCCTCGCCAACGATCCCGAGATCCTTCTGCTCGACGAGCCGTTCGGCGCCCTCGACAACCAGACCCGCGGCCTGATGCAGGAACTGCTACTCGGCATCTGGGAGCGCGAGCGAAAGACCGTGCTCTTCGTCACCCACGACATCGAGGAAGCGATCTTCCTCGCCTCCCGCGTCATCGTCATGTCGGCCCGCCCCGGCCGCATCAAGGCCGACATTCCCGTCGACCTGCCCCATCCGCGCCACTACACGATGAAGACGACCCCGGAATTCTCCGCCCTGAAGGCGCAACTGACGGAAGAGATCCGCGTCGAGGCGATGCAGGCGGAAGGGGTGCACTAAGAAGCCCGCCGGGGCCGCAGACGGTTCCAGCCCGGATGGCCGCAGACCGCCGGGCTGACTTTACCAATGCTCCGGCACGATCGAACCCTTCACGGACGAGCCTCGGAAACTTGGGCCCCTTAGGGCAGGAACAATCCATCGATGCCGGTAGAAAATATAACGAGATAACGTTAAATTGATGTTGAAGTGACCAATAAAGTCACTTATACATTGTTACATGAACGCTCGCCTCTCAGCGCTGTCATCGAGCCTCCGCTACCTGCTCTATCTCCGGCCGGCGGACCTCGTGACCATTGCGGAGACGCTGACGCAATACGCGTCCATGATGGCCGTTCTGGAAGAGATCGCTTCACGGGAAGGCATCAAGTCCGATGTCGTGCGCCTTCAGAAGCTTTCCTACGAACGAATCCGAACCGAAACCCAGATTCCCGCCCAGATGGTCCTCCTGGGGATCCGCGACTTCGCGGCTCAGCGCAGTTCGGGCGAGCGGCTGCCTGGGATCCCTCTCGACGAGAAGCTCTATGCCGTCAAGGGACCGATGACCCTAACGCTCGCGACCGTCGGAGGCCGTGTCACCGCGCATTACGACGTCGCCGGGTACCTGGATGGCTGGCGCGGTTCAGCCCCGGCTCGCCTCATCCCGACCGATGCCGGCTTCGAGATCATCGTCGGCGTCAAACCATTCATCCGTC
>JAEWKH010000096.1 GCA_023386155.1 Pseudomonadota bacterium
TCAACGGAAGCGACAAGGCGTTGGCGCAGGTCAAGAGACAGAGGTGCCGTCATGCTGAAACCCCTCGTCGCCAGCCCACAGCTATGAAATCAGACAAGCTGAATCCATGCAACCCCAAACTGCTCTAGCTGGAGATCATGATGGATTTGTCGCTCACCCAGAGCGCCCTCGGCCTCGCCTCGGGCTCGCTCGTCGGCTTCACGCTTGGCCTCGTGGGCGGCGGCGGCTCAATTCTGGCGGTGCCGCTGCTCGTCTATCTGGTCGGTGTGACCAACCCGCACGTGGCCATCGGCACGAGCGCGGTCGCGGTCGCGGTGAACGCCCTGGCCAACCTCGGCAGCCATGCCCGGGGCGGAACCGTCAGATGGCGTTGCGCCCTGGTCTTTGCCGTCTCAGGGGTGGTCGGCGCGTTCGGCGGTTCGACGCTCGGCAAGATGGTGGACGGGCAGAACCTTCTCGCGCTGTTCGCCGTGCTGATGATGATCGTCGGCGCCCTGATGCTGCGCAAGCGCTCCGGCGAGGGCAATGCGTCGGTGAAACTCGGGCGGGACAACTTCCCGAAGCTCGTCGGCATCGGCTTAGCGACAGGCGCTCTGTCGGGGTTCTTCGGCATCGGCGGAGGCTTCCTGATCGTGCCCGGGCTGATCATGGCGACTGGCATGCCGATCTTGAACGCCGTCGGTTCGTCCCTCGTGGCTGTCTCCGCCTTTGGGCTTACCACGGCGTCCAACTATGCCCTGTCGGGCCTGATCGACTGGCTCCTAGCGGCGTTGTTCATTGGCGGCGGGGTCTTTGGCGGCCTGCTCGGCACCCGCTCCGCCAAGCTGCTCGCGGGCAGGAAAGGCGCGCTGAACACGGTATTTGCCGGCCTGATCTTCGTGGTCGCAACCTACATGCTGATCAAAAGCCTCAATCTCGTTTGAACCTGGGGCGCAGGAAGCAATCGAAGCACCCTGCGCAGCCGGGCCCGGCAGTTCCCATCCCCTGAAGAGGAGACGACATCGCATGAAAGCCGCCAGACTGACGCCCAACCTTTCGGTCGCCCCGCAACTGACCGTGCGTGACCTCGAGGAGGCCGCCGTTGCGGGCTTCCAGACCATCATCAACAACCGCCCCGACGGCGAGGCCCCGGACCAGCCGTGCAGCGAGGAACTCGCGGCCGCCGCAAGGCGATTAGGACTGGACTACCGGCATATCCCGGTCGTCTCGGGCCAGCTTACCGACAACCACATCGAGGCGTTCAGGGCAGCGGTCACGGGGGGCCGGAAACCCTCCCTCGCCTTCTGCCGCACCGGCACGCGCTCAGCCACCCTGTGGGCCCTTGCCGCCAGTGACCGCCTTTCGCCCAATGAGATCCTGCAAGCGGCTTCGGCGGCCGGCTACGACCTTGAGGCCCTGCGGCCCCGGCTGGAGGCCGCTTCTGCAGATCGAACCTCCTCGCGCTGATCGGAGCCGTCGACCGAAAGGCCCGCAGGCGCGGCGGCCGTATGCGGCGCAGGAGCGCGCATAAAATCGAGGCGCGCTTCACGGGCCAAGCTTCTTGTCGTACGATTGGGCAAAAGAGATGCGACGGCCACGGCCCAAAGTCGCGGTGGGGGCATGCGGAGGAATGCCCATGGCACATGACATCGAGCGCTCGCCTGAAGAACCGCACGTCCAGGACATGGGACGCATGCGGATCAACCGTCGCAGCTTCCTGGGCAGCGCCAGCCTCGTAGGTCTCGGCGCCACCGCAGGTGCCGGCTTGTCCCTGTCGCCACGTCGAACAGGCACTCTGATCCCGTCGGCTTTGGCGCAGGGGGCTCCCGCATCGAGCGGTGCTGCCCAGCCCCAGGGACCGCAGACTCTCGAGTTTCCCGGCAAGGAGAAGGGGCTCGTCGTCCTTGGCGAGCGGCCGCTGGTAGCCGAGACGCCTGAGCATTTGCTCGATGACGAGACGACGCCGATCTCCAAGTTCTTCATCCGCAACAACGGGCAGATCCCCGAAGCCGCGGCCGATCTGGACGCATGGAAGCTCACCGTCGACGGTGAGGTCAACAACCGGCTTGAGCTAACACTGGCTGAGCTGAAGTCCCGGTTCCAGCCCAAAACCTACCGCATGGTGCTCGAATGCGGCGGCAACGGCCGCTCGTTCTTTCAGCCGCAGGCCAGAGGCAATCAATGGACCAACGGCGGCGCGGGCTGCGCCGAGTGGACGGGCATCCCACTCGCCGAAGTGCTCCAGGCCGCGGGGCTGAAGGACACAGCGAAGTACACCGCCCATTACGGCGCCGACCCGCACCTCTCGGGCGACACGACCAAGGAGGCACTATCGCGCGGCATGCCTATCGCCAAGGCAATGGAGCCACACAGCCTGATCGTCTACCAGATGAATGGCGAGTCCCTGCCCAATATCCATGGCGGGCCGTTGCGGCTGGTCATCCCCGGCTGGCCCGGCTCGCTGTCGCACAAGTGGCTGACCCGGATCACGATCCGCGACCGCGAGCATGACGGCCAGGGCATGACCGGCACCTCCTATCGGGTGCCGAACACGCCGATGGTGCCGGGCGGCAAGGCTGACGAGAAGGATTTCCGCATCCTCGAATCCATGCCTGTGCGCAGCATCGTCACCAGCCCGGCGAACGGCACGAGGCTGCCGGCCGGCACGCGGGAGGTGGCCCTGCGCGGCGCCGCCTGGGCGGGCGACCTCACGGTGAGCCGCGTCGACGTCTCGACGGATGCCGGCCAGACCTGGGCGCAGGCGACGCTCGCCCCCACCCGGAACCGTTACGACTGGAGTCGGTGGACGGCGACCGTCTCACTGCCGTCGGACGGCTACTACGAGATCTGGACGCGTGCGACCGACTCGAACGGCAAGATGCAGCCGCCGGTCGCTTATAACTGGAACCCGCAGGGCTATGGCGGCAACGCCATGCACCGCGTGGCCGTCCTGGTAGGGTAAGGGCGATTGATCGTGCGATGGTTTCACTGGATCCCGATGCTTGCTCTGGCCGCATCGGCCACTTTCGCCTCCGCCCAGACCCCGCAGGTCTTCGCACCAAAAGACGAGCAGATTGAGGATCTGCCGGAGGGGCCCGGACGGGACGAGACGTTTGGCCTGTGCACCGCGTGCCACGGCTACCGGCTGGTGTCGAACCAGGGCCTGACGCGGGACAGATGGGACGAGACGATGACCTGGATGACGGAGCGGCATGGCATGCCCGACATCCAGGGTGCCGACCGTAACCTGATCCTCGACTATCTCGCCGCGCACCACCCGCCCAAGGCACCGGCGCGCGCAGGCGGGTTCAGGAACCCGTTCGCCCCGCAATAGGGGCCACCTTGCCCACCGACCGCGTTATGCCCGCTTAGCCCGCCCTTCATACATGAAGGTGAAGGGCTGCGGCCCCCGTGCGTAGCCGCAGCGCAGGTCGTTCATCGTGAACCCGGCGCCCTCAATGAGAGCAGCGATAGGCCGGTTGAGATGGCACCCGCCGGCGAGCGGCCGCCAAAGCGGGGCGATCCTGTCCTGCCATCGGGCCACGGAGCGGTCCGGTGCCTTGCCGTGCTCGACGAACACCAGGTCTCCGGCAGGCTTCAGAACCCGCCGCATCTCGGTCAGGGCCGCATGCGCGTTCGGGATGGTGCACAGGGACCACGTGGTCAGAACCGTATCGACGCTGGCATCCTCCAGCGGGATCGCCTCTGCGGAGCCCTGAAGCATGGTCACCGGCCTATGTCCGATTCTGGCCTGCTTCCCGGCTATCTCAAGGAGCGGGAGCGAGGGATCGAGCCCGATCACCTCCTTCGCTTCGCTGCCGTAGAAGGGCAGGTTCAGCCCCGAGCCGATCCCGACCTCCAGCACCCGGCCCCGCGCGGCGGGAACCACCCGCCGGCGATAGCCCGCGAGTTCCCGGTTGCGCATGGCAAGGTTGAGAAGATGCGGCAGAACGTGCTCGGCATAAAAGCTCATGGCTGGCCTCCCCTGGTCAAACCGTTTGAGACTCGCCCAGACTATCCCGGGATCGCCGTTCGGTTTCAGTCATCCCACGAAGCGCCCGGAAGGGCGTCGAGCGGGATCTTCAGGTAGCGCTTGCCGTTCCCCTCCGGCTCCGGCAGGCGCCCGCCGCGGATGTTCACCTGCAGCGCAGGCAGGATGAGCTTTGGGCATCGGCAGCTCGCGGTCGCGCGCCTTACGCAACTCCACGAACTCCTCCTCGGTCGTCGCCTTCAGGTGCCTATTCTTCCGGCGCTGCTGCCTGACCGTGCTCTCCCATTCAGGGTCCCGCCCGCCGGGCTGGTAGTCGTGCCCCGTGAACAGGCGGGTGTCGTCCGGCAGCGTCATGATGCGCTGGATGCTCTGCCACAGCGCCTTGGCCGAGCCGCCGGGGAAGTCGGCGCGGGCGGTGCCGCTGTCCGGCATGAAGATGGTGTCGTGGATGAAGGCGGCGTCGCCCACCCGATAGGTGATCGAGCAGAGCGTGTGGCCGGGAGACAGCATCACCTCCACGTCCATGTTGCCGATCCTGAAGCGCTCGCCATCAGCAAACAGCCGATCCCATTGCGAGCCGTCGGTCGGGAAGCTGTCCGGCCAGTTATAGAGCGCCCTCCAGAGCTTCTGGACCTCCACCACTCTCTCGCCGATGGCGGTAGGCACGCCGGTCCTGTCCTTGAGGTAGCCGGCCGCCGAGAAGTGGTCGGCATGGGGATGCGTGTCGAGGATCCACTCCAGCGTGTAGCCCTCACGCTCGATGTGGGCGAGGATCTTGTCGGCCTGGACCGTGGCGGTCGCGCCGGACTTCGGGTCGAAGTCAAGGACCGGGTCGATAATCGCGCAATGCCTCGTCTCAGGATCGGCGACCACGTACTGCACGCTGCCAGTGCGCTTCTCGTAGAAGCCCTTCACGATGGGGCTGCCGTGCAAGGGCGAGGACATCTGGACAGACATGACGCTTGCTCCTGTTTTCAAAAGATGACGCGGCGTTTAAAGGCTGGAATGGCCGATGCTTGAGCCTCAGCCATCCACCCGGGTGGCCTCCCGGCGGAAGGTGACCTGCGGCCAGTCGGCGGGCACCAGGCGGAAGACCGCCATGCCAGCGATCATCGCGGCAACAAAGGCGAACACCTGCCAGGGGCCGAAGGGCAGCGCTGTCAGAGCCGGCCCGGGGCACAGGCCGACCAGGCCCCAGCCGATGCCGAACAGGGCGGCTCCCCTGATCAGTCGCGGATCGAGGTCGCGCCGGGTCGGGATCTCCAGGCGCGGCGCCAGCACGGGCACGCCGCGGCGCTTGGCGAGGAGGGTGCCCAGAGCTGAGACAGCCACGGCGCCGCCCATGACCAGGGCGAGGCTCGGATCCCAGGCGCCGAAGATGTCGAGGAAGCCGAGCACCTTGGCCGGATTGACCATCTGCGACACGATCAGCCCGAGGCCGAAGAGAAGGCCGGAGACGAAGGCGGAAACGATCAGGGGCATGACTCACAACCCGATGAGGTGACGGGTGACGAACACGGTGGCGATAGCGGTGGCCATGAACACCGCGGTGGCCGCGAGCGAGCGCGGCGAGCCGCGGCCGATGCCGCAGACGCCGTGGCCGCTGGTGCAGCCCGCGCCAAGGCGAGTACCAAAACCGACGATCAGCCCCGCTACGATCAGGAGCGGCAGGGAAGCATCAAGGTCTACCGGCGGCAGGGCACCTCCAACGGCGACATAGACCAGCGGCGCAACGAACAGGCCTGCGAGAAATGCCAGACGCCAGCCGACCTCGCTGCGGGCCGGATGGAGCAGCCCGCCGAGGATGCCGCTGATGCCGGCGATACGCCCGTTCAGTACCAGGAACAGGGCAGCCGAGGCGCCGATCAGGAGGCCACCTATGAGCGCGGAAACGGGTGTGAAGTTTTCCATCGTGGCCTCCGATCAGCGGGACTTGCTGGCCTTGGCCGGCTTGCAATAGAGCTCGTAGAGCGTGGCGAAGAGTTGCTCGATGCGCGGGTCGGCAATGCGGTACCAGATCGTCTGGCTCTCGCGCCGGGTGGCGACGATGCCCTCATCCCGCATCTTGGCGAGATGCTGCGACAAGGCCGATTGCGACAGGCCCACCGCCTCGGTGAGCGTGGTGACGTTGGCCTCGCCCCATTCCACCAGCTTGCATAGGATCATCAGGCGCCGCTCGTTGGCGAGAGCGCGCAGGATGTCGGCCACTTCCGTGGCCTGCTTCTCGAAAGTCTCAAGGTCCATATTAAGTTTGGGCATTCGCCTGCCATTCGAATTTCATCGGGAACTAATTTAGTATTTCCTAATTAATAAGCAAGGGGGATCCGCGTGGAAGCATCATCCACGTTGAAGCTGGAGCAGGACGATGGTTGCGAGCACAGTCGACCGCGTGCCCAGGCACACGAGCCAAGAGATCAACCGCCAAATCGAGATGCAGATCGCCGAGAGTGTGCGCTGGCATGCGGCGCACGCCGAGGGCATCGACCGCCGGCTGCACGAGCTTGACGCGGAGTGGGACGTTGAGCGAACGCTGGAGGCCAATGCCTCGACCCTGGCCTTCACGGGCGTGGTGCTCGGGGCGGCCGTGGACAAGCGCTGGCTCGCCCTGCCCGCCCTGGTCACCGCGTTCCTGTTTCAGCATGCCGTACAGGGCTGGTGCCCGCCCCTGCCGATCCTGCGGCGGCTCGGCTTCCGCACCGCCCGTGAGATCGAGACGGAGCGCTATGCGCTGAAGGCGCTGCGGGGGGACTTTGGCCTCATCGGACCGGAGCCCCACGACCATGACAGCCGCGCCAGCCATGCTCTGCAGGCTGCTCGCCTCTGAACCGGCGGCTCGTTCATCCTGGAGGTTGCCATGAATGGGGATGCTCGAGTCAGTGGTGGCTTTCCAACCTCAGCAGGGATCCTGCTCGGGATGGGGCTTGGCGGGTTCTTCGATGGCATCGTGCTGCATCAGATCCTGCAATGGCACCACCTGCTCACGAGCGCCGGCTACCCGCCCGACAGCGTCGAGAACCTGCAGGTGAACACGCTGTGGGACGGCCTTTTCCACGCCAGCACCTACATCTTCACGGTGCTCGGCCTCTGGATCCTGTGGCGCTACTCCCGGACCAGCCACATCCAGTGGTCAGGCAAGCTGTTGCTGGGGACGTTCCTGATGGGCTTCGGGCTCTTCAACCTCGTCGAGGGGATTATTGACCACCAGATTCTTGGCATCCACCATGCCAACGAGACAGTGCCGCGGGAGCAATGGATCTACTGGGACATGGGTTTCCTGGTCTGGGGCGCCCTGATGCTGCTCGGCGGTTGGCTCCTGCTGCGGGCCGGACGCAGAAGCACGATGAACGAAGCCACTCACTTGAGCAAGCGCAACCCATCGGCTCGATCAGGTGCATGAGCCAGTGCCCAAGGCGGTCCACGGAACCGGAGGTGCTGGTTAGCTGAGCACGGCTGCCGCGATCCGCCGGTTTTAGCCTCTGCTGAGCGCGACGAAGTTCGGCATCGCGGTACGGCCTTCCGGCATGATCTGATCAGCACCCCATCGCACACGAGATGAAAAGCGTCACCCGAGATTGTTCACTCCAGTGACATCGGGTCCAACACGGAGAGCCCGCCATGAAGACACCTCTTCTCGCTGCTGTTCTGGTCCCCCTCGCCTGGCCTGCTCTAGCCCGGTCGCCCGCTGAGCACGATCAGCACCATCCCGGCGGAGCGCCCGTCACCCAAGTCCAGTCCACGGCGCCTGCTCAGCCTCAGACGCCGCCCACGCAGTCCGGGTCTCCAATGCCAATGGGGCAGATGATGCAGGGCCAGGGGATGATGGGACAGGGCATGATGCAGGGCCGCGGCATGATGCAAGGCCAAGGCCGGGGTATGATGGGCCGCTTCTCGCTCGAGGACATGAGTGCCTTCGTGGACGCCCACATCGCGGCGCTGAAAGCCGGACTGAAGCTGTCGGCCGAGCAGGAGAGGCTGTGGCCTCCCATCGAGAGCGCAATCCGCGATCTCGCGAACCTGCACCTCACCCACATGCAGGCGATGCGCCAGACCGGGGGAATGATGGCAGGTGACCCGATCGGTCTGCTCCGCGGCATGGCGGACCACATGAGCCAGGGAGCCGACGCCATGCGCAAGCTCGCGGATGCGGCGGCCCCGCTGTATGCCACTCTCGACGAGGCTCAGAAACGGCGGCTTCAGGTCCTCGTCCGCACGGGATCGCGCGGCATGATGGGTTGGGGGATGATGGAGCCAAGCCGTCGCGCCCTGATGCGCGGCTGGTTCGGTGATGATCAGGACAATGACGACCAATAAGGCCGCCGGTCGACCGCGCGATCTGTCATGAGGCACGGACAGATCCGTTAATGGCGGCCTCACCTCTCGAGCGAGAGCCGCAATTCCGTTGCTATCTCCGAGATCGTCGTGTGGAAGGACACAGACGGCCGCCATCATGCATGGGATTGCCGGTTTCGGAAGCGCCAGTCGGGACGAGCGGAGCGGATCATCATCATCTCGCCGATGTTCTCCGGCGTCAGGAGGCCGACGA
Source organism: Pseudomonadota bacterium (assembly GCA_023386155.1). Classification (GTDB taxonomy): domain Bacteria; phylum Pseudomonadota; class Alphaproteobacteria; order Rhizobiales; family Beijerinckiaceae; genus Microvirga. The sequence goes on from JAEWKH010000096.1 coordinate 8,514, forward strand.
GCCGCTGGCTGGAATCGAGTACCAAAAGGGCCGGGGCCTTGGACGTGTTGAGAAGTGCTACCGCCGCGTCGAAGGGCTGCCAGTCGCGCACGCTGGGCAGGTCGCGGATCATGACGTCGAGGACCGGGGTCGACGGCCCGCCATGGCGCAGGGCGACGATGAGGCGGTCGCGGGTGAGCAGGCCCCGCGGACAGTCTGAGCCGTCCACCACGGGAAAGTCCCTCTGCGAGGTGCGCAGCAGAAGTTCGACCGCATCGTCCAGGGTCGAGGTGACGGACAGGACCTCGACCGGGCTGATCATGCCGGCGCGCACCGGCAGGCCCGAGGTCGAATCCTTGAAGGCGACATGCTGGGATTCGGCGGTCGCCGCGAGGTAGATGAACAAGGCGATGACGATCAGCATCGGGTTCAGGAACAGTCCCGCCAGCGCGAACAGGAAGGCCGCGCCCTGGCCGATCCGCGCAGCGATGCGGGTCGCCTCCGCATGATTCATGCGCATGGCGAGCAGCGCGCGCAGCACCCGCCCGCCATCCATCGGAAAGGCCGGGATCAGGTTGAACGCCACGAGGAAGATGTTGGCGGCGGCCAGGCGCATCAGGAGCCCGGCGCGCGGGTTCTCCATCTCGGTCATGGCGGCGGCGTCGAAGCTCAGGCCGAGAAAGAGCACGATCAGGCCTGCGATCGCCACGTTCACGGCAGGTCCAGCCAAGGCCACCACCAGCTCCTCGCCGGGCTTCTCCGGAATGCGCTCCAGGCTCGCCACCCCGCCGATGGGCCACAGCGTCACCTCCGGGGTGCGGATGCCGTATCGCCTGGCGGCTAGGATGTGGCCGAACTCGTGCGCCAGCACGCAGGCGAAGATGAGCACGATGAATAGCACGCCCTCGACCGCCGCCTCCCGCCCGCCCAGCCGCCACTGCGCGCCGCCGATCCACACGAGGAACAGCAGGAAGGTGACGTGGATGCGCACCACCGTGCCGGCGATGCGGGCAATGGGAAACGACCAGAGCATCAGGGTCTCCAAGCGCGGCTTTTAGGGCTCAATGTAGGAGAGGAAGAGCGGGTTCGAAAGTCAGGAAATACAGTAGTCACGTAGGAGCAAGCGAGCGCCTCCGGGGATGCTGAGATGATTTGGAGAATTGGCGACGATGGCAAACTCAGGCCAAAGACATGCCCAGCACTGTTTCGGCCCGGTGGCAGTCAGAGTCGGACGAAGGAGCGCCGGTCGATACGGGACCGGCGCTCCACTGGCTTAGACGACCTTCTCGGCTCCGCCCTTCAGCTTCACTGGGATCATTAGGTAGCGCATGCCGTTGGCCTCGGCGCACAGGATCTTTCCTGCGCGGATGTTCGTCTGGATCTAGGGCAGCCGCAGACGTGGTGCTGGGAGCCTTGCGTCAAATGGTGATCCGGTAGCGGAGCCGACCGCCTCACTCGCCCAGAAAGGCCCGAGCGATTATGCGGACGAGGATGTCCGCCAAGTGGCAGCAGAGTTTGCAAGGCTTACGCTCAAGAGATCACCGTATTCTTTTCGGTGAGGTATCCCATGAAAACCTACAAGGTGGGTCAGCATGACCTGCGGAGGCTGCGAGAAAGCGGTTGCGCAGACGATGAGGAAACAGCTTGGCGAAGATGCCGACGTCGAGGCGGACGCTCGTAGCAGCGAGGCTTGCGCCAGCGCCTCGGCCGCCCCGCAGAACCGCCCCAGCGGCACGAGGATGACAGCTCAACCAATGCTGACAGTCTGGAGCTGAAGCGGGTCCTAGCGGTAACCCTGCTCATTAGTGCACCGGCGAGGATCACCCGGTCAAGATCCATGTGGGCGATGACGAACGCCCCCTTCCGTATCTGACGGAGGTCTCCTAGCTCCTCGAACATACTCACCCGGCCAGAGGTATTCCCTTATCTTGCATAACCAAGTTCTGTCGCATCCGGGATCGTAAAGCGTCCATCATATCGGGAATGACTTTGAATATAGTACTACATACGATAGCTGATCGAAACGCCATTGAGCCTTCGGGCTTCTGTACGGGTGCGGGGCTGGTCACGAGCAATCTTTGCCTTCGTGCGGGCCCCAGGCCGCACTTGAGCGCACAAGTCGGTAGCAATCGGTGCGAGCTTGCGCACCTGCGCGCAGCGCCAGCCTTTGCGCCCTGAAGCATAGTGGGATCCATTCGTGTCGGCGCTGGCGTGGCCCATGCGCACAGCGATCTCCTCGCGGCGGACCCCAGCGGCCGCGAGGTTGGCCCGGTATTGATGACGGCTTGTATAAAGGCAAACCCGATTTTTCTTACCCTTCCCGCGGACCTTGCGGAGCACGGCTTGCATACGACGAAGCGCAAGCTCCGGACTCCCTGCCTGCTTGACTACCCGCCCTACCGTCTCAAGTAGATCAATCAGGAGGCGGATGTCTCCCTCATCGTAGTCGTCGAGGGGGACATCCCGAGTGGCGGCCAGTGCCCGACCGTTTTCGGGTGAAAATTTTGCACTCCGACAGCGCAGCACGTTTCCGATGATCTCAGCCTCTGGCCATTCTGACGGCCTCAGACCAAGGTAGCAGCCGTGCTTCAGGATTCCAGCGGCCGCCCGAGCTTCGTCGGATCCTTCGCTATACAAAGCATGGACGATGCTCTTTAGGCGTCTTTCAGACAGGTGACGTGCTCGCCCCGCCGACGTGCGCCAGCGCTTCTTACCCTTGGAGCCTATCGCGACCTCGTCAGGGCGCTCGATCCTTCGCAGCTTCGCCTCGAGTTCCTCGATCCGCTCTCTCAGGATCGAGCCCCCGTCCCACATATCGCGCAGCTCCTGCAGGATGGCTGCGCGGTACTGGCGGAAGCTCGCGGGTTTCAGGTCGTGCGCACGAGCGACGACATCGTCGATGACGGCATCGATTGACACTGTCGGGCAACCCAGCTCTCGGCTCAGGCGCCGGGCCATGCCTGCATAGCGGATGCGATACTGCTCCTCAGTCTTGGGCGAGCGGGCCTGCACCCTGCCGCCAGCATCCGGGCGGGACAGGCAATCAGGATAGGGATAGGGTTTCAGCATTCTCGAGTCCTGGGCTACGTTACAGCCCCATGAGACTACGCCTTTGCGATGAAAGTATCCCGTTCGGCTGGAAAGGTGGCTCTGTCCCGCACAGGTGCAGGTGAACACGTAGGCTACACAGCTCAGCCATTGATGAGTCGGCATGGAATACGGCGCTATCCTTGACCCGAAATCATCGTGCGCCAGGGGCCCTGCAGAGAGGATTCGTTGATGAAGTGCGCCTGATCTCAGGGCTCAGAGAGGTAGTCTGGTCGAGCCAAACTGATTTCCATTTCGCTCCCCGCTACCGAGAGCATGGGTCTGGTCAGGCATACCGCTCGGGTATCAGACTGCCGACCTTATTCGCGAGGTCCGCTGACATTAGGGTGAGTTGCGCTGGACCTATTGTAACTCGGGGCGATGTGTTTGGCTTCGCCAAACTTACGTTCGTATTCGTCGGACTAGTGTTAGTGTCCACCGTTGATGCGTTTGTATTGACCAGAAGCGCGTTTGGAATCACCGGAAAAGCGTTACATACGGTACATCTCTGGATCTAAACGTGGGTCATTTAGAATGGCTGAGCTTCTTCTCCCCTCAAGAGGATCCTGTGAACTTTTCCGCGAAGTGCAGGCGCTACGCGAGCGCATGTAAGAACCTCTCCAATCCCCTTTGCGAGCCAATTGGCAGGTGATCGGGGAGGCGCGCCTATTGGCGGTTAATATAGACACAGACAAATTTTATCAATGTCTATCGTAACAGTAATATTCGAGCGGATGCACCTCTACACAATGGCCAAATTCCGCTAAGGAACTTACTAATAAATTGTTGCTTTTTGCTTGTTTTGACCGGTGTTCCTTTATGTTCTGTAGCAGTAGCAGGCATCTCTTTGGGCCCGATGAGTTCCGTTACAAACGCCTGTCTTTGGGGATCCCACGCAGCCGCCGCTCTAAGGCAGACCCGGATTTATCTCGGGGACTTTGGGCGCGGGAAAAAGTTGTGGTATCCGGCGGGTCTCCATTGCGGGTCGGCCGCTGCCGTCCTTCACTGGGCCTCACCTGCCCCCTCATGGATCAGACTATCCCCATGGCCTCTTGGATGACCCCTCACCAGCGCTGGTACTGGCAGGCCCTGCTGGAGCTGACCCTGCGGCGGCTGCACGGCGACGCCTTCCAAGGCTTCTTCTCCGACGTTATGTCCAAGCTGCACGGCGACGACTTCGTGCCGGTGCGCGCGTTCGGACGCCGCGGCGACAAGGGGTGCGACGGGTATCTCCTCCAGTCGGGACAGCTCTTCCAGTGCTACGGCAAGCTGCACGATGCGGGGCTGGACGTCGACGGGATGGTTGGAAAGATGGAGAAGGACTACGGCAAGGCCGTCGCTGGCCTCTCCGTGATCATGAAGGAGTGGCACTTCGTCCACAACCTGTTCGACGGCTTTCCGGTAGAGGCCATCGTCAAGCTGAAGGAGCTCGAGGCCGCGAACAGCCAGCACAAGTTCGGGTTCATCGGACCGCAGGGGTTCGAGGACCGGGTGCTCCGGCTGGACGAGGAACACGTGGTCGCCCTGCTCGGCCCGGCGGCGACCGCCGCGGACACCCGGAACATGCGCATGGAGGAAGTCAGTGACCTGATCAAGGCGGTCATGGCGAGCGTCGACGCCGACCAGCCGGACACAGGCCCCATCGCCGTCGTGCCCTACGACAAGCTCGAGACCAACAAGATCACCGGATGCTGGCATCACCTGCTGGTGGCCGGGTTCAGCAACGCTCCGCATGTCCGCGACTACATCGACCGGCACCCCGAGCCGGAACTCGGAACACACCTAGCCAGGGTGTTCAAGGCCCGCTACGAGAACCTGAAGCTGCAGGGATTGAAGCCGAACGCGATCCTGGCCTCGCTCTACGAAGGCATCACCGGCGTCGGAAGCGTGTCGCCGGAGCGCCAGGTCGCCGCACATGCCCTGCTCGCCTACCTGTTTGAGGCTTGCGACATCTTCGAGGATCATCCCTCCAAGGTGAACGCATGATTCTTCCCGGCAAACATCTCTCTCCCCACCGCGCCCTGATCGGCGTCGGCGCGGAGATCCTTGCCCAGTTGGACCGCCCCCGCGAGGTGTCCGACCTGTGGGATCGCGTGCGTGCGGCACGGGGTGGCCGCCAGGCCGCGGCACCCCTCTCCTTCGACTGGTTCGTGCTCGCCCTGACGTTCCTGTACACGATCTATGCGGTGGAGGACGCGGACGGGCTGGTGCGGCCCGGGCAGGGCGCGCCATGATCGTCTCCATCAGCAGTAGCCTGCCGACATTCAAGACCGTGAGGCTCCACGGGGGCCTCAACGTCGTCCTGTCGACGAAAGCTCCGGGCTCCAACGACAGGCAGACCCGCAACAGCGCTGGCAAGACCAGCCTGATCGAGATCATCCACTTCCTGCTGGGCGGGAAGGCTGATCCCGACAGCCTACCCCGCCACAAGGCGCTGGCCGCCCATACCTTCAACGGCCGGTTCGTCATCGGTGGCCGGGAGGTGGACGTCGCACGCAGCGGCGCCAAGGCGTCGCGGGTGTTCATCGACGAGGGCAGCGCAAAGCACTTCGGGCTGGCCACGAAGAAGGACAAGGAGACCAGCGCAGAGTTCGTGTCGAACGAGGCCTGGAAGGATTTCCTGGCCCACCGGTTCTTCGACTTCCCTGCGGTGGTGGAGGGCTCGCCCTTCGAGGAGAGCTACACCCCGTCGTTCCGTGCCCTGTTCGCGTACTTCGCGCGGCGCTACGGATCGGGCGCGTTCCTGCACCCGGAGAAGCAGGCCGAGGCGCAGCAGCGCTGGGACTGGCAGGTGAACCTGTCGTACCTGCTCGGGCTCGACTGGCGTATCCCCCGCGATCTGCACATGGTGCGGCAGCGGGAGAGCCAGCTGGAGGAGCTCAAGAAGGCGGCAAAGGGCGGAGCGCTCGGCCACCTGATCGGCACCGTGGCGGAGCTCCGCCCAGCTCTGGTCCTCGCCGAGGCCAGGGCAACCAAGCTGCGCGAGCAGCTCGGCCGGTTCCAGGTCCATGAGGCCTACCGGGAGATGATGGACCGGGCCGCCCGCACCAAGACGGAGATGCAGGCTCTCACCCGCCGGGCCGTCTCGCTTCGTGAGACCCTTGCCCATCTTCAGGAGGCACTGAAGCGCGAGCGCCTGCCTGAACGGGATGACGTCAGCCGTCTCTATCAGGCGGTCGGAATCGAGCTGCCCGAGAGTGCGAAGCGGCGGTTCGAGGATGTCGAGCGTTTTCATCAGTCTGTGGTGGAGAACCGCAGGCTGCGCCTCCAAGAGGAGATCGAGGGCATTGAGCGTGAGCTCGCTACTGGCGAGATCAGGTCGGCGGAACTGGATGTCGAGCGCAGCGAGATCCTCCGGATGCTGGAGGGGCGAGGTGCCCTGGAGGATTTCACCGCACTGCAGAAGCGGCTTGCCGACGCCGACGCGGAAGCCGCCTCCCTGCGCGAGCGGTTCAAGGCGGCAGAGGCCCTCGAGAGCGAGACCACACAGCTCGGCATTGACCGGAAGAGCATCAAGCGTCGGCTGCAGGAAGACCATCAGCTGCGACGGGACAGGCTGGACGAGGCGATCCTGCTGATCGGCGAAGCCATCGGTGATCTCTATGAGGAACGGCAGGGCAAGTTCGAGGTGGAGGCTACCGAGAACGGGCCGGAGTTCCGCATCTCGATCCAGGGTGACCGAGGCGGCGGGATCTCCAATATGGAGATCTTCTGCCTGGATCATGCCCTGTTCGCAATTTGGTCAGGTCGCAAGAAGGGGCCGGGCTTCCTCATCCACGACAGCCATCTCTTCGACGGAGTCGACGCGCGCCAGGTCGCAAACGCGCTCGACCTCGGATCCGCCACCGCTACGCGGTTCGGCGGCCAATACATCGTGACCCTCAACTCGGACATCTTCGACAACCTGCCCCTGCCGGACACCCTCGACCGCGACGCCATCGTGGTGCCGACCCGTCTCTGGGACGAGAGCGAGACGGGCGGCCTGTTCGGTTTCCAGTTCGACTGACGAGATCGCGGTACGCAGTGACCCAGCACACGTTGCGCAGTCAGGTGTTTAGTTCCCAAGCATGGGCAGACTGGGCAGGATGAACTCAAACGGTCTTCGTTCATGAGGGTGGACGAAGGTACAAAGGGCTGGTACAAAGGCTATACATCACGGCAGCCAAAAAGCCTTGTTCAGCAACGGTTTTCGCGAGGCCGGCGGAGAACTCCCCCTCTCCGCCATTACCTTCCCGCCCCCCTTGACCCCGCATCAGACCCTGGCTGCGCAACGGGCCGCTTTGAAGCTGCGCCGATAGGGCCAAATCTCGAAGGCATGATCTCGAAGGCACGCGGAATGCCTTTCAGACGGCAAGACCGGCAAGAGCCTTGATCGCCTTGCCCACGGTGTCGGCCGTCCAGAGCACTCCCGTCTTCGTGCGCACGCCCGACCGGTTCAGGTACTCGGCGATCTTGCCATTGCGGCCATAGCCCGCAGGCACCCTGTCCAGCGCCGCCGCGAGCATCGCGCGGATCTCCTCCTGGCGTTGAGCCTGGCTCGAGGCTCCGAGACGCCGCCAGTCCCTGAAATGCGCCGTCGGGTTGAAGGGCTCGCCGTCGATGGGCCACTCGATGGGATCCAGCGCCTCGTTCCGCATCCCCATGTCGTACAGGCAATGGTGCAGGTGCTGGTGCGGGCGCCAGCCGTTGCTCTGCGCGAAGTCGACCCAGAGGAGCGTCGCCCGGCCCTCGACGCAGTGGCGGCGCGCCCGCGCGAGTCCGTCCCTGACATGCGGCGTCCCGCGGTCGGGGCTGACCTCGAGAAAAACCAGCTCGTCGACGAGATCGCCCCGCCGCTCCCGCACGTATCGCTGGACGAGCTCCCGCTGGTAGCGGATGGTGCGGCTCTGCCGCGCCGCCTCGCCCGCATCGGGCGAGAGGTCGGTGAACCCCGCCCATTTCACCGGAAACGTCCAATAGAAGCCCACGAACAGTGGCCGGTCCCCTTCGTCCTGCATGCGCCCCTTCCAGCAACCCGGAAAATTCCGACAGGCCGTCCCCTGCGCGGCCGTTCGGCGATACTGCGAAGGCAACACGGAGAAAGCAACATGACCTCGATCCTTCGCATCGCTGAAATCCCCGTCGGCCGCTCGGGCGGCATGCTTGGCGTCACCTTCGCGCCGGGCAAGAAGCAGGTGAGCGCCTACAGCGGCACCCATGACCGCGACCTGCATCAGGACCTCGACGTGGTCGCCGCCTGGGGCGCCGCCGCCGTCGTCACCCTGGTGACCGGACGGGAGCTCGTGGCGCTCAAGATCCCGACCCTCGGGGACGAGGTCCGCGCCCGCTTCATGGAATGGCACCACCTTCCCATCGCCGACTACCATGCGCCCGATGCCGCCTTCGAGGCCGTCTGGCCCGAGACGTCCAGGCGCCTGCGGACGCTGCTGGAGGCGGGCGCCCGCGTGCTCGTCCACTGCAAGGGCGGCCTCGGCCGCGCGGGGACCGTCGCCGCCCGCCTGCTCGTCGAGATGGGCGCCGATCCCGAGCAGGCGATCCGCGACGTGCGGGCCGCCCGCAGCCCCGATGCCATCGAGAACCGTGCGCAGGAGGACTGGGTCCGCCTCGGCAGGGTCGCCGCCGGCGAGGCCGATACAGGCCTGCGCGCCATCCGCGACCGCTCCGTCGGGGCGCTCGTGGGCCTCGCCGTCGGCGACGCGCTCGGAACGGCCCTGGAATTCTCCCGCAAGCCGCCGAAAGCCGTCCTGCACGACATGGTCGGCGGCGGTCCCTTCGGCCTCAGGCCCGGGCAGTGGACGGACGACACGGCGATGGCCCTGGCCCTGGCCGACAGCCTGACCGTCCATCCCGACCTGGACGCCCGCGACCTGATGGACCGCTTCGTCGCCTGGCGCCGGGACGGCACCTATTCCTGCACGGGGACCTGCTTCGACATCGGCATCACGACGGCGGAAGCCCTGAGGCGCTTCGAGCGGTCAGGCGATCCCTTCGCCGGATCGACGGACCCGAACAAGGCCGGCAACGGCTCCATCATGCGGCTGGCGCCGGTGGCCATCCGGCACTGGTCCGACCGGGACACGCTCGTGCGGGTGGCCCGGGATCAGTCGCGCACGACCCATGCCGCCGCGGAGGCGCTTGAGGCTTGCGAAACCCTGGCGCTCATCCTGGCGGACGCCATCGACGGCCGGTCCCTGCCGGAGATCGTCGCAGGAGCCGCAGGCCGCGTGAAGGGTTTCCGCGCGGGCCAGCCGCGGGACGAGATTCGCGGGACCGGCTACGTGGTCGCCTCGCTGCACGCCGCGACATGGGCGGTATCACGCACCACAAGCTTCGAGACCGCTGTCCTGCTCGCAGCCAACCTGGGCGAGGACGCCGACACCACTGCGGCGGTCGCGGGCCAGATCGCCGGCGCGCTCTACGGCGTGTCCGGGATTCCCGAGCGCTGGCTCGCCCAACTGGCCTGGGGGCCACGGATCCAGGGCATGGCCGAGGCCCTCTTCGAGGCCGGCGCGCTCACCGCGGCCGCATGACGGGGCAAGGTCCGCGCCCGCAGGCGTTAAGGCCCGCGCCTTGGTAAAGACACGAAGTGAGGGATCATTCCGCGAAGGTCCCTTTCGTCGCTGGGAACCCGGCCTTTCAGCATCGGATCACCCTCTGCTGCCAGGCTGCGAATCGACCGGCGTGCCGCAACGGCATCGTGTCGGGAACCGAAGGGGATAGAATGATCAGTTGGGACTACGACCGGCACGAGATCCTCGCGGACGGGATCGTGCACGGCATCGGGATCGCCGGCGGGCTTGCCGGGGTGGCCATTCTGCTGGCCCTTGCCGCCCCGACCGTCAGCCCCTGGGAACTGACCTCGGTGACGATCTACGGGGGCGGACTGCTGGCAGTGCTCATCATTTCCGCAACCTACAATCTCTGGCCCGTCTCTCCCGTGAAGTGGCTCCTTCGGCGCTTCGATCACTCCGCCATCTATCTTCTGATTGCGGGCACCTATACGCCGTTCATCACGCAGATGCGGGCCGACCTCAGCGCGGCGCTCCTTCTGGGCGGCGTCTGGGCATCCGCGGCGGCCGGCATGGCCCTGAAGCTGTGCCTGCCGGGCCGGTTCGAGCGGCTGGCGCTTCTCCTCTACCTGCTCATCGGGTGGAGCGGCGTGATGGCGTACGAGTCCGTTTTCGGCGCGCTTCCCGCCTCGACCCTTTGGCTCCTGTGCGCCGGTGGCGTTCTCTACACCATAGGGGTCGTCTTCCATCTCTGGAGGAGCCTGCGCTTCCACAATGCGATCTGGCACGCCTTCGTGCTGGTTGCGGCGGCCTGCCATTACGGGGCCGTGCTGGACTGCATCGTGCTGGCGCGGGGATGATCGTCGTCGCGACCTGAGCGGCGTTGCCGTCCCATGCGGGCTTTATCCCCGTTGTCCTTGAGACCATGACTTGGCGGACCATGTGACTTCGAGGCCGCATTGATCTGAAGACCATGAGGAGGCAACGGATGTCGAAACCGCCAAAAGATGAAACGGAGCGCGAAGCCCTCGACAGGGAGCTGGACTTCGAGCTGGAAGGAACGTTTCCTGCAAGCGATCCCCCGAAGATCATCCGGTCGGCGCCGAGCTCCCAGATCACGCCTGACACGCACCGTGAGGATGACCCGGACGCCGAGGAGACGCCCGAAACGCCAAAGGGATGATCATCGGGATCTCGAGAGCGCCGTTCGAACCCGCTCTCGGGCTTGAGCGGCCTCGATCGGATCCGGGGAGGCGAGCGACCTGACGGGTCCGCCCCGCGAACGCGGCAACCACCTCGTGGAAAGAAAGGTTGTCATGGAGGCCAATTGCGACGGAGCCGTTCAGGATCCGCCGGACCAAGGAGTCCCCGATGACCACCTTCAAAGTCGGCTATCTGATCGGCAGCCTCGCCAGGGAATCGATCAACCGCAAGCTCGCCAAGGCCCTGATCCGCCTTGCTCCGGAACACCTCACCTTCGCCGAGATCGCGATCAAGGACCTGCCGCTCTACAGCTACGACTACGATGCCGATTTCCCGCCGGCCGCGAAAGCGTTCAAGGACGCCATCGCGTCCGTGGATGCGGTGCTGTTCGTGACGCCCGAGTACAACCGCTCGATCCCGGGCGCCCTCAAGAACGCCATCGACTGGGCCAGCCGCCCCTACGGGAAGAACTCCTTCACCCGAAAGCCCTCGGCGGTGATCGGCACCTCGCCGGGCGCCATCGGCACGGCCGTGGGGCAGCAGCACCTGCGCAGCGTGCTCGGCTTCTGCAACTCCCCGCAGATGAACGCGCCGGAGGCCTACATCCAGTTCACGCCCGGGCTGATCACCGATGAGGGCGAGGTCACCACCCAGTCCACGGCCGAGTTCCTGAGGAGCTACATGGCGGCGTTTCATCAGTTCATCGCCAGGGTCTACACCGCCCTGCCGCGGGACGCGTAACAGTTGACGATGGCCCATGAATGCTTCCGCAGGCCTGCGATGCGGCCTCCCGTCGGATGGCTTCGCGGCCCGATCCTCGCGCTTGGGCCTCGCCGGAGGACCTCAACGGGCGGGGACGAGACCCGTCGGCGCGGATCCTCCGCGACGCGGCCTGTTGGCAAGGCTGTGCGCCTCCCGGCAGAGCGGGATCTCGAAGGCGACGCGGCACCGCCCGCTGCCGTCGATCTCTGCGCTCGTCCCGTATTCGGCCAGGATGTCTTCCACGATGCCGAGCCCCAGTCCGCTTGAGGTCGGGTCGGCGTGCCCCTGCACGCCGCGTTCGGGACGCTCGCCATCGGTTCGGGAGAAGCCCGGTCCGTCATCCTCGACGATGACCCGGGCCTTCCCGCCCGCGCGTTCGACGCGGATGTCGACCCGGGTCCTGGCCCATTTCCTGGCATTGTCGAGAAGGTTGCCCATCACCTCGCCGAAATCGTGAGGATCCATGTCGACGGCCAGCTCGGCCGGGATGCTCGTCCGCCAGGCAAGCTCCTCGCCTCTCGGCATGTGCTGCATCAGCCTGAGCAGGCGCGCGATGGTCTCGTCCACCTGCGTGTAGGCGCCACAGCCGACCGAGGCGCCGCTGGTGCGGGCGCGGGCCACCTCGCGCTCGACATGCGTGCGGATCAGCTCCAACTGCTCCTGCATGCGTTCCGCCGCCCCGGGCTGGCCCGCATGGTCGAGGCGCCTCACCTCGGCCCCGAGGATCGTCAACGGGGTCTTCAACCCATGGGCCAGCGCGCCGGCGCGGTCGCGCGCCTTGCGGACGAGATTGTCCTGACGATCCAGCAGCGTGTTGATGCTCTCGACGAGGGGCGCGACCTCGCCGGGAAAGCGGCGTGTCATGCGCCGGATCTGTCCGGTCTGAACCGCGTTCAGGTCACGCCCGACCTCCTGCAGGGGACGCAGGCCGAGGGAGACCTGCATCCACGCGAAGAGAACCAGCACGGCCGCGATGGGAATGAGCACACGGGTGACGTCCCAGCCGAAAGCCTGCCGCAGTTCGACGACCTGCGCATGGTCGAGGGCGACCGCAAGGCTGAAGGTGCGGCCCCCCTGCTCGCCATCGACCGAGACCTCCCGCTCGATCACGTAAAGCTCCGCGCCGCCGGGCCCCTCGACCTCGAAGGCCTTGTCGCGCTCGTTGTCCGGGCGCGACCCGCCGGAGGGCAGGTCCTGGTCCCACAACGACCGCGACCGGATGAGGGGCCGTCCGCCCTCGGACACCTGCCAATAGGCCCCGCCATAAGGCTGATGGTAACGCGGATCCGTCAGCCTCTGGCTGAGGCCGGCCTCTCCCTCCGTGCCGAACGCGGTCGCAAGCTCCGTCCAGTGGATGTTGAGGTCCTGCTCCACATAGCGCAGCACCTGGCGCTCGAAGAACACGACAAGCGAAGCGCCTGCAACAGCAATCGTCGCGATGATCGAGACGACGGCGACCGTCAGCAGCCGCACGCGGATGGAATTGCATGTCATGGCGCAGGCGTCTCCATGATGTAGCCGTGGCCCCGGCGCGTCCCGATGGCAGCGGAGCCGATCTTCCGCCGGAGGCGGGCAACCAGGGCCTCGATCGTGTTGCTCTCGGGCTCGTCCGTTCCATAGACATGCTCGACGAGCTCGCTCTGGGCGACGACACGATCCCGATTGTGGGCCAAATAGCGAAGCAGGCGGAACTCGAGGGGCGAGAGCTCGATGGCCCGGCCATGGATCATCACGCGCAGCCGCCGCGTATCGATGCGCAGCGCGCCGACCTCGATCAGGGGAGTCACGTGGCGCCCGACCCGGCGCAGCAGGGCCGCGAGGCGGGCGACAAGCTCCTCCATCTCGAAGGGCTTTGTCAGGTAATCGTCGGCACCGGCATCGATCCCTTCGACCCGTTGCAGCCATGAGCCGCGGGCCGTGAGCACGAGGATCGGAACGGTGCTAGCCTCGTCCCGCAGCCGGCGCACCACCGACAGGCCGTCGAGCTTCGGCAGGCCCAGGTCCAGGACGATGGCGTCATAATCCTCGGTCGAGGCCCGGAACCAGCCCTCCTCGCCGTCCCGGGCGACATCCACCACATAGCCGGCCTCCCCCAGGGCACCGGCGATGTCCCGGGCGATCGCTGCCTCATCCTCCACGAGAAGGACCCGCATCAGCGCCTCCTGATTTGAAGAATCGTGTTGCGGCGGGCATCCACGACGACCTCCTGGTAGCGGCGATCCGGGGTCAGAACCAGGAACTCGTACCGCCACTCGCCGCTCCAGGACTGGTGCAGGTCGACCTCCAGCACCTGCCCCGGAACCGCTTTCGCGACGGTCGGAAGGACGGAGCTCAGGGCCAGGGCCCAGCCTTGGGAAACAGCCTCGCGGGCATTGGCGGAGGAGGTGCTGCCCCAGCCCGCATAGACGCCGGTCCGCGCCTCGTCGCCGCCCCGGCCACGCCCCCGTCCCCGGCCGCCATCGTCGCCCCCATGCCCCCGGCCGTGCCCGCCGCCGTCGCCTCCGCGACCGGACCCTCGTTCGTCGCCACGTTCGCTGTCGTCCCCGCCGCCTCGGCCGCTGTTGTCGCCTCCGCCGTGACCGCCGCCGTCATCCCCGCCGCGGCCTCCGCCTCCGTCACCGCCGCTGTCGCCGTCCTTGGCGATGGCGGCCGTCATCCAGGAGCCTTCGACCGGAGCCAGCGCCAGAGGGAGCAGAAGCAGCGCGATAAGATGACGACGCGACATGGAGCCTTCCAAACTGGCCCAGCATAGCACGCCCAAGCTGATATTTCGCTGACATGCTCCGTCAGGTTCCGGTGTCGACCCTGAGCCAGATTGCTCCTGCGTCGGCGCTGATCTGTCCCGCGCCGGATGAATGGAGGAAGACGATGCTGAAGCCCATCAAGAACGGTCCGAGTGTTTTGGTCCTGGGTGCCATGCTGGCCTCGCTCGCGGCGGCCGCCGTCCCGGCGGTGATCGCGAGCGCGATCCTGTCCCCCGCCCTGGCGCGCAACGGCGGCGACGATGGCGGAGGCCGCGGCGGCGACGACAGTGGCGGCCGCGGCGGGCGCGGTGGAGACGACGGCGGCAGCCATGGCGGTCGCGGCGACGACGGCGGACGCTCCGGCGACGACAGCGGCGGGCACGGCGGCCGCAGCAGCGATGGCGGTGGGCGCGGCCGAGGCGGAGATGTTGGCGGTCGCAACGACGATCGGGGCCGCGACAGGGCGGACGACCATGGGGTCGCCACGGCCGAGGACGGCCGGCGTGGCCGCGGAGCGGACGACGGCACAGCGATGGGCAGCCGGACGAGGACCCGGACCGGGGATCAGCACCAGACCCGCACGCGCACCCGTGGTGCCGATCATGTGGTCGATGTGCGCCTGCCACGTGGGCGCGGCGCCGACGATCCCGCCACCGCGCGGGACGACAGGGGCGGCCGCCTGGACCGCGACCAGCGGTTCGAGCCGGGAGACGACCGCCGCGTGAATGGCCGGTAAGGATCGACGCGCCGGATCGGCCGCAGGGCACGTGAGCCCTGCGGCCCTAAGAAGCTGGGGTAGGGCGAATCGGGCCCTCCTCCCTCGCAGGCCCGCCGATACGGGTCTTGGCCCGCCGATACGGGTCTTGGCCCGCTGGGAGAGGCCGGCCGGGGTCCCGAACGGACGCGCGGGACGCCATCCCGCTCCGGCAAAGACGAGCCTTCGTCACCTGCGGCAGGAGAAGGGCGGGAACGTGCTCGCTGTTCCGGCGTTCATGGCGGCCACCACCATCATGTTCGCAAGCTCGAGCTCCTCGGCCGAACGGGGGCAGACATCGCCCTTGTGCGTGCAGCCCGAAGCCAGAAAGGCGTCGTGACGCTCGATGAAGTCCTGGCTGAGGCCCTTCATGCCGCGATGGGCAAGGGCTTCCGACCAGGCTTTCCCGTAGCGCGCGCATTTCACCTCGGGCCAGCTCTGCATCTGAGATCCCTGCGCGATGGCCGGCGCGGTTCCAGCCGCGAGCCAGCAGGCGAGGAAAGCCGCAGGGGCGGCGATCCGCTTCAATGATCGGCCCATCATATCCGGTCTCCATCTGCACGGATGCGGTGGAGCATGGGCGATGCAGGGGGTCAAGCGGGTGCGCGGCGCAAGCTCCTCATCCCTGTCGCAGGCCGGGGCGTCAGGCCCGCATCTCCGGCTGCGCCTCCTGCTTCCTGCCCGGCGGGGCACGACGCTTCTTTGCGGGCTTTTCCTTCGCCTGCTTCTCGACTTCCCGCGAGAGGCGCTGTTCCAGCAGCGCCAGGACGGCAGCCTCCTCGGGCCGGAGGCTGGCGAGGTCGTCGCGCAGCTCCGTCTCGACCTGTTCCTTGACCTCGAGCAGCAGGCCTCCGTCGAGATAGGCGTCGAACACTTCCGGATGCACGTAGCATTTGCGGCAGATGCTCGGCGTGTTGCCAAGGCGCGCGGCGACGGACTCGATGGCCGCGCGGATGTTCTTCTTGGCCTTGGCATCGCTGTCGAACTGCTCGAACTCGGCAAGCGCCAGCGCCGCCAGCACCGTGCCGGCCCAGGTCCGGAAATCCTTGGCCGTGATCTCGCTCCCGGTGACCTCCTTCAGGTAGGTATTCACGTCCGCCGAGGTGATCGATTGCTGCTCGCCGTTCTCGTCGAGATACTGGAAAAGATCCTGTCCCGGCAGATCCTGGCAGGCCTTCACGATCCTGGCGATGCGCCGGTCCTTCACCTGTAGTTTCCAGGTCTTGCCGCTCTTGCCCTTGAACTGGAAGCGCAGCTCGCCGCCTTCCACCTTCACGTGCGGATCGCGCAGGGTGGTGAGGCCATAGCTCTTGTTCTGCTTGACGTAGTCGGAATTGCCGACGCGGATCAGCGTGCTCTCGAGCAGATGCACCACCGTCGCCAGCACCTTTTCGCGCGGCAGGCCGCGCAGGCTCATATGCTCGTCGATGGTCTTTCGGATCGCCGGCAGGCCTTTGGCGAATTCGAGCATGTGCTCGTATTTCGTGCTCTCGCGGACCTCACGGAAAGCCGGATGATAGCGGTACTGCTTGCGGCCCTTGGCGTCGCGGCCCGTCGCTTGGATATGGCCGTTGGCCTTCGCGCAGATCCACACATCCGTGTAGGCCGGCGGGATCGCCAGTGACCTGATGCGTTCGAGAGTCGCCTTGTCGGCGACCTTCCTGCCGTCGGGTCCGGCATAGGTGAACCCCTTGCCGGATTTCCGGCGCCGGATGCCGGGCTCCTCGTCGGAGACATAGCGCAGCCCCGCCGTCTCGGCGGCGTCGCGCGGATCGATGACATTCTCGCCGATGGCGTTCGGTTCCGGCATGGAAGCCCTTTTCGAAGAAGCAAGACGTCAACCGGACCGCGCCAGCCCGGGTTCCCTGCGCGATCTCGCCTCATGGGGCCTGCGGCGGTCGTTGCGGACCTTGAAGGCCAGAATGGTGGCGCTCAGGATCAGGCTCAGCACGTTGAAGATCACCATGGGCCAGCTGCCGATCAGGAACCCGTAGGCCGACCACAGGACGAAGGCCGTCACCGTCACCATGTACATGTGCTTGGAGATCGCCCGCGTATCCCGCTCCCGCCAGGCCTTCACCACCTGGGGAACGAAGCTCGAGGTCGAGAGAAGTCCCGCAATCGTCGCCAGGAAGGTGGGCAGCCATTCCGGCATGTCTTTTGTCTCCCATGTTCAAGATGACGGCAACGGACCCTGATCGAGGGAGTTCCCTTTTGCCAGCCATGGAGGGTAGAAGGGCGCAACCGCTTCATCCGGATTGTCCCTTGTCTTCCTTGTCCCTGCCTGACGTCCAAGGCCGCAAGCTCGTCTTCGTGATCACCGAGGACTGGTTCTTCGCCTCCCATTTCCTGCCCATGGCCAGGGCCGCGCGCGAGCTCGGGCTCGACGTCTCGGTCGTGTGCCGCGTGCGCTCGCACCGGGAGGTCATCGAGGCCACGGGCGCCAAGGTGATCCCGCTCGAGGCCGAGCGGCGCAGCCTCAACCCCATGGCGGCGGGCTATGCGGCCGGACAACTCGCCGCCATTCTCAAGGACGAGAAGGCCGACCTCGTCCATTGCATCGCCCTCAAGGGCATCCTGGTCGGCGGGTTCGCGGCCGCCATGGCGGGCGTCGGACGCCGGATCTATGCCCTGACGGGCCTGGGCTTCCTGGGAGCACGGACGGACATGGTCGCGCGTCTGTCGCAGCGCGCCGTACGGCTGCTCGTGCGTGGCCTGGAGACGGGCAAGACCTGCTATGTCTTCGAGAACACGGACGACCCTAGGCTCCTCGGCCTCGATCCTGCGAGCGACCGCGTCACCATCCTCGGCGGTGCCGGCGTCGATCCGGACCTTCTCAGGCCTGCCCCCCTGCCCGACCGTCCGCCCCTGAAGGTCGCGCTGGTGGCCCGCATGCTCTGGTCCAAGGGCATCGATCTGGCCGTGGAAGCGGTCCGTGCCGCAAGGGCCGAAGGCGCGGCCATCGAATTGTCCCTCTACGGCGCCCCCGACCCCTCGAATCCGAAGGCGATCCCGGAAAAGACCCTGGCGGCCTGGAGCGCCGAGCCCGGCATCGCATGGTACGGGGCGACCCGGGACGTTGCCGCCGTCTGGCGCGAGCATCACGTGGCCTGCCTGCCCTCGCGCGGCGGCGAGGGCCTGCCGCGGACGCTCCTGGAGGCCGCCGCCTGCGGCCGCGCCATCGTCACCACCGACGTGCCCGGCTGCCGCACCCTGGTGCGGGACGGAATCGAGGGGCGTCTCGTTCCTGCCGGCGATGCCGCGGGCCTCGCCGAGGCCCTCGCGGCCTTGTCCCGCCAGCCGGACCTCGTCGCCCGCATGGGAGAGGCCGCCCGCGCCCGCGTTCTCGACGGCTTCACGGAACGGGACGTCATCGAGAGCGTCAAACGGCTTTACCGCTCCATGCTGGCCTCATGATTCCCGATCCCCTCGCCTTCATCCGATCCGAGACACGCCTTCGCCCCGTGCCCCATGCGCCGGAGATCGCCCTCCATGTGGCGGACGAAGCGACGGAACTCTGGCAGAAGACCGAGGAGGAACTGGGCGAGATCGGTCTGCCGCCGCCGTTCTGGGCCTTCGCCTGGGCGGGCGGCCAGGCGCTCGCCCGCTACATCCTCGATCACCCGGAAACGGTGCGCGGGCGGCGGGTGCTGGATTTTGCCTCGGGCTCGGGCCTCGTCGCCATCGCGGCCATGAAGGCCGGCGCCGCGGAGGTCATGGCCTGCGACATCGATCCCTTCGCCATCGCGGCCATTGGCCTCAATGCCGGGGCCAACGGCGTTTCGATCACTCCGCTCCAGGCCGACATCGTTGGGCAGGACCGGGGCTGGGATACGGTGCTCGCCGGGGACATCTGCTACGAGCGCGACCTTGCCCAAAGGGTTACGGATTGGCTGTTCGCCCTGAGCCGGAGGGGCGCCACGGTCCTGATCGGGGATCCGGGCCGCAGCTATCTCCCCAAGGACCGCCTGGAGAACCTCGCCGTCTACGAGGTGCCCGTCACCCGGACGCTCGAGGATTCGGACATCAAGAAGTCGAGCGTCTGGCGCTTCCGGCCCTGACCTCTCGCCTTGGCGAGCTTGCACCGTTTTCAGCCGTTCTTGCAAATTTTCCTCTTCAAATAGGCAGCGTTATAACCTATATGAACAAAGTGGATTCGCGCCGCTCATACCGGTTGCGGAGACGATGGGGGCTTGGAACCTGGCGATTCAACGAGGAGTGGACCCGATGGCTTATACGTCGTCTCTTCAGCATGAAGCTTCGCGAGAGAGTGCTCCGAACGGCACTCCTGGAGCGTCCGAGAAGACGAAGGAGGCCATGGCCCAGTCGGAGGCCCTCTGCCGAGCCAACGGGGCACGGCTGACCCCGATCCGCCGGCGCGTGCTCGAAGTGCTCCAGGGCCTCGACAGGCCGCTCGGCGCTTATGATCTGGTGGATCTGTTCGGCGCGCAGGGGCGGCGCATGGCGCCCATCACCATCTACCGCGCCCTGGACTTCCTCATCGAACAGGGCTTGGTGCACCGGCTCGCGAGCCGCAACACCTATATCGCCAGCTCCGGCGCCGCCAGCGGCCGTGAAACCACGGCCTTCCTGATCTGCGACGGATGCGGGTACGTGACCGAGGTCGCCTCCCCGGACGTGGCCGATACGGTGCTCAAGGTCCTCCGGGAGCGGGGCTACCAGCCCCGCACGCGGATTCTCGAGATCACCGGCCGCTGCGCCCATTGCCAGGACGTCCACTGAGGCGTCCGTTCCATCAGCGCATCGGATCGGACCCAAAAGTGGTTTCCACTTTTGGGTCCGATGCTCTAAGCCGCGCTTGACGGGGACGGCTTTTGGCATCAGCTAAACGACGGCAGCCCGGAGCTGCCGTCGTGGATTGCAGCATGTCCTTCATCTCGCCTTCTGAGACCGGTCCCGCTTCCGAGAGCCCTGCCGGCCCCGCCCCGCGCCACCGCACGGTGGGCGTGCGCGTCGGGTCCGTCATGGTCGGCGGCGGCGCGCCGATCGTGGTCCAGTCGATGACCAACACGGATACGGCGGATGTGGACGCGACCGTGAAGCAGGTCGCGGCCCTCGCCCGGGCCGGCTCGGAAATCGTCCGGATCACCGTCGACCGCGACGAGGCGGCGGCGGCCGTGCCGAAGATCCGCGAAAGGCTCGACCGGCTCGGCGTCGACGTGCCGCTGGTGGGCGACTTCCACTATATCGGCCACCAGCTCCTCGCCGATCATCCGGCCTGCGCCGAGGCGCTGGCCAAGTACCGGATCAATCCCGGCAACGTGGGCTTCCGGGAGAAGAAGGACCGGCAGTTCGGGGCCATCGTCGAGCAGGCGATCCGGCACGGCAAGGCGGTGCGCATCGGCGCCAACTGGGGCTCGCTCGACCAGGAGTTGCTGACGCACCTCATGAACGAGAACGCCGCCTCGGCGAACCCGCGCGACATGCGCTGGGTCACCCGCGAGGCGATGATTCAGTCGGCGCTTCTGTCCGCCGCCCGCGCCGAGGAGATCGGCCTGGGGAAGGACCGCATCATCCTCTCGGCGAAGGTTTCTGCCGTGCAGGACCTGATCGCCGTCTACCAGGACCTCGCCCGCCGCTCCGATTACGCCATCCATCTCGGCCTCACCGAGGCCGGCATGGGCACGAAGGGCATCGTGGCCTCCTCGGCCGCCATGGGAATCCTGCTCCAGCAGGGGATCGGCGACACGATCCGCTATTCCCTGACCCCGGAGCCGGGCGGCGACCGGACCCTGGAGGTCAAGACGGCCCAGGAACTGCTCCAGACCATGGGGTTCCGCACCTTCGTGCCGCTGGTCGCGGCCTGCCCAGGCTGCGGACGCACCACCTCGTCCGTGTTCCAGGAGCTGGCGCGGGACATCCAGAACTGGATCTCCACCTCCATGCCGGAATGGCGCCGGACCCATCCCGGCGTCGAGAACCTGAACGTGGCCGTGATGGGCTGCATCGTGAACGGGCCCGGCGAGTCGAAACATGCGAATATCGGCATCTCGCTGCCCGGAACCGGCGAGCAGCCGGCCGCCCCGGTCTTCATCGACGGCCGCAAGGCCATGACCCTGCGCGGCCCGACGCTCGCCCAGGATTTCCAGAAGATCGTCCTCGACTACATCGAGAAGAACTACGGCCAGCCCGGGCGCGACGCCGCCGAATGAGGCGGCAAGCTTGGCCATGGAACCTCCCGCGAAATTCCGTTTTAAGCTGAGGCGCGATGTGCTAGAGAGCCGCCGCGCCGGCAATGATGGCCGCTGCGCTCCTTGAAGGATCGGGCGGAGAAGAAGCCGCCCTTCGTCGTTTGTTAAGAGTGATTCAACCAGGGCCGTCCGCGGGCACGTCCGCAAAGTAAAGCACCTATGGCAGAACAGCACGCCGTTGCACCAGGACATGCCGATTCCGCAGCTCCCGAGGCCACCTTACCGGACAGCCACTTCAAGGCGGGCTTCTGGACCCTGACCCTCGGCGCCATCGGCGTCGTCTATGGCGATATCGGCACCAGCCCGCTCTATGCCATGCGGGAAACCGTCAAGGCCGCCACCAGCGGCCATCACGGCGTGCCGGTCGACCTGACGCGTGAACTGGTCATCAGCATCCTGTCGCTTCTGATCTGGGCACTGATCCTCACCGTTTCCGTGAAATACGTCCTCCTCCTCCTGCGGGCGGACAACAAGGGCGAGGGCGGCTCCCTGACCCTGGTCGCGCTGCTGCAGCGGGCGCTCGGACGAAGAAGCCTGCCGGTCCTCATGATGGGCATGGCCGGCGCGGCCCTGTTCTACGGCGATGCCGCCATCACGCCCGCGATCTCGGTTCTCTCCGCGCTGGAGGGAATGAAGCTCATCGCTCCATCCTTCGATGACTATGTGCTGCCGGTCGCGCTGGCGATCCTCATCGGCCTCTTCGCCGCGCAAAGCCGCGGCACCGGCAAGGTCGCGGCCTTCTTCGGCCCCCTGACGCTCCTGTGGTTCCTGACGATGGCGGGCCTGGGCCTTCTCCACATCTCCGACGACTGGGAAGTCCTGTTCGCCTTCAATCCCTATTACGGCGTGTCGTTCCTCGTGACCCATCCGGGCACCGCCTTCGCGATCCTCGGCAGCGTCTGCCTTGCCGTTACCGGGGCCGAAGCCCTCTATGCGGATCTCGGCCATTTCGGCCGCAATCCGATCCGCGTGGCGTGGGGCACCGTCGTCTTCCCTGCCCTGACGCTGAATTATCTCGGGCAGGGCGCGCTCGTGCTCTCGAACCCCGATGCAATAACGAACCCGTTCTTCCTCCTCGCCCCACCGTGGCTGCTCCTGCCCCTGGTGGTCCTGGCGACCCTGGCCACAATCGTCGCCTGCCAGGCCGTGATCACCGGCGCCTTCTCCCTGACGCGCCAGG
Organism: Pseudomonadota bacterium; assembly: GCA_023386155.1. GTDB lineage: Bacteria > Pseudomonadota > Alphaproteobacteria > Rhizobiales > Beijerinckiaceae > Microvirga. The sequence continues at coordinate 30,944 of JAEWKH010000096.1, forward strand.
CGGTGCAGCTCGGATTGCTGCCGCGCCTGGAGGTCCGCTTCACCTCCGAGACGCATCAGGGCCAGATCTACCTGCCGCGGGTGAACTGGCTCCTCCTCGCCGCCGTGGTGACCCTCGTCATATCGTTCGGGTCGTCGAGCAGCCTTGCCAGCGCGTACGGCATCTCGGTCTTCGGCACGATGATCGTCACGGCCCTGCTCGCATGCCTCGTGTTCAGCCGCGTGTGGGGCTGGGGTCCGCTGAAGACCGCCCTCGTCATGGTGCCGCTGATTGCCCTCGACTTCACCTTCCTGTCCTCGAACCTGTTCAAGCTCATGGACGGCGGCTATGTCCCGCTCCTGATCGCCGGCACGTTCTTCGTGATCATGTGGACCTGGGTGAAGGGAACCAGGATCCTGTTCGAGAAGACCCGGAAGATCGACGTGCCGTTCCTCGAACTGGTGCAGATGCTGGAGAAGAGCCCCCCGCATCGGGTGAAGGGCACCGCGGTCTTCCTGACCAGCGATCCGGACACGGCGCCGGCGGCCCTCCTGCACAACCTCAAGCACAACAAGGTCCTGCACGAGAAGAACGTGATCCTCACCATCAACAGCGCGGACGTTCCCCGCCTGGAGGACGAGGACCGGGTCTCTCTCGAGCATGTGGGCGATTCGTTCTGGCGCATCCGCCTGAGCTACGGCTACATGGAAACGCCGAACATTCCGCGCGGCCTCGCGATCCTGCGCAAGCAGGGCTTCAAGTTCGACATCATGGCCACGTCGTTCTTCCTGTCGCGCCGCTCGATCCGTCCCGCCAGCCAGTCGGGCATGCCGCTCTGGCAGGACAAGCTGTTCATCGGCCTGGCGAAATCCGCGAGCGACGCCACGGACTTCTTCCAGATCCCGACGGGCCGCGTGGTGGAGGTCGGCACGCAGGTGACGGTCTAGGCTGTGTGGACTCTTAGGATTCCCTTTGGCGTCAGGGCGTGATTCAAGACTGCTTTTGGGAGGCGGTCTTGGGCGTGCTGGATCGTTTGGTGCTGAACGATGCTCAATGGGAGCGGATTGCGCCGCTGATCATCGGGCGGCCGGATCAGAAGGGCTCGACGGGCCGGGACAATCGGATGTTTGTCGAGGGCGTGTTTGATCCCGGGGTTTGATGGAGCAGTCTTTTCCGCGGCATGGAAGGAAGCACTATGGGCCAGGTTCTTCACGGCAGCGCCACCACGACAGAGGCGGTCCGTCGCGCAATCCAGAATAGTCAAGCGAGCCTGAGAGCCCTGGCCGAGCGCCATGGCATCAACCCCAAGACCGTCGCCAAGTGGAGGAAGCGCGACACCACCGCAGATCGCCCGACGGGACCGAGAGCACCGCATTCCACGGTGCTCTCGGTCCAGGAAGAGGCGATCGTCGTTGCCTTCCGCCGGCATACCCTGCTGCCGCTGGATGACTGCCTCTACGCCCTTCAAGCCACAATCCCGCACCTGACGCGTTCATCGCTCCATCGCTGCCTGCAGCGGCACGGCATCAGCCGGCTGCCGGATGTGGAGGGTGACAAGCGAGCCAAGAGGAAGTTCAAGAGCTACCCGATCGGCTTCTTCCACATCGACATTGCCGAGGTGCAGACCGCCCAAGGCAAGCTCTATCTGTTCGTGGCCATTGATCGGACCAGCAAGTTCGCCTTCGCCCAGCTGGTCGAGAAGGCCAACACCGTCACGGCTCGCGCCTTCCTCGACGCCTTGGTCGCCGCAGTGCCCTACAAAATCGCGATCGTGCTGACCGACAACGGCATCCAGTTCGCCGATCTGCCCAAGAACCGCTCAGGCCCCACCGCCCAGTGGCGCGGCCATCCCTTCGACCGGGCCTGCCGGCAGCACGGCATCGAGCATCGCCTGACCAAGCCGAACCATCCCTGGACCAATGGGCAGGTCGAGCGGATGAACCGCACCATCAAGGACGCAACGGTCAAGCGCTACTACTACGACAGCCACGACCAGCTGCGGCACCACCTCGATGACTTCATCTCAGCCTACAACTTCGGCCGGCGTCTGAAGACGCTGAAGGGCCTCACGCCTTACGAGCATATCTGCAAAACCTGGACAACCGAGCCTCAACGCTTCAGGCTCGACCCGCTCCACCAAATGCCGGGACTAAACACCTAG
>JAEWKH010000107.1 GCA_023386155.1 Pseudomonadota bacterium
TGTGCAAGAGCCTTAGTAACTAATCCTAAGTTGATATTAGCTGATGAACCAACAGGAGCCCTTGATTCAAAATCAGCTCAAATGTTAATAGAGATGATATCAAATTTAAATAAAAATTTAGATGCAACAATATTAATGGTAACACATGACTCATTTACAGCTAGTTATTGTGATATGATATTATTTATTAAGGATGGAAAAATATTCACAGAATTATTGAAAGGTGAAAACACACGAAGACAATTTTTTAATAAGATATTAGATGTAGTAGCATTATTAGGTGGTGATGTTAGAGATGTACGTTAAGTTAGCCAAGAGTAATGCAAAAAAATCTATTAAAGATTATTTAATTTATTTTATAACTATAACAATATGTGTAAGTTTATTTTATGCAATTACATCACTTTCCAGTTCAAGTTATGAGCTAATTACTGAAAAATCTTATAATTTTAAAGCTTTAAAATTAATATTACAATATTCAAGTTATGTAATCACAGGAACTCTTATTTTACTTGTAGCTTATGTAAATAAATATATGATAAGAAGGAGAAAAAGAGAGTTTGCAACATATGTATTGCTTGGAGTAGAACAAAAAAGTGTAGCATTTATGTTTTTTATTGAAACATTGATAATTGGAATTTTGGCCATAATAAGTGGAATATTTATAGGAACTTTATTTTCTCAAGCAATTACAGCCATAGTTTTAATAAGTGCAAAGCAAGAAGTAATATTTAGTTTAAAGTTATATATGGATACAGTAGGTATTACATTTATATTCTTTATATCTATGTTTTGCATTATAGGATTATATAATTTTATAGTTTTAAGAAAAATAAAGCTTATAGATATGTTAAATGCACATAAACAAGTTGAGTTCCAATTTAAAAGAAGTGGAAAAGTATATAGTGGAATATTTATACTATCGATAATTTTATATATTATTTGTGTTAGTTATACTATTAGAATATTAAATTCAAAGAATGATTATAGCATAGAATCATTGATGTATATAGGAATATCTCTAATTACTTTTATAACAGGAACTTATGCATTATTTTATTCAATTGCTTATATAATTATTTATATAAAGAATAAGTGGATTAATTTTAAATATGAAGGAACGAATTTATATTTAATAGGATCAATAGTATCTAAAATAAAGACAGCTCCAATATTAATGGCTACAATATCAATGACTTTTTTAGGAGCTATGATAAGTTTTATAATAACCCTTGTAATGGCTCAATGGGCACTTGGATATTTAGATATGAGGGTTCCTTATGATATAGATATAAGGAATAATTATAGTACAAATTTTTTAGAAAAAGCTAATATAAATGATGTTAAAGAGCTACCTAAATTAGATTATAGCGAGGTTATAGATTACTTAAATGATAATGGATACGATGTGAAGAGTTACTGCCAGATAGAAAAATATCTTATAAAGGTAAATGAAAATAGTGAATCAATTTTAGCAATTAGATTAAGTGACTTTAATCAGTTAAGAAGTATGTTAGGATATGAAGAAATAGAGCTTAAAGATAATGAATTTACTACTCAGTGGCATAGTGCTACTACAGATGAAGAAATAAATAATTACAGAAGTAAAAATCCTAATTTGATTATTGGAGGAAATATATTTAATATTAGTGATAATTCAGCTTATAAAGAATCTATTGGAGAAGGGGTTTACCTAGGTACAAATAATATTATAATTTTACCAGATAAGTTATGTGATAGCCTTGATTTTATAGAAACTAATTTTGTAGCTAATATTAAAAATGAAATGAGTTATGAAGAGGCTATTTCTTTTCAAAATAACTATATAAATGATTGGTTTTTAATAAATAATTCTGATTTTATAAAAAAATATAGTAATGCAGGGGATATAACATATAGGGTAATTGATACAAGAATTAAATCTCTTGAAACTAATAATATTTTAAATACAACTTTAGCTATGAGAATACTTGGCATATATTTAGGCGTAGTACTTCTAATGATAAGCTTAACTATTTTATCGCTTAGTCAACTTTCTGATTCTATTGAGCATAAGGATAGATTTAATATTCTTAGAAAATTAGGTATTGAAGAAAATGAAGTAAATAAGATTATTCTAAAACAAATTTCATTGTATTTTATAGTTCCTATTGCTATAGCAATGGTTGGTGTTGCAATATTTATATATAATTATTATTTGTTTTATAAGGATATAATTACTGTGTATGTGGGCGATATTACTTTTGTTTTAAGTGTAATTATTGGAATTGCTTTGATGATTATCGTCTATATATGTTATTTTGTAGGAACATATTATTCCTTCAAAAGAAATATTAATAATTAAATTATGTTATTAATTAAAATAATAGTTTCTTAGGAAACTATTATAACTAAGGTTATTTGATAAAAAACAGTAGCTTTACATTGAGATGTTAGGCTACTGTTTTTTAGATGTTTTTATAAGTACTAAGTTTTAGTAATTTGGAACAAATTATAACAAAAATTATCCATTGTTAATTATTAATTTTTAAACTTCGAATACCCAACCTTCAGGTCCATCAATATCACCAAATTGAATTCCACAAAGGATTCTATAAAGTTCTTTTATAACATGACCAACC
>JAEWKH010000109.1 GCA_023386155.1 Pseudomonadota bacterium
TGGCATCCCATCCTTGCCGGCCCCTAGAGCATCGGACTCAAAAGTGGATTTTCACTTTTGGGATCAATCCGACGCTCAATCCCTCAAGTAGTCCATCGCGCATGATCGGCCGCAAAACCGGTATCCACTTTTGCTGATCATGCTCTATGCGAAGCAGCAGGCGATCGCCCGCCTGCTGCTCCGATCCTCGACGATCTCAGTAGAGGTCCTTGCGCCTGTCGTATTCGGCCTTCGCCGTCTCGGGGGTGAAGACCTTGGATTCCGTCTGGATCCACTTCTTGGGCATCGTGCCGTCCTTCTTGAAGGCGATGAGCGCATCGAGCGCCGGGCCCGCCATGTTCGGCGTCAGCTCGACGGTGACGTTGGCTTCGCCATCGGCCATGGCCTTGAAGATGTCCGGAACGGCATCGATGGAGACGATCTTGATGTCCTTGCCCGGCTTCAGGCCAGCTTCCTTGATGGCCTGAATGGCGCCGATCGCCATGTCGTCGTTATGCGCATAGACCGCGCAGATATTCTTGCCGCCGCCTTCGGCCTTGATGAAGCTTTCCATCACTTCCTTGCCCTTGGTACGGGTAAAGTCGCCCGACTGGGTGCGGATGATCTTCATGCCGGGATTGGCGGCGACGACCTGATCGAAGCCCTTCTTGCGGTTGATTGCCGGGCTCGACCCGACCGTGCCCTGCAGTTCGACCACGTTGCACGTGCCGCCGGTTTCCTTGGCCAGCCACTCGCCGGCCACCTTGCCCTCGTAGACCGTGTCGGACGTTACGGCGGTAAGATAGAGAGACTCGTCCTTCGTGTCGATGGAACGGTCGAGCAGCACGACCGGGATCTTGGCGTCCTTGGCCTCCTTCAGGACCGCATCCCAGCCTGTCGAGACGACAGGCGCGATGAAGATGGCATCCACGCCCTGGGCGATGAAGGAGCGGACGGCGCGGATCTGGTTCTCCTGCTTCTGCTGCGCGTCGGAGATCTTCAGGTCGACGCCGCGCTTCTCGGCTTCGATTTTCGAGACCTTCGTCTCGGCGGCCCGCCAGCCGGATTCCGATCCGACCTGCGAGAATCCGACGGTCATTTTGCTCTGGGCATAGGCGGCGCCTGAGGACAGCAGCAGCGTAGCCATGCCGATTGTCGTCAGAAGATGACGGGCCTTCATGTGCGTTCTCCCGAAAAATGTCGTTGCTCTTCGACTTTAGCAGCCTTAACAGCTGACTATTAGTACTATTATATGAATCAAAACGACCGCCTATTCAACCAAAGTCGTGGACGGCCAGTCCCCTTGGCAAGGCGCAACAGAATTTCAAAAGGCGAATGATAATGAGCGAGGATAATAAGAAGCGGCAGCTGCGCAGCCAGGCTTGGTTCGGGCGCCAGGACAAGATGGGATTCTATTACCGCTCCTTCCTGAAGAACAGCGGCTTCCCGCAGGACCAGTTCGAAGGCCGGCCCGTGATCGGCATCTGCAACACATGGTCCGAGCTGACGCCCTGCAACGCGCATTTCCGCACCATTGCCGAGCATGTGAAGTACGGCGTGCTGGATGCGGGCGGCTTCCCCCTCGAATTCCCCGTGTCGTCGCTGGGCGAGGTGACCATGCGCCCGACGGCCATGCTGTTCCGCAATCTCGCGGCCATGGATGTCGAAGAAGCGATCCGCGCGCATCCTCTCGACGGCGTCGTTCTCCTCATGGGTTGCGACAAGACCACCCCTGCCCTCCTGATGGGCGCAGCCTCGGCGGACCTGCCCACCATCGGCGTATCGGGCGGCCCGCAGCTGCGCGGCGTCTACCGTGGCAAGTATATCGGCTCGGGCACCAACATCATCTCCATGAGCGAGCAGCTGCGCGCCGGCGAGGTCACATTGCAGGAATTCCATGAGGCGGAAGGCGGCATGAACCGTTCCGCCGGCCACTGCATGACCATGGGCACCGGCTCCACCATGGCCTCCATGGTCGAGGCTCTCGGCGTCGGCCTGCCCGAGAATGCCGCGATCCCGGCCGCCGACGCGCGGCGCAACCAGCTCGCCCGCATGGCCGGACGGCGCATCGTCGGAATGGTAAACGAGGACCTCGTGCTGTCGAAGGTGTTGACGCGCGAAGCTTTCGAGAACGCCATCCGCACGCTTGCGGCCATCGGCGGCTCGACCAACGCGGTCGTGCATCTTCTTGCCATCGCGGGACGTGTCGGCATCGACCTGACGCTCGACGATTTCGACAGGCTCGGGCGCGACATCCACTGCCTCGTCGATCTCATGCCCTCCGGCCGATTCCTCATGGAGGACTTCTACTATGCGGGCGGACTGCCGGTTGTGCTACGCACGCTCGGCGAGCGCGGCCTCCTGCACAAGGATGCCTTCACCGTCAACGGCAAGCCGATCTGGGAAAACGTGAAGGACGCTCCGTGCTGGAACCGCGAGGTGATCACCACCTTCGAGGAGCCCTTCAAGCCGGAAGCCGGCATCGCGATCCTGAAAGGCAACCTTGCCCCGAACGGCGCCGTCATCAAGCCGTCGGCGGCCTCGCCGGAACTCATGCGGCATACGGGCCGCGCGGTCGTGTTCGAGACCATCGAGGAGCTGCATCACCGCATCGACGACGAGGATCTCGATATCGACGAGACCTGCATCATGGTGCTGAAGAATTGCGGCCCGAAGGGCTATCCGGGCATGGCCGAGGTCGGCAACATGCCGCTGCCGCAGAAGCTGCTCAAGAAGGGCATCCGCGACATGATCCGCATCTCGGATGCGCGCATGTCCGGCACGGCCTACGGCACGGTCGTTCTGCACGTGGCCCCCGAGGCGGCTGCGGGCGGACCGCTGGCCCTTGTGCAGAACGGCGATCTGATCACCCTCGACGTGCCGGCGCGCAGCCTGCATCTTCACGTGGAGGCGGAGGAGATGGAGCGTCGGCGCGCCGCCTGGGTTCCGCCCGCGCCGCATGCCGACCGTGGCTGGGCCAAGCTCTATATCGACCACGTGCTGCAGGCCGACAAAGGTGTCGATCTGGACTTTCTCGTCGGCCGCACGGGTTCGCCCGTTCCCCGCGACAATCATTGACCACGACACCATCGGTATTGAAGGGAGAAACCATGTCCTCGTCCGGCAAGATTGCCACGCGCCCCTATCGCGGCGTATTTCCTGTGGCACCGACCATTTTCGATGACGGCGGCAAGCTCGATCTCGAAGGCCAGAAGCGCGCCATCGACTTCATGATCGATGCGGGCTCCCACGGCATCTGCATCCTGGCGAACTACTCCGAGCAGTTCCTGCTCACCGACGACGAGCGCGAGACCGTGACGAAAACGGTTCTCGATCACGTTGCCGGGCGGGTTCCGGTCATCGTCACCACCAGCCATTTCTCGACCGACATCTGCGTCGAGCGCTGCCGGCGGGCAGAAGCTGCGGGCGCGGCCATGGTCATGATCATGCCGCCCTTCTTCGGCGCGACCCTGCGCGTCTCCGAGGCCGGGATCTATGAGTTCTTCCGCAGGGTCTCGGATGCCATCGATATCCCGATCATGATCCAGGACGCGCCCATGGCCGGCACTTTCCTGTCGGCGTCCCTCCTCGCGCGCATGGCCAAGGAGCTCGCCAATGTCTCCTATTTCAAGATCGAGGTGCCCGGCACGGCGTCCAAGCTGCGCGAACTGATCGCTCTCGGCGGCGATGCCGTCGAGGGGCCGTGGGACGGCGAGGAGGCGATCACCCTCATGGCCGATCTCGATGCCGGCGCGACTGGCGCGATGACCGGCGGCGGCTATCCGGACGGCATCCGCAAGATCATCGATCCCTATTTCGCCGGCAACCGGGAGGAGGCTCTCGTCGCCTATGAGCGCTGGCTGCCGCTGATCAACTACGAGAACCGGCAATGCGGCCTCTCGGCCGCCAAGGCGCTCATGAAGGAAGGCGGCGTGATCAGATCGGACGCCGTGCGCCATCCGCTGCAGCCGCTGCATCCGGAAACACGCAAGGGCCTGCTCGAGGTCGCCCGCCGCCTCGATCCCATCGTATTGCGCTGGGGCAAATAAAGCGGGTCGGGAACCGCTTATCATCTAAAGTCTAATTCGCCGCGGATCCAAAAGATCCGCGGTTTTTGCTTGTCTAGCAGGTAAATATTCTTCGCGCCGAAGCAACTCTGCCATTAGCTTAAGAAACGAATAACACGACGACAGAAAGCGTTAGGTGTTTTCACTTATTGACGAGGCAGATAACTCTCCCAGACTTGCAGCACCTGGTAGAGCGTGTCGTGGGGGCACGCGCCCCCCGTGGCGATGCGGGCAGGTTCACAAAGTAAAATGTCCAATAAGAGTTCTGCCATTCGAAACAAGCTAACGCGTTCGTTCTCCGGCATCGCCAGCCGGTTCTATGCCGGCATCGCGGCAGGAATCATGGCCCTGATCGCACTTGCGATCTTCGGTTCCGCCACGATCTCGACCGTTCTGACCGATCAGAAGAAAACCGAGCTCAAGCACCTCGTCGAGACCGCCGTCAGCATCGTGGCCGATTTCGAGGCCCGCGCGAAGCGGGGCGAGATGTCCGAGGACGAGGCGAGGAAGCGCGCCTCCGAGACGCTGCGCATTCTGCGTTACGGCGGCTCCGAGTATTTCTTCATCCAGGATTATCAGACCGTGATGCTGATGCATCCCTTCAGCAAGACGCTCGAAGGAAAGGACAACTCTGCGGTGAAGGACACCAATGGCGTTGCCTTCCTCAAAGAGATCGGCAATGTCGGCCGGGCAGGCGGCGGCTTCGTTGCTTATCTCTTCCCCAAGCCGAACCAGCCGGAGCCTCTGCCGAAGCTCTCCTATGCAACGAACTTTGACAAATGGGGCTGGGTGATCGGCAGCGGGGTCTATATCGACGACCTTGGAGCGACTGCCTCATCCTACCGCAACCTTTTCCTGACGCTCGTTGCCGGTGCCGCAGCACTCCTCCTCCTCATCGCCTTCGGCCTCGGGCGCAGCATCTCCAAGCCGATCCAGAAGCTCGTTGCGAATATGGGTTCGCTGGCCAGCGGCGACCTGAACGCCGCAATCGAGGGGACGTCCCGCCGCGACGAGATCGGCGTGATGGCGAGGTCCGTCCAGGTCTTCAAGGATGCCATGATCGCCAAGAAGAACGCGGACGAAACGGCCGCGCTGGAGGCCGATGCTAAGACGCGCCGGGCTGAGATGCTGCATCAGCTCACCCGACGCTTCGAGGCCAATGTCTCGGCGCTGACGCAGGGCCTGTCCTCGGCCGCCACCGAGATGGAGGCCACCGCTCAGTCGATGACCGCGGTCGCCGGCCAGACCACCCAGCAGTCGGTCGGTGTTGCCGCCGCCGTGCAGCAGACCTCGGCCAATGTGCAGACCGTGGCGGCCGCCACCGAGGAACTTTCCATCTCGATCCGCGAGATCGCCGCCCAGGTGGCGCAGTCCTCCCAGGTGGCGGAACGGGCGGTCACCGGCACCCAGCGCACCAGCGCCACGGTGCAGGAGCTGGCCGCCAGCGCCGAGAAGATCGGCGACGTGGTGCAGCTGATCAACACGATCGCGGGCCAGACCAACCTCCTGGCGCTCAACGCCACCATCGAGGCGGCGCGCGCCGGCGAGGCCGGCAAGGGCTTTGCCGTGGTGGCCACCGAGGTCAAGGAGCTGGCGAGCCAGACGGCCAAAGCGACCG
>JAEWKH010000144.1 GCA_023386155.1 Pseudomonadota bacterium
GGCCGGGACTCGCCTATCGCCTCACCAAGCAGGCGGTGGCCCAGAGCCTGTCCAACGACCTGGAGGCCCAGCTCGACCTGGAGGCCAGGCTCCAGACCGAGGCGGGCTCCAGCGACGATTTCATGGAGGGCGTCGCGGCCTTCCGCGAGAAGCGCGCGCCCCGGTTCCAGGGACGATAAGGAGATCGACCTCATGCGCCCCACCTACTGGATCCTCGGCCTTGTGACCCTGAGCATCGTGATCGGGCTCTTCATGTCGCGGGACCCCGAGCGCGCCGAGAGGCTCAACCAGATGTACCGGGACGCGGCGCTGACGGGCGAGACGCGCCAGATGGTGCTCATGGGCCTTGCGGTCGCCATCGGTGCCTTCATCGTCTACCTCACGATGACCCGGCGGTGAGTGCCTATCGAATCCGGTCCACTCATTCTCTAACCTGATCCTTCGAGACACCGCCTTCGGCGGCCCTCAGGATGAGGGCTTAAGGGGAGCTTGGCTGGAGCCTATCGTCCCGGTTTGTTCACGGCTCATTCAACTGTCCTGACCTTTTCTGTCCGCAAAGACCCGCAAGGCGGGTGAAAGGGTGCTTGAACCGTGTCTCCTCTGAAACGTGCTATCGTTTTTGCCACTCTTGCCCTGGCGTCCGCCATCGGCAGCGTGTCCATGGCATCCGCCCAGGACCGCCTCGCGCTGGTCGTCGGGCAGGGGGCCTACCAGGGCCGTTCGCTTCCGACGGCCGTCAACGATGCGGGCCTGATCGCCCAGACCCTGACGAGTGCCGGTTTCGAGGTGATCCAGGGGCGCGATCTCGGCGCCAGCGACCTGCGCAGCCTCGTCCGCGACTTCCTCGACAAGGCCCAGGACCTGGAGCCCGGCTCCACGGTGATGGTCTACCTGGCCGGGCACGGGGTTCAGCTCGAAGGGGACAATTACCTGCTGCCGGTCGATGCCCGGATCGAGCGCGACGTGGACGTGCCGCTCGAAGGCTTCCGCCTGTCCGATCTCGTCCGCTCCCTCGAGCGCGGTCCCGCACAGGTGCGGGTGATCGTCGCCGACATGGGGCGGGACTATCCGCTCGGCGCCACGGGGGAACCGATGGCCAAGGGACTGGCCCTCATGGAGCCGCCCGCCGGGTTCCTGATGGCTTTCTCGTCGGCCCCCAACATCGTCGCCGCCGACGGCCAGGGGCCGTATGGCGCCTATGCGACGGCGCTTGCGGAAATGATCCGCCAGCCGGGCATGCCCCTCGACGAGGTCTTCGCCCGCACGCGGCTCCGGACCCACGAGGCCACGAACGGCCTGCAGATTCCCTGGCATTCGGCCAATCTCGGAAACGCCTCCTTCGCGTTCTTCGAGCAGGCCGAAGCCGCTGCCGCGCCGCTGGTGCGCGAGGTGCGCCGGATCGACGAGGTGCCCGCCGAGGAGGCCTATGCCATCGCGGTCGAGCGCGACACGATCCAGGATTACCAGGCCTTCCTGCGCCGCTACCCGGACCATCGCCTCGCCCGCCGGGTGACGGCGCTGCTCGCCGCCCGGCGCGAGGCCGTCGTCTGGCGCCGCACGCTCGCGAGCAATACGCGGGAGGCCTATTGGACCTATCTGCGCCGCTATCCCACCGGCCCGCACGCGGCCGATTGCCGGCGCCGTCTGGCGCGTCTGTCTGCCCCTTACGCCCCGCCGCCGGCTTTCGAGGAGGTGGTCTACGACGACCTGCCGCCGCCCTTGCCCGAGGTGGAGCGGATCGAGGTGGTGGAGGTCGTGACCATCATCCGCGACGTGCCGCCGCCCCGGGCGCCGGCCTATCTTCTTCCGCGATGGGACGAGGACGAGGAGTTCGTCACCATCATCCGCGAGCCGCCGCCGCCGCCCGTCATGGCCGGAATCCTGCCGATCCCGATGGCCATTCCGGTTCCGGTGCGCGCCCGCCCGCCGCGCTCGTTCTACCAGCCCATCGCGCCGGTGACGCCGCGCGGCCCGGTCGCCATTCCCGTGGCCGCTCCGCCGGTCTTCGGCGCTCTCATGGGCGACGAGCGCGGACCACGCCCGCGCCGCGGCCTTCGTCCCGAGCAGCAGGCCGTTCCGCGCCAGCCCGGCCTCGCCGCACCGATCCAGCCGCTTCCCGTGTCGGTCGATCCGCGCGCGCCCCGTGGAGACAGGGGCGTTCGGCCCGGCCGCATCCCGGCGCGTCCGGTCCCGCTCGTGAACGTCCCGCAGGAGCGGCTCCGTCCCGGCCGGTCCGATATCGGCGAGCCGGCTCCGCGCCAGGAACCGCCCCGTGGCCTGCGCCCCGCCGGGCGCGAGGCCGATCCCCGGATGATCCGCCCGGAAGCTCCCGTGCGCGATGCGGCCCGACCGAGGGATCCGCGCCTCGACCGGGATGAGATCCTCCCGCGACAGGTCCGGCCCGAGAGGCCGCGCATGGAGATCGAGCGGGAGCGGCCTGGACGCAGCGACCGGGATCGGCCGGACCCACGCGTCCGTCCGGAGCGGGCGGCGCCTGTCGCCGGCCGGCCGACGGGCCTGATGCCGCCGCCGGAAGAGCGCAGCTATCGCCGGGACGATGGACCCCGTTCGCGGTTCGAGCGCGAGCGGCCCGCCGCCATGGAGAGGCCGGATCGCGAGCGTCCCTCGCTCCGGCCTTCGCCCCGGATCGAGCGCCCGCAGGCGCCGGTCGTCCAGCCGAGGCCTGTCCCGCGCATGGAGGCGCCCCAGCAGGAGCGCGCCTTCCGCGAACCGCCGCGCCCGTCGGCCCAGCCACGCCCCAGCCGGGATTTCGAGAGGCCGCAGCAGGCCCGGCCCGCTCCCGGGCGCCCGGCTGGAGGCAGTCCGGAGCGTTGCCGTCCCGGACGGCCCTGTGCCGAGGAGGTTCGCTGACACGAAAGCGCCGGAACCGAGAGGCTCCGGCGCTTCCTCTTGAGGTTGCCGAGGCGTGAGAGATTACTTGCCGAGCCGCGCGATCAGGCTCGACGTGTCCCAGCGCTTGCCGCCCATCTTCTGGACATCGGCGTAGAACTGGTCGACCAGGGCCGTGACCGGCAGGCTGGCGCCGTTCTTGCGGGCCTCGCCCAGCACGATGGACAGGTCCTTGCGCATCCAGTCGACCGCGAAGCCGAAATCGAACTTGCCCTGGTTCATGGTCTTGCCGCGGTTCTCCATCTGCCAGGAGCCCGCCGCGCCCTTGGAGATCACCTCGAGCACCGCCTCGATGTCGAGGCCGGCCTTCTGGCCGAAATGGATGCCTTCGGCGAGGCCCTGCACGAGGCCCGCGATGCAGATCTGGTTGATCATCTTGGTAAGCTGGCCCGATCCGGCGGGACCGAGGAGGCGGGAGGCGCGGGCAAAGCTCATGATCGCGGGCTCCGCCTTGGCATAGATATCCGCATCGCCGCCGCACATGACCGTGAGGACGCCGTTCTCCGCGCCCGCCTGGCCGCCCGAAACCGGAGCGTCGATGAAGCTGAAGCCCTTGTCCTTGGCGGCGGCGTAGAGTTCGCGCGCCACTTCCGCCGAGGCGGTGGTGTGGTCGACGAAGATGGCGCCTTTGTCCATGCCGTGGAAGGCGCCGTCGGGGCCGATCGTCACCTGGCGCAGATCGTCGTCGTTGCCGACGCAGGCGAAGACGATCTCCTGGCCCTCGGCCGCCTCGCGCGGGGTCCTGGCGGCGCGCCCGCCGTTCTCCGACACCCATTTCTCGGCCTTGGCGGCCGTGCGGTTGTAGACCGTCACCTCATGGCCCTTCGCCTTGAGATGGCGCGCCATGGGATAGCCCATCACGCCAAGTCCGAGGAATGCAACCTTTGCCATCGTCTGCTCCCTGAATGTTCTGCCGGTTCTAGCGCATCGTGCGAAAAAGTGGATCCGGTTTTTCGCGCCAACGATGCGCCAGCTTATAGAAGAAGCATCGGATCAGATCCCAAAAGTGCAAGTCCACTTTTCACGTCCGATGCTTTAGCGCATCGTGCGAAAAAGTGGACCCGGTTTTTCGCTGACGTGGATGCCCACTTTCGTCATCGCCTCCCCGGACCTGATCCGGGGATCAGTGCTGGGGATGACGTGGGAGAGTTGATTGAGCATCACTACTTGATGTCGAAGGAAAAATATTTGGCGCGGATCAGGTCGTAGGTTCCGTCGGCCTTCACCTGGGCGATGGCCCGGTTGAACTGCCCGCGCAGGTCTTCATCCTCCTTGCGCAGGCCGATGCCATAGATCTCGCGCTTGTAGGCGGGCTCAGCCGGCGCGTCGCCGAGAATGTGACAGCAGGCGCCCTCGCGGCTCTCCAGGAATTTCGAGAGGAGCAGCTCGTCGGCGAAGACGGCATCGATGCGTCCGACGAGAAGATCGAGATTGGCCTCTTCCGCCTTCGCGAAGAGGACGATTTCGGAATCCTTGTAGAAGGCTCTGAGATAGGCTTCGTGATCCGTGCGCTCGATGGTGCCGATCTTCTTCCCGGCCATCGCGGCAGGCGCGACCTCGCCGGGGGCGGTCTCCTTGGAGCCGATGAACACCGCCGGGATGCGGTAATACGGATCGGAGAAGGCGATCCGCTTCTGTCGCCGTTCCGTGATTTCCAGCGACGACATCACCGCGTCGTATTCGCGATTCAGGAGTCCCTTGACGATGCCGTCCCAGGCATGGGGCACCAGTTCGCAGCTGGCCTTCATCGCGTCGCAGAGGCTCTTGAGGAGATCGACCTCGAATCCCTGCAGCTCATTGTTGGCGTCGATGAAGTTGAAGGGCGGATAGGCGCCCTCAACCGCGATGCGGATCGTCGGCTTCGGGACAGCGGCATCCTGCGCGACGCCGGGATGACACGCGAATGCGATCAGCAGGCCGGCAAGGACCGCCAGCCTGCGCCTGAGCGTCGAAACCCTCGTACCCATGTGAAAAGCGCTCAGCCCCCTGTCACGCTCATGTGACGGCTCAGCGCCGGGCGGGCGTGGCGCCGGTCGATGATGAAGTCGTGCCCCTTCGGCTTGCGGGCGATGGCGTCCACCATGGCCCGCTCCAGAAGCTCGTTGCTCTCGGAAGCGCGCACGGGCGTCCGCAGGTCGGCGGCGTCCTCCTGCCCCAGGCACATGAAGAGCTGGCCCGTGCAGGTGAGCCGCACCCGGTTGCAGCTTTCGCAGAAATTGTGGGTCATCGGCGTGATGAAGCCGAGCCGTCCGCCGGTTTCCTTCACCCGCACGTAGCGCGCCGGCCCGCCGGTGCGGTCCGCGAGATCCTCCAGGGAATAATGGGCGGCGAGGCGTGCGCGCACCAGGGAGAGGGGCAGGAACTGGTCGATGCGCTGCCCCTCGATCTCGCCCAGCGGCATCACCTCGATGAGGGTGAGGTCCATGCCGCGCCCATGTGCCCATTCGAGCAGGGATTCGATCTCGCCTTCGTTCACGCCCTTGAGGGCGACGGTGTTGATCTTCACCTTGAGGCCGGCGTTCTGCGCGGCATCGAGCCCGGCCATCACCTTGGCCAGGTCGCCCCAGCGGGTGATGCGGCGGAACTTGTCGGCATCGAGGGTGTCGATGGACACGTTGATCCGCTTCACCCCGCAGGCGGCGAGCTCCTGTGCGTGGCGGGCGAGCTGCGAGCCGTTGGTGGTGACGGTGAGCTCGTCGAGGGCGCCGGAATCCAGATGGCGGGACAGGGAGCCGAAGAGCTTCATGATGTCCCGCCGCACCAGGGGCTCGCCCCCGGTGATCCGGAGCTTGCGCACACCGTGATCGACGAAGGCCGAGCAGATGCGGTCGAGCTCCTCCAGGGTGAGCAGGTCGCGCTTGGGCAGGAAGGCCATGTCCTCGGACATGCAATAGACGCAGCGGAAATCGCAGCGATCCGTCACCGAAACGCGGAGATAGGTGATCGCCCGGCCGAACGGGTCCAGGAGGGACCGGCCGGCATCGGGATTCTCGAGATGAGCCGGAAAGGCTCCCATGGCGGAGAAATCCTTGTCGCGCGAGAACTTGCCTTCAATGTAATGATCAAGCAGTTAGCGTGAAATAGCAAACCGGGAAAGAGGGCGAGGCCATGACATCGGAACGCTGGCCGACGGAACTCCGCCTTGCCAAGGACAGACGCAGCCTGCGCGTCGCCTTCGACGACGGCGCGGCTTTCGACCTGTCGGCCGAATATCTGCGGGTGACGAGCCCCTCGGCCGAGGTCCAGGGGCACAGTCCCGCCGAGCGCAAGACGGTGCCGGGCAAGCGGGCGGTGGAGATCATCGGCGTCGAGCCGGTCGGCAACTACGCCGTCAAGCTCGTCTTCGACGACATGCACGACACCGGGATCTACGGCTGGGACTATCTCTACCGGCTCGGGGCCGAGCGGGAGGAGAAGTGGCAGGCCTATCTCGACGAGCTGGCGGCCAAGGGTCTGTCGCGGGACCGGGTGCGGTGAAACAAAAATGGCCGGCACAAGGCCGGCCATGACGTGGAGAGGATGCGCTTACCGAAGAACCACGACCCGGGCGCCGACCTTGGCGCGGTTGTAGAGGTCCACCACGTCCTCGTTGGTCATGCGGATGCAGCCCGAGGAGACGGCCTCGCCGATGGTCTCCGGCTCGTTCGATCCGTGGATGCGGTAGATCGTGCTGCCGATGTAGAGGGCGCGGGCGCCGAGTGGGTTGTCCGGGCCGCCCTTCATGTAGCGGGGCAGGTCGGGACGACGCTTGAGCATGGAGGCCGGCGGGCGCCAGTCCGGCCATTCCCGCTTCATGGTGACGGAATGGGAACCCGCCCAGGTGAAGCCCGGACGACCCACGCCGACGCCGTACTGAATGGCCTGGCCGTTGCCGAGCACGTACCAGAGGCGGCGTTCGCTGGTCGACACGACGATGGTGCCGGGCACATAGCGGCCCGTGAAGGCGACGAGCTCGCGCGGGACCGGCGCGGCCTGGGCCTTCAGGGCCTCTTCCGCGCTGTACAGCGGCTGGCGGGTGAGGGGATCGATTGCCGTAAATGCCGCTGCCGGCGTCGCCAGGGCGACGAAGGCGCAGGCGAGCCCGGAGAGGGCAGCGCGAGTGCGTCCCATGATTGCCTCAGATAAAACACGGTTAGTTGCGGGTTCTGCCCTTGCTTAACGCAACAGCCCCGCTTCGGATCCAAGCTTTATCAAGGTTCTGCTATAAAATCCTAGTAGGGAAATGCCTCATTCCCGCCATATCGTAAGCAGCGGGTTAAAGCCGCGCTGCCACAATTGGCGGTTCAAAATACTTGAGGTGGCATCCGCTTCTTTGGCTTGACGCCGGGGGTTCTGCGCCATTAGAAGGCCCTTGTCAGGGCGCGTAGCTCAGCGGGAGAGCATTCGCTTCACAGGCGTAGGGTCACAGGTTCAATCCCTGTCGCGCCCACCATTCCTTCGTGACAGCTTGGCTTCTCTTTCTGGTGTGCGACGGATGTCGCGCGCGCTTGTCGCCGCACGTCAGGCCGCCATCGGCCTCATGACCGCCCGCACGGCAGCGAACAGATCGTCGAAATGGTCGATGACGAGATCGGGGCCGAGTTCCCGGACAGGCACGTCCGTGTAGCCGAACGGCACCGCGATCACCGGGATGCCGGCATTCTGCGCCGTGACGATATCCGTCCGGGAATCGCCGACCATGACGGCCCGGGACGGGCTTCCGCCGGCCCGCTCGATGGTCAGGGTCAGGTGGCGCGGGTCGGGCTTGAAGTAGGGGAACGTGTCCCGGCCGCAATTGGCCGCGAAGCGGTGGCCGATGCCGAGCTCGTCGAGCAGCTTCACCGAATGCTCCTCGACCTTGTTGGTGCACACCGCCAGGAGGAAGCCCGCCTCTTCCAGCCGGTCCAGGGCCGCGGCCACGCCCGGATAAAGTTCGGTCCGCACGCGGATATTCTCGCCGTAATGGACCATGAACTGCCGGAACAGCTCGTCGAGATAGGCAGGCGACAGCTCCTTTCCGGCGGCTTCGAAGCCGCGCTGGATCAGGGCGCGGGCCCCTGCGCCGATCATGTCGCGCGCCTTGGCCACCGGCAGGGGAGCCAGGCCCTCCCGGTCGAGGATCACGTTGAGGGTCCCGACGAGGTCGCCGGCCGTGTCTGCCAGGGTTCCATCGAGGTCGAAGACCGCGATGGGGGAGGCGAGGTGCGGGGTATCAATGGCCATGAAGGTCGGCTACCTGCTGGGGGCAAGGGAATCAAGCCTTGGGATGATATGGTGCCTATGGTTGATTCGTTCTTACCGGATGGAGTTGATGAATGCGGCCCCTTGGTTCCGCAGCGTTGCTTTTGGCAGTCCTGGCGCCGGGGGGGCTCTCCGGCCCCGCCTTGGCGGCCTCTTATGAATTCGTCCCCGCGCCTCAGACGGACCTGAACAGGATTTATAGGATCGATCGGATCACCGGCGAGGTCAGCTCGTGCCAATATGGCCTGCAGGAGGGCACGGTCGGGGTCACGCTCTGCTACAGCGCGGGCGAGGGCGCCGGGGCCCAGACGCCCGGGGAATATGGACTTGTCGCCTCTCGGCACGAGCGGGAAGGGGGCGTGTTCCGGGTCAATTACCGCACCGGCCAGATGAGCGTCTGCTACGTTTTCGACGAGCGGGTGGTCTGCACGCCTCAGATGACGCCTTCGCCGGCCTCGTCGACGGCCGCGCCGACGGCGGCCACGCCGAGCGTCGGTTCGGGGACAGGAGCCTCGCCGCAGCGTCCCTGACGGGCCTGGCGGGGGCTCTGTGGCCGACCGAAGGTGAAACCTTCTTTCTTCCGGCCACCCTGACGTGCTAGAGCGTCGTGCAGAAAAGTGGCCCCGGTTTTCTGCAAACAACGATGCTCTCATCAAGTGTGAGAGCATCGGATTGGGTCCCAAAAGTGCATTCCACTTTTGGGTCCGATGCTATAGAGGCGAGCAAAACAGCCTTTCGCATGCCGGAGCGGACGCATTCTTAGAGGATTTCAGTGAGCGACAATCTCAAGCGCGCTGCAGCCGAACGGGCTGCCGAGCTCGTCACGGACGGCATGAGGCTGGGCCTGGGCACCGGGTCGACGGCGGCCCATTTCGTCGCGGCCATCGGCGAGCGGGTCCGGACCGGGCTCAAGGTGGTGGGCGTCCCCACCTCCGAGGCGACCCGCGACCAGGCGCAGCGCGAGGGCATCCCCCTCTCGACCCTCGACGAGACCCCGGACCTCGACCTGACGGTCGACGGAGCCGACGAGCTTGACGACGACCTTCGCCTCATCAAGGGCGGCGGCGGCGCGCTCCTGCGGGAGAAGATCGTCGCCTCCGCCAGCCAGCGGATGATCGTGATCGCCGACGGGACGAAGCATGTCTCGAAGCTCGGCCGCTTCCCTCTCCCCATCGAGGTCGTTCCCTTCGGCCTCACGGCCACGGAACGGGCCATCGTCAGACTGCTCGACAGCCTTGGGATGAGCGGCGAGCTGAAGCTCCGCCATGCTCCCGACGGAGCGGCCTATGTCACGGACGGGGGCCATTTCATCCTCGATGCGCATCTCGGGCGCATCGACAAGCCGAACGTGCTCGCCTCGACGCTGAACAACATTCCCGGCGTGGTCGAGCACGGTCTTTTCCTGGGCCTGGCCACCGGGGCGATCCTCGCAACGGCTGACGGGCTTGTCGAACTCGGTCAGCTCTGACCCCCAAGCTATGACGATTGGAGCCTTCCCTATGATCCGCAACGCCTCCCGCCTGGCCGCGACATCGGTCGCGCTGTTCATGCTCGCGAGCCCGGTCTTCGCCCAGCAGGCGCAGCAGCCCAGCGCCGGCCAGCTGGCCGCCGCCAGCGAAGTCGCCATCGGGTCCGGCCTGACCGGCGCCTTCGACGCCATGACCGGCCCGATGCTCAACCAGCTTCAGCAGATGAACGTGATGCGCCCCGAGATCCGCCAGGACCTGGATCAGGTGGTGGCGCTCATCCGTCCCGAGGTCGACCAGAAGAAGCAGGAGATGATCGACGCCACGGCCCGGATCCTCGCCACCCGCTTCAGCGAGGCGGAACTGAAGGAGCTTGCGACCTTCTACAAGTCGCCGGTCGGCCAGAAATGGGTGCAGCTGCAGCCGGGCGTCCTCGACGCCATCGTCCAGGACATGGCGATCTGGACCCAGAGGACCTCGGAATTCATCATGAACCGCGCCCGCGAGGAAATGAACAAGCGCGGCCATCAGCTGAACTGACGGCCCGCCTTTCGGTTCCGATGCAAGGAAAGCCCGGTTCGCCGGGCTTTTTCTTTGGGAGCATGGTCCTTGCCGCTGCCAAGCTCGGCACTAGCATTGTCTCTGCAGGGCTTTCCCTTCAGAGCCCGTGCACCCTTTCCGCCCCTGCGCGAGATGCGGGGCGCCACAGAGGAGTGGGCCATGGCTGAAGATTGGGCTGCCGATGTGAAGAAATACGCGCCGAACGCCGACGACAAGGCGATTGCGGGGATCGTGCGATATCTCGGCATCGCGCTGCAGAACCGCGACTCCTCCCTCGTTTCCGTCTCGGATCCGAGCGAGCGGGCCCGCGTGCGCGACAATTTCCTGAAGAAGAAGCTCGGGCTGACCGCATCGGACGGCGAGCTGGATCAGGCGATCCTGGCGGTCGGGGAACAGCTCAAGGGCGACCGAACCAAGAACCGGGTGACGTTCTACTACCTGCTGGCCGAGCGCTTCGGAAAGCTGTCGGCCTTTTCGTCATAGGGCCTTGCGGCCCCTCGCCCTCCATCGAGGGCGAGGGGGATTGGCATGTGTCGAAGAACTAGTCCTCGACCGCCTTGAAGCGCCCCAGTCCCTTGAGGAAGAAGGGGAGGACGAGGGCGATCAGGGCGATGGCCAAAAGCGTCGCCGAGATCGGGCTCTCGAGCAGGACCATCGGGTCGCCGAGACTGATCGAGAGCGCCCGCCGCAGCTGGCTCTCCGCGATCGGGCCCAGGATCAGGCCGACCACCACCGGGGCGATCGGGAAGTCGAACCGCCGCATGAGGAAGCCGAGCACGCCGAACACCGCCAGCATGATCAGCTCGACCGGGGACGGATTGGCCGCGATCGTGCCCATGGTGGCGAAGACCAGGATGCCCGCATAGAGCCAGGGCTGCGGGATGGTGAGCAGCTTCACCCACAGGCCGACCAGCGGCAGGTTCAGCACCAGCAGCATGGTGTTGGCGATGAACAGGCTGGCGATCAGGCCCCACACCAGGTTGGGCTGCTCGGCGAAGAGCAGGGGGCCGGGATTGAGGCCGTATTGCTGGAAGCCGGCCAGCATCATGGCCGCCGTGGCCGAGGTGGGCAGGCCCAGGGTCAGCAGCGGCACGAGGGTGCCGGCCGCGGAGGCGTTGTTGGCGGCCTCCGGCCCGGCGACGCCCTCGATGGCGCCCTTGCCGAAATCCTCCGGATGCTTGGTCAGGCGCTTTTCCGTCGCGTAGGACAGGAAGGTCGGGATCTCGGCGCCACCGGCCGGAAGCGCCCCGATGGGGAAGCCGTAGGCGGTTCCGCGCAGCCACGGCTTCCAGGACCGTTTCCAGTCCTCCTTGGTCATCCAGAGCGACCCGCGCACCGCCTCGAGCTTCTCCTCGTGGACATGCCGGCGGGACGCCACGTAGAGAGCCTCGCCCACGGCGAAGAGGCCGACCGCCAGGGTCGTGACCTCGATGTTGTCGTACAGCTCCGGCACGCCGAAGCTCAGGCGCGACTGGCCGGAGAGCAGGTCGATGCCGATCAGGCCCAGCAGCAGGCCGATGAACAGGCTGGTGAGGCCGCGCACGGGCGAGTCGCCGAAGGTGGCCGAGACGGTGACGAAGGCCACGCACATGAGCGCGAAGTAGTCCTCCGGCCCGAAGCTCACGGCAATCTCCACGAGGTAGGGAGCAAGCAGCGTGAGGCCCAGGGTGGCGATCGTGCCGGCCACGAAGGAGCCGATGGCGGAGGTGGCGAGCGCCGGGCCGCCGCGGCCGGCCTTGGCCATCAGGTTGCCTTCGAGGGCGGTCGCCATGGAGGCGCTCTCGCCTGGCGTGTTGATCAGGATGGCGGTGGTCGAGCCGCCATACATGCCGCCGTAATAGATGCCGGCGAACATGATGATCGATCCGCCCGGATCGAGCTTGAAGGTGATCGGCAGGAGCAGCGCCACGGTGAGTGCCGGGCCGATGCCGGGCAGCACGCCCACGGCGGTGCCGAGGAGCACGCCGATGAGCGCGAACAGCAGGTTCATCGGCTCGATGGCGACGGCCAGGCCGCTGGCGAGGGAGGTGAAGGCTTCCATGGGCAGGGCCTCAGAACAGGTTCTCGAGCGGCCCTGCCGGCAGGGACAGGGTCAGGAGCTTGGCGAAGAGCAGATAGATGAAAAAGGCGATCACGGCGCCGATCAGGAGATCCTTCAGGAAGGCCCGGCGCCCGAAGGCCGCCGACGTGGTGGCGAACAGGATGGCCGTGCCGATCATGAAGCCGCCGCCGAAGGCGATCAGGGCGATGAGGCAGGCGAGCCCGCCGAGGATCAGGATGATCGGCTTCCAGTCGAGGCTGTCGCGGGCCGGGAGGTCGCCCCTGAGCGCCCCGATGGCGTTGCCGATGGCGAGCAGCACGAGGCCGACCGAGACGACAATGGGCATGACCTTCGGGCCGAGGTCGTAGGGCGAGAGAATCTGGAGCTTGGTCATGTCCCACCAGACCACGCCGGCGAGGACAAGAAGAATGAGCGCGATGGCGAGACCTGCCACGTCGATGCGCCGCTGGGGTGATGTGCTCATAGGTTATCCCAAAAAAGAAGCGCCGCGCTCCGAGAACGCGGCGCTTCCAACGGCCTTTAACTTGAAATTTAGGACTTCACCAGTCCCACGGCGGTGAGCACTTCCTTCGTGCGGACCTGCTCCTCGGCAAGAATCTTGGCGAAGGCATCCCCGGATACGTAAGCATCCTCCCAGCCCTTGGCCTTCAGGATCTCCTGCCACTCATTGGACTTGGCCATCTTGTCCATGGCGTCCGTCAGGGCCTTCTTCTGGTCGGCGGAGATGCCGGGAGGGGCGACGACGGCGCGCCAGTTGGCGATCTCGATATCGATGCCCTGCGCCTTGATGGACGGCAGGTCGGCGGTGGCCTTGTCGGCCGGGGTGGTGAGACCGATGAGGCGCAGCTTGCCCGCCTTCACCTGGCTCTCGAACTCGCCATAGCCCGAAATACCCGCCGTCACCTTGCCGCCGAGGATGGCCGCCAGGGCCTCGCCGCCGCCGGAGAAGGGGATGTAGTTGATCTTGGTCGGATCGGCGCCCGCGGCCTTGGCGAAGAGAGCCGCTGCGATGTGATCGACGCCGCCCGCCGAGCCGCCCGCCCAGGTCACCTTGGCCGGATCGGCCTTGATGGCATCGGCGAGTTCCTTGGCGCTCTTGATCGGCGAGTTGGCCGGAACGACGATCGCTTCGTATTCCGCCGTCAGGCGGGCGATCGGGGTCGTCTGCTCGAGGGTGATCGGCGACTTGTTGGTGAGGAGAGCGCCGACCATCACGTAGCCCATGACCATGAGCTGGTTGCCGTCGCCCTTGGAATTGTTGACGAGCTGGGCAATGCCGATCGAGCCGCCGGCGCCCGGAACGTTGGTGACCTGCACGCTCTTGGCGATGCCGGACTGCGTCAGGGCCTGCTGCATCGAGCGGGCGGTCTGATCCCAGCCGCCGCCGGGTGCTGCCGGAGCCATGATCTTGAGCTCCATCTGAGCTGCCGCCGATGTCACGAATCCTGCCACGGCCGCCGCAGCGATCGCGCTGCGCCAAAGACCTTTACGAAACTGGCTCATAGGTTTCCTCCATTGACGCCGACATCGGGTCGGCGCGCCGCGGCAGACCCTAATCAGGGAACGGCAGGGCGGCAAGCGCCTTGCACCTTTATCCTTATTGGTCCTTCGCGTAAGAGCCTCGCTATTAAGGTGAGCTGCCATGTGCCCGAAGCAGGGCTGGCGGGAGACGCCGCCGCAAACCGTCCTTATATGAATGAATATGAACGATCGAGTTTCAGAAACGAGCGGAGACCGCACCATGTCCTCATTCGACGTTGACCTCTTTGTGATCGGAGGCGGGTCCGGTGGTGTCCGCGCGGCGCGCATCGCGGCGGGCTACGGCGCGAAGGTCATGCTGGCGGAGGAGTACCGGCTCGGTGGAACCTGCGTCATCCGCGGCTGCGTCCCGAAGAAGCTGATGGTCTATGCCAGCCGCTTCCCCGACGAGTTTCACGATGCGCAGGGCTTCGGCTGGAGCGTTGGCGAAACACGCTTCGACTGGGCGACGCTCATCCGCAACAAGGACAGGGAGATCGACCGGCTCGAGGGCATCTACCGCTCCAACCTGGAGAAGGCCGGCGTCGAGATCGTCGACAGCCGCGCCGTGATCGAGGACGCTCACACGGTCCGCGTGCTCAAGACCGGGGCGCGCATCCGCGCCCGCTATATCCTGGTGGCGGTCGGCGCCCATCCGACCCTGGAACCGGTCATCCCCGGCGGCGAGCTCGGCATCACGTCCAACGAGGTCTTCCACTTGGAGAGCCTGCCGAAGCGCATCCTGATCGTTGGCGGCGGCTATATCGCGGTCGAGTTCGCCGGTATCTTCGCCGGGCTCGGCAGCGAGGTGACATTGCTGCACCGGGGCGACAAGCTCCTGCGCGGCTTCGACGAGGATGTGCGCGATGCTCTGGGCGAAGCCTATGCCCAGCGCGGGATGAGGCTGGCCCTGGGCACGACCCTCACGAGCCTCGAGAAGACGGCGGGCGGCATCGCCGCGACCCTGTCGGACGGATCGGTCCTCACCGTCGACCAGGTTCTCGTCGCCACGGGACGCCGCCCTAACACCAAGGGGCTCGGGCTGGAGAATGCCGGGATCGCGGTCGACGAGGTCGGGGCCATCCCGGTCGACGGATATTCCCAGACCATCATCCCCTCGATCTATGCGGTGGGCGACGTCACCAACCGGGCGAACCTCACCCCCGTGGCCATCCGCGAGGGCCACGCCTTCGCCGACACGGTGTTCGGGGACAAGCCGACCATCGTCGACCACGACCTGATCCCCACGGCCGTCTTCTCGACGCCGGAGATCGGCGTGATCGGCTGCGGCGAGGCCGCCGCGCGGGCGATCTATGAGGATATCGACGTCTACAAGACGGCCTTCCGGCCCATGAAGGCGACGCTGTCCGGCGACAAGGACCGGGTCTTCATGAAGCTCATCGTCGACAAGGCCACCGACAAGGTGGTGGGCGTCCACATCATGGGGCACGATGCGGGAGAGATGATCCAGCTCGCCGGCGTCGCCGTCACCATGGGGGCCACCAAGGCCGATTTCGACCGCACCGTCGCAGTTCACCCAACGGCAGCCGAGGAGCTGGTGACCATGCGCACGCCCGTGGTGGTGAAGAAGCCGGTGGCGGTGGGTTGAACCGGAACGCTGTTCCTGGCGACTGCTTGTTTCAACACTTTGATAAAGAGTTCCGGTAAGATGTTGAAACTCTTCTGTGGGCTGATTATGCTGCGTTTCAACAGAATATCGGAAATTAAATCAAACTGTTGAAACGATGATATTTCAAGAGTTTAATAACGATCAGCGAAGGGAGAAGGTGAACTCGGACCAGCGCTTTGCCGTTTGGCGCGAGGCCAAGGCACGCGCCGCGAGTTATCGAGGCTCTCTCGTCTGGCAGGAGGTTAAGGGCGAGCAATACCTCGTCCGCAGCTATTACGATGCCTCCGGAAATCGCCGTCAGAAGTCGGAAGGCCGGCGCAGCCCCGAGACCGAGAAGAGGAAGGCCGACTGGGAGCGGGCTCGTGGCGAAGCCAAGCACCGCTTCGAGGCCGTGCGCGAAGTCATGGTCCGCCAGTCCGCCATAAACCGGGCCGTCAAGCTGGGACGTGTGCCTCTCGTCGGGGCAAGGATCATTCGGGTGCTTGACGAGGCGGGTCTGCTGGGGAACGGCATTCGCATCGTCGGCACGAATGCAATCTATGCCTACGAAGCGGTTGCCGGTGTCATGGTGGATGCCGACATCACGACGACGCTCGATATCGATCTCCTGCTCGATGCCAGGGCATCCCTCAGGATCGCCACACGCGAGGACATCGCTGAAGCGGCCTTGATCGACCTGCTGCGGAAGGTGGACAAATCGTTTGAGAGAACGAGCCAGACCTTTCGTGCGGTCAATGACGAAGGGTACCTCGTCGACCTGATCAAGCCTCAGCGCGATCCCCCTTGGATGAACGAGCGCGTGAAGATCGGTGATGCGGAGGACGAACTCGCTGCCGTGCCGATTGATGGGCTGGCATGGCACGAGAGCGCACCTCCATTCGAAGCGATTGCCATCGATGAGAAGGGCGGGCCTGTTCGGATCGTCACCAGCGATCCAAGAGTATTTGTGGCCCATAAGCTCTGGATGTCTCGAAAAAGCGACCGGGACCCCACAAAACGCCGCCGCGATGCTGCCCAGGCGAAGGCGGTCGCACAGATCGTCTCGCGCTACCTTGCGCATCTGCCTTTCGACCGTGATGCTATGCGCATGCTCCCCCGAGAGCTGTTCGAGGAGGCGAGGGCCTTGTTTGATGCCGACGAGGGGTCGGACACGTCTTCCTTCTAGAGGCTTCCCTTAAGGCAGCAGGCCTGGGACGCAGTGAGACCTCTGGAGGGCCGCCCCAGGTCGCGGCCTTTCGGCACTCGCCTTTTGGAATATGTCGTGTATAGGTGCCTTTTCATGTCGCTTGTTGCGGCGCACTATGAACGTTGAAGAGAGGACACGGGGGTAAGTGTCATGACCGAGCGGTGGACGCCCGACAGCTGGAGAAACAAGCCGATCCAGCAGGTCCCGGCCTATCCGGACCCTGAGGCGCTCGAGAGCGTGGAGCAGCAGCTCGCCGGCTTTCCGCCGCTCGTCTTCGCGGGCGAGGCCCGGAAGCTGAAGCGGACCTTGGGCAAGGTCGCCAAGGGCGAGGCCTTCCTGCTCCAGGGCGGCGACTGTGCCGAGAGCTTCGCCGAGCACTCGGCCGACAACATCCGCGATTTCTTCCGCCTCTTCCTCCAGATGGCCGTGGTGCTCACCTATGCGGGCGGCTCGCCGGTCGTGAAGGTTGGCCGTGCGGCCGGCCAGTTCGCCAAGCCGCGCTCGGCCCCGACGGAGACCATCGATGGGGTGGAGCTGCCGAGCTACCGGGGCGACATCATCAGCGACATCGCCTTCACGCCGGAGGCCCGCACGCCGGACCCGCGCCGCCAGCTCATGGCCTACCGCCAGTCCGCCGCGACGCTGAACCTGATCCGCGCCTTCGCAACCGGCGGCTATGCCAATCTCGAGAACGCCCATCGCTGGATGCTCGGCTTCGTGAAGGATTCGCCCCAATCCTCCCGCTACAGCGAGCTCGCCGAGCGCATCACCGAGAGCCTGAACTTCATGCGGGCCATCGGGGTCGATCCCGAGACGCATCCCGAGATGCGCTCGACGGATTTCTACACCAGCCACGAGGCCCTTCTGCTCGGCTACGAGGAGGCCATGACCCGCGTCGATTCCACGACCGGCGACTGGTATGCCACCTCCGGCCACATGCTCTGGATCGGCGACCGCACCCGCCAAGTCGACCATGCCCATGTGGAATACATGCGCGGCATCAGGAACCCGATCGGCCTCAAATGCGGCCCGTCGCTCTCGCCGGATGGGCTGCTCAAGCTCATCGACATCCTCAATCCTGAGGACGAGGCCGGTCGCCTGACCCTGATCTGCCGCTTCGGCGCGGACAAGGTGGGCGATCACCTGCCGGGCCTGATCCGGGCGGTGCAGAAGGAAGGGCGCACGGTGGTGTGGTCCTGCGACCCGATGCACGGCAACACCATCAAGGCGGCCTCGGGCTACAAGACCCGGCCGTTCGAGAGGGTCATGGGCGAGGTTCGGGACTTCTTCGCCATCCATCAGGCGGAAGGCACCCATGCGGGCGGCATCCACCTGGAGATGACCGGCAAGAACGTGACGGAATGCACCGGCGGCGCCCGCGCGCTCACCGATGCGGACCTGCGCGACCGCTACCACACCTATTGCGATCCGCGCCTCAATGCCGAGCAGGCGCTCGAAATCGCGTTCCTGACCTCGGAGCTCATCAAGCGGGAGCGCCAGTCAAGGGAACAACCCTCCGCCCTCGCGGCGGAATGAGCGACTGGGCGGATTAAGAAAAAGGGGCACTCCAGGCGCCCCTTTTTCTTTACGCATACGCAACTCTACTCGTATTTTGGCTTAACTCAGCCAACCCATGAAGAAGAGAATAAGAATGATCGGCAGGGGAATGCCGATGAGCCAGAGCAGGCCGCCTTTCAACATGTCAGTCTCCCAGTGTTTCGTGTGGGAACAACGAACTGGACTGTTGCGGGTTCCAACAAAGCTTGAGCTTTGCAGCAGTTATTGAATTACGGCATTCGATCCTTTGCCGGGACGCATGCAGGGGCGGGGGATCAGCGATGCCCAATCTGCGTTTAAGAGTTCACGGGAAAGCTCTACCCTCGCATTGTTGCGCCGCGCCCAGCGCGCTAAATCCGCAGGTACCATGACTCAGAACACGCTCAAGATCGCCCTCGCTCAGCTCAATCCCATCGTCGGCGACGTGGCCGGCAACGAAGAGAAGGCGCGGGCGGCCCGCGCGGAGGCGGCCCGGCTCGGGGCCGATCTCGTGATGTTCGCCGAGCAGTTCCTCGCGGGCTATCCCGCCGAGGACCTCGTGCTGAAGCCCGCCTTCCAGGATTCCTGCCGCGCCGCGCTGGAACGGCTCGCCCGCGAGACCGCGGATGGCGGCCCCGGCATGCTCATCGGGCTGCCGTGGCGGGAGGAGGGCGAGCTCTATAACGCCTACGCGCTCCTCGACAACGGTTCGATTTCCGTGCGCTTCAAGGTCGACCTGCCGAATTACGGGGTCTTCGACGAGAAGCGCAACTTCGCCGCCGGGCCGCTGCCCGGCCCCGTGAACTTCCGCGGCATCCGCCTCGGGCTTCCGATCTGCGAGGACATCTGGACCGGCGACGTGGTCGAGTGCCTCGCCGAGACCGGCGCCGAGATGCTCCTCGTGCCCAACGGCTCGCCCTACTGGCGCGGCAAGACCGAGGAGCGCTTCAACATCGCGGCCGCCCGCGTGACCGAGAGCGGGCTCCCGCTCGTTTATCTCAACCAGATCGGCGGCCAGGACGAACTGGTCTTCGACGGCGCGTCCTTCGTGCTCAACGCCGATTGCTCGCTCGCCTGCCAGCTGCCAGCCAACGAGGAGATCGTCGCGCTCACCACCTGGGTGAAGGGCGAGGAGGGATGGTCCTGCCGTGAGGCGCCCGTCGTCACGGTGGAGGAGGG
>JAEWKH010000145.1 GCA_023386155.1 Pseudomonadota bacterium
TTGGTGGTCAGATCCACGGTCACGCCGATGGCAGAGCTCTGATAGGTGAACAGATCCCACCCCTCCCCGCCATCCGCCTTATCGGCACCGACACCGCCATCAATCCAGTCGTTGCCAGCGCCACCGAGCAATACATCGTCGCCGGCATAGCCTTTCAAAACGTCGTTACCATTGCCGCCTTTGAGGAAATCAACCCCGGCGTAGCCGCTGACGAAATCGTCGCCCTCACCACCAATCAGTTCACCATTGCCTTGAATCACGTCGTTCCCGGCAGTGCCAATCGTCGTTTCGACGACGACATACTCACCCGTCTCAATTCTTACGAAAGTCTGGGTCTGACGAATCTCGTTGGACATGCCTCCATCGCTACCGCCGCCCGCACTTCCTCCGTCTGACGAGCCACCATCCGTCCCGCCACTCGTCCCCCCATCGGGCGCATCATCCTCTACGACCCGATATTGTTCCCAAAATTCTGACGTTACGATGTCGTAGCTTTTGTTCCCAGCGCTGTCGATCTTGAGTTCTAAAACGGTCCTTCCTTTACCTGTTCCCTCGATAACCAGGAAGATGCGGTTCCCAACCGGAATGACATCATATTGCCTTTCGGAAACGATCATCTTGGTTGGAAGGTCCGCTGGAATCCCACCATCTCCTCCAGGGCTTGCGCCTCCGCTGGTTCCGCCGCCAGAAGAGCCGCCTCCGCCGCTGCCATAGAAGACTAGCGGCGACTGCCCGTATAAGAGGGCGTATCGAAGATACTCCGCTTCCAGCGTTGATACCTCATATGTTGCCATGGCTTGTCCTCCTAAGGATGAGTTGGGAAATTTATGATATATTGTTTCTAAGGGGGATCAAGCAGAAGTTGCCGATGGCTCGAGATTTAACCAAGTAGTTGCAAAGACTTCAAGTTTCTCTCTTTTAATCCATGGTCCTCAGCCACTCTGATCCCAAGGGAACACCTATTGCGAAATCCTGTCGCTCGGTCATGCTATAAGGCCGATCATCGAACCGGGACGAACCCGGCGGAGGACGATTTGAGGCGTGCAGCAATCCGCTTCTGGCGGAACGGACAGGCAGTCGAGGTTTCTGGTTTTCACCCGCGCACCACGCTTCTGGACTATTGGAGGCTTCAGGAGCGTCGCGTCGGCACCAAGGAGGGGTGCGCGGAGGGCGATTGCGGTGCCTGCACCGTGGCTTTGGGGCGGATGAGGGGCGGGCGCGTGCATTACGAGCCCGTCAATGCCTGCATCCTGCTGCTCGGCCAGATCGACGGGGCGGAACTCGTCACGGTCGAGGATCTTGCGACCGAGGGAGAACTCCACCCGGTTCAGGTCGCCATGGTGGCGCAGCACGGGTCTCAATGCGGCTTCTGCACGCCCGGGATCGTGATGAGCCTCTTCACCCTCTATCACGAAGGCGAGCGGCCCTTGAGCCGCGAGAGCGCCAACGATGCGCTCGCCGGCAATCTCTGCCGCTGCACCGGCTACAGGCCGATCGTGGATGCGACGCTGCAAGCCTGCGGCGGGCCGCCGGACGATGCCTTCTCGGCCAACAGCGAGCGGACCGCGCAGGGGCTCATGAGCCTCGCCGATGGGCGTGACGTCTTCATCGGCGACGAGGCGCGGTTTTTCGCGGCGCCCGCGAGCGAGGCCTCGCTCGCGGCATTGTATGCGCGCCATCCGGATGCGACGCTCGTCGCCGGCTGCACCGATGTGGGGCTTTGGATCACCAAGGCCATGATGGAGATCGAGCAGGTCATCTGGCTCGGGCGCGTCGCTGGGCTGGATGTCATCGAGGAATCCTCCGATGCCCTCGGCATCGGCGCGACCGTGACCCATTCCGAAATCCATTCGTCTCTTCAGCGGATCGATCCCGATCTCGGCGAGATCATGCGCCGGTTCGGCTCCGTCCAGGTGCGCGTCTCGGGCACGGTCGGCGGCAGCATCGCCAACGGTTCGCCCATCGGCGACCTTGCCCCGGCCCTAATTGCGCTCGGCGCGGAGCTGGAGCTGCGGCAGGGCGATTCCACTCGCACCTTGCCTCTCGAAGGCTTCTTCATCGCCTACCGCAAGCAGGATCGCCTGCCGGGCGAGTTCGTGCGCCGGGTCATGGTGCCGAAGCTGAAGAGGACCGAAGCCTTCCGCGCCTACAAGATCTCCAAGCGCTTCGACGAGGACATCTCGGCCGTTCTCGGCGCCTTCAAGTTCACGCTCGACGGACGGCGCATCGCGGGCGCCCGCATTGCCTTCGGCGGCATGGCGGGGACGCCGAAGCGCGCCGTCGAAACGGAACGGGCGCTGATCGGCGTGTCGCTCGACGAGCCTTCGTCATGGGGCGAGGCCATGGCGGCCATCGCGCGCGATTATCAGCCCCTCGACGATCACCGTGCCTCTTCGGCCTACCGCTCGACGGTCGCCCGCAACCTCGTGTTCAAGGCCTTAAGCGAAACCGCATCGGGCGAGACGCGGGCCACGCGGATCGTCGGCCGGCGCGAAGCGCTTCAGGCGGCGGAGTAGGGTGATGAACGAGCGTCCTGACATGCGCGCGCCTATTCCCTCCCTCCTTGTGGGGGAGGGTAGGGAGGGGGGTGTAAACGCTGGACTGAGCCAGCAAGGCGCCGGCACCCCCACCTCCACCTCCTCCTCCTCCTCCTCCCCACAAGGGGGAGGAGAGCCGGTCGAGGTTCTCCGCCACATCCGCAAGCCCCTGCCGCACGATTCCGGCTTCAAGCACGTCCAGGGATCCGCGCAGTACATCGACGATATCCGCGAGCCCGAGGGCACGCTGCACATCGCCATCGGCCAGTCGCCCAAGGCGCGCGGGCGGTTGGTCTCCCTCGATGTTTCAGCCGTGCGGGCCGTGCCCGGCGTCGTGGCGGTGCTCACCGCTGCCGACATTCCCGGCAGGAACGACGTGTCGCCCGCCTTCGGCGACGATCCTCTCTTCGCCGACGAGAACATCAGCTTCGTGGGTCAGGCCCTCTTCGCCGTCGTCGCAACAACCCGCGACGTGGCGCGCCGCGCCGTCAGGAAGGCCGTGGTGGAGATCGAGGCGGAGACGCCCAGCATCACGGTCGAGGATGCGCTTGAGCGCGGCGAGACCGTGCTGCCGGATTACGCTTACGGTCGTGGCGACCCGGATGCGGCGATCGCGCAGGCGCCGCAGAAGCTGGAGGGCCGCTTCCGCGTCGGCGGGCAGGAGCATTTCTATCTCGAGGGCCAGATCGCCATGGCGATCCCGGGCGAGGACGGCGACATCCATGTCTATTCCTCGACCCAGCATCCCACGGAGGTGCAGCACGTGGTCGCCCGCGTGCTCGACATTCCCGATGCCTATGTGACTTGCGAGACGCGCCGCATGGGCGGCGGCTTCGGCGGCAAGGAAAGCCAGGCGACGCAATGGGCCGTCACCGCGGCGCTCGCGGCCCGTGTGACCGGCAGGCCCTGCAAGCTTCGCCTCGACCGGGACGACGATTTCGTCCTCACCGGCAAGCGCCATGATTTCCGCTGCGATTGGAAGGTCGGCTTCGACGGCGAAGGGCGCATCCAGGGCTATGCGGTCGATCTGCTCGCCCGCTGCGGCTATTCGGCGGATCTCTCCAGCGGCGTGGTGGACCGGGCGATGTTCCACGCGGACAACGCCTATTGGATGCCCGCCGTCCACATCGCCTCGAAGCGGCTGAAGACCAACACGGTCTCGAACACCGCCTTTCGGGGCTTCGGCGGTCCGCAGGGCATGCTCGCCATCGAGCATGTGATGGACGAGATCGCCTGGGCGACGGGGCGCGATCCCCTCGACGTGCGCTACGCCAATTTCTACCGGCCCGGTGAGAACCTCACGCCCTACGGCATGGAGGTGGAGGAGACCGACACGCTCCTCAATCTCGTGCGCACGCTCGAGCAGACCTCGAACTACCGCATGCGCCGCGAGGAGATCGCCGCCTTCAACGCCTCCTCGCCGATCATGAAGCGCGGGCTGGCGCTGACGCCGGTGAAGTTCGGCATCAGCTTCACGCTCACCCACATGAACCAGGCGGGCGCGCTGGTGCATGTGTACCAGGATGGTTCCGTTCATCTGAACCACGGCGGCACCGAGATGGGGCAGGGGCTCTACATCAAGGTGGCCCAGGTGGTGGCCGAGGAATTCGGCATCGCCATGGAGCGGGTGCGCATCACCGCGACGACCACGGCGAAGGTGCCCAACACCTCGCCGACGGCAGCGTCCTCCGGGTCCGATCTCAACGGCATGGCGGCGCGCATCGCGGCGGGCGCGATCAAGAAGCGCATGACGGCCTATGCCTCGGAAGCCTATGGCGTTCCGGAGGAGCAGATCGAGTTCCGCGACGACCGGGTCTTCA
Source organism: Pseudomonadota bacterium (assembly GCA_023386155.1). Lineage (GTDB taxonomy): Bacteria > Pseudomonadota > Alphaproteobacteria > Rhizobiales > Beijerinckiaceae > Microvirga. The sequence goes on from JAEWKH010000145.1 coordinate 4,358, forward strand.
TCGGCAACGAGAGCCTTGCCTTCGACGAGCTGGCGAAGAAATGCATCCTCTCCCGCGTGCAGCTTTCCGAAGCCGGGCATTACAAGACGCCGAAGATCACCTGGGACCGGGCGAAGGGAACGGGCCGGCCCTTCTTCTACTTCGCCTATGGGGCAGCCTGCTCGGAGGTGATCGTCGACACGCTCACCGGCGAGAACCGCCTGCTGCGCGCCGACATCCTTCACGATGTCGGGCGCTCGCTCAATCCGGCCATCGATATCGGCCAGATCGAGGGCGGCTTCGTGCAGGGCATGGGCTGGCTCACCACCGAGGAGCTGGTCTTCAGCAAGGAAGGCCGCCTGCTCACGCACGCGCCCTCCACCTACAAGATCCCGGTGGCCTCCGACGTGCCGGCCGATTTCAACGTGGCTCTCTATCCCAACACGAACCGCGAGGAGACGATCTACCGCTCCAAGGCCGTGGGCGAGCCGCCGATCATGCTGGCGAACAGCGTGTTCTGCGCCCTCGCCGACGCGATCCATGCACTCGATCCATCCAAGCCCGTGCCGCTCGACGCACCGGCCACGCCCGAGGCGATCCTGCGCGCCTGCGAGGCGCTCCGAGGGAGGCCGATGGGGTGAGGGTCTGGCGCCAGCTCACCGACTTCGTGACGCGGCACGGCCGCGCTGCCCTCATCACCGTGCACGACGTGAAAGGCTCGGCTCCCCGCGAGGTCGGCGCGCGCATGGCCGTGCGGCCCGACGGCGCCTTTCACGGCACCATCGGGGGCGGGCAGCTCGAATTCCGCATGCTCGACATCGCCCGCGAGATGCTGGGGGCCGGGCGCGGGCCGGCCAGGATCGTCGATCAGGCGCTCGGGCCCGATCTCGGCCAGTGCTGCGGCGGGCGCGTGAAGATCCTGATCGAGACCTTCGACGGGCGGGACCTGGAGGATCTTCGCTCCCTTGCCGAGGCGGAGGCTGGGAGCATGCTGTTCGAGGTCGAGTGCCGGATGGAGGAGGGGCGCGTGAAGCGCGAATTCTCCTCCGCCGTGGGCGACGACCATTGGACCGGCTGGCGCGAGACCCACGGCGAGGTGCGCACGCCCGTTCTCATCTTCGGTGCCGGCCATGTGGGGCGCGCCCTCGTCCTGTCGCTCGCGCCGCTGCCGTTTGCGGTCCGCTGGCTCGACGACCGGGAGGACGCCTTTCCGTCTCATATCCCGGCGAACGCGAAGGCGGTTCGGATGCAAAACCCGGAGGCGGAGATTGCGGAGGCCGCGCCGGGGGCGCTCGTCCTGGTCATGACCCACGACCATCCCCTCGACATGGCGATCACGGCCGCCGCCCTGAAGCGGGATTTCCCCTATGTCGGCCTCATCGGCAGCGCCTCGAAGCGGGCGCGCTTCGAGAAGCGGTTCCGGGAGCTCGGCCTGCCCGAGGAGACGATCCGCTACCTCGTCTGCCCCATCGGCCTTCCGGGCATCGCGGACAAGGACCCGGCCGTCATCGCGGCCTCCGTGACGGCGCAACTGCTGCAGGTCCGCGAGCGGGGCGGCATCGAGCGAAAACTCTCGCCTCCGGCACCTTCAAACGATACATAAGCTTCCATGAACACCACGAAGAATGACGACCAGCGCTATCTGGCGCGCGCCATCGAACTGTCCCGCGAGCACATGGACGAGGGAGCCGGAGGCCCGTTCGGCGCCGTGATCGTGCGTGACGGCAAGATCCTGGCCGAGGGCTGGAACCAGGTGACCTCCGCCAACGACCCGACGGCCCATGCCGAGGTCACGGCGATCCGCCGGGCCTGCGAGGCGGTCGGCGATTTCGCGCTGGAAGGCGCCACCCTCTATACGAGCTGCGAGCCGTGCCCCATGTGCCTCGCCTCGGCCTATTGGGCGCGCGTCAGCCGCATCGTCTTCGCCAATACCCGGCAGGATGCCGCCGATATCGGCTTCGACGACAGCCTGATCTACGACGAGATCCCGAAGCCCATCGGCGAGCGCATCCTCCCCATGGACCACCTGCCGAGCCTGGAGGCGAGAGCGGTGTTCGACGCCTGGGCGGACAAGGACGACAAGATCAGCTATTAATCGGCATCCGGCCTGGGATCGGCCGGCGGCCTCCTTATCTAAGCCACACCCGACATTCACCGAGACATGCCCATGCCCCGCGTCACCACCATCGTCCGCAAGCCCGCCGTGAAGGCCGACCGCGTCGTCGACACGATCACCCTCGACCATGAGGCCCGCAACCGCCGGCAGGGGGCGCTGAAGGCCGAAGGTGGAACCGAGGTCCTGCTCGACCTCGACATGGAAACGACGATCAACGACGGCGACGCCCTGCGGCTCGAGGACGGCCAACTGGTCCAGGTGAAGGCGGCGGCCGAGTCCCTGCTCGAAGTGAAGGCCGAGAACCCCTTGCGCCTGACGCGTCTCGCCTGGCACCTGGGCAGCAGCCATGGCCTGGTGGAGGTCACGGCGGATGCCCTCTACGTGGAGAACGACCCGGCTGTCGCGGAGCTCGTGCGCGGGCAGGGCTGCACGGCGACCCCGGTCGAGCGCCCCTTCAGGCCGGAGCGCAGCGCCCATGTGTGCGATCACGACCATCATCACCATGACCACAAGCACGATCACGACCATCATCACCATGACCACGCGCATCGTCACGAGCACGGTCCCGGCTGCGGATGCGGCCACGATCACCACCATGGGCACAAGCACGATCACTGATCGGCCTTAAGCTCTCCGATCATGTCCAAGACCACCCGCGCGACCCTGGCGCTGCAGCAGGCCGGCATCTCCTTCACGGTCCATGCCTATGAGTACGACCCGAATGCGGACCGCATCGGCCTGCAGGCGGCCGAGGCCATGGGGGCCGATCCGTCGAGCGTGCTCAAGACCCTGATGGTGCTGGTGGACAACAAGCCCGCCTGCGTGATCCTGCCCTCCGACCAGGAGGTCAACCTGAAGAAGCTCGCCGCCGTTCTCGGCGGCAAGGCGGCCCAGATGATGAAGCCCGCGGATGCCGAGCGCATCACAGGCTACCACGTCGGCGGCATCAGCCCCTTCGGCCAGAAGAAGCGCGTCCCTACCGTGCTGGAGCAATCGGCCTTCGAGCACGCGCAGGTGTTCATGAACGGCGGCCAGCGGGGGTTGCAGGTCAAGCTCGACCCGCGCGCGGCGGCATCGGTGCTGGACGCGAAGGTCGCGGGAGTGGTCTGAAGCGAACGGCTTCTCCGCGACAGGGCCGGCCCTGTGCCGGCCATCCGCGCCTTTTTCGCTTTCACCTCATCCTGAGGAGGCGCGTTAGCGCCGTCTCGAAGGAGGGTCCAGAGTGCACTGAATCCTCCTTCGAGACGCAGCCTGCGGCTGCTCCTCAGGATGAGGTGAGTGGGTGTGAAAGCAGGATCACCGGCACGGGTCCCCGGATTAAGTCCGAGGAGGTGATGACGCAGGAGGCCCTTGCTCATTTGCCTTACGCCCGCCATCCCCATATGAAAGGGCCTTCTCCCCGCACCCCGACCGATTGTTTGCTGACGATGACGCAGAAGTTTCTCACCGTGGCCCCCATGATGGATTGGACCGACCGGCATTGCCGGGCGTTCCATCGCGTCCTGTCGCGGCGGGCGCGGCTCTATACGGAGATGGTCACCACGGGGGCGGTCATCCATGGGCCGCGGGAGCGGCTGCTGGGCTTCTCGGAGACGGAGCATCCGGTGGCGGTGCAGCTCGGCGGGTCGAACCCGGACGAGCTGGCGCAGGCGGCGAGGATCTGCGCCGATTTCGGCTATGACGAGATCAACCTCAATGTGGGCTGCCCCTCCGACCGGGTGCAGAACGGCCGCTTCGGCGCCTGCCTGATGCAGGAGCCGGTTCTGGTGGGGGAATGCGTGGCCGCCATGAAGGCCGCGGTCTCGCTTCCGGTCACGGTCAAGTGCCGCATCGGCGTCGACGACCAGGACACGGAGGAGGCGCTCGACCGCCTCACCGACTGCGTGGTGGCGGCGGGCTGCGACGAGCTGACGGTCCATGCCCGCAAGGCGTGGCTCCAGGGCCTGTCGCCGAAGGAGAACCGGGACATCCCGCCGCTCGACTATCCCCGCGTCTATCGCCTCAAGGCCGCGCGGCCCGGCCTCCCGGTCGCCATCAACGGGGGCATCAAGACCTGGGACGAGATCCGCGGGCACCTGGAGCACGTGGATGGCGTCATGCTGGGCCGCGTCGCCTATCACGAGCCCGAGATCCTGCTCTCCGTCGATCCCGAGCTCTACGGCGAGGAGCCGCCCGTGGCGGACGGGTTCGAGGCCGTGGAGGCCTATGAGCCCTATATCGCGGCGCAGCTCGACAAGGGCGAGCGCCTGAGCAGCATCACCCGCCACATGCTGGGCCTCTTCACGGGGCAGCCGGGGGCTCGCGCCTATCGCCGGCATCTCGCGACCGAGGCGGTGAAGCCGGGAGCCGGCCTCGACACGCTTCGCGATGCGGTGGCGCATGTGCGCGCGAGGCATCTGGAACCCGCCGCCTGACGGGCCGGTGAAAACGGCTTCAAGTTGCGGTGCCGAGGGAAATTGCAAATCCAAGTAGTTGTGTCGAAAATGGCGACGCAACTGTCAATTGATCTTGCAACTTGTAATGTAATCTGCCGTGAGGATTCGCACATCTATTGCAGCTTTTAGCAAAAAGATCCGGCTCAAACCTTTATTGCAACATTATTGCGATTAAATTCTCTCCAGCGAGCAAGCTTCGGCTCCGCTCTAAAGGGGGAAAGTTATGTCTCTTCGTTCGTGTATCACCATCCTGGCCGTTGCCGGTGGCCTTTCGACGGCAGCAACCGCGCAGGCGGCTCAGGTCGAAAACGGTCTCACCATCAACGGTCTCACCATCAACGGTCTCACCATCAACGGCCTTGCCACCAATGGCCTGTCAGCAAACGGCCTTGCCACCAACGGGCAGGATAACCGAGGTGGTCTCCCGGAGGCCCCGTCCGGCACGATCCGGCTCAAGGCCGTGATCCTGCAGGATGGCATGGCGATCGACCTCCGCTAGTGCATTTCTCGGCGAACCGGATCCGGTTCGCCGTCAAAACATGCAGCTCAAAAAGGAAGAGAGCTGATTCCACGCAAGTGGAAACAGATCTGGCCAACGAACGAGCCCTCGCGAGAGCGGGGTCTCGTTCTTTCGATTCATTCCGTTCATTCATCTGTTGCCGCTTGGATCCGCTTGCCCGGCACGCGATTCCAGGCCCGGGCGACCACGGCATCGAGGCCGGGTCCGCTATCCCGCACGTGCGCCTGTGAGCCGATCGGCTCCAGTCCCATCGAAGACGCTTGGCGTTTCTGTCCCCCATCCGTGTCGCCATGCGCTGCCCATCTCGGCCGGGACCGCCGGCAGCGCTCACCTCGCATCGTTGGAGCGGCTATTCAACGCGCCGGAATGGCCCAGCGTTCGCAGGTCGTGATTCCCTAGAGTCAGAATCGTTCAATACTTGTTATTGGCAGTTGGATCTGATCGAAAATTCAACATGTAGTTTAGGAAACACGCTGATTTTCAGTTGATCGTGATGGGGAGCAAAACCCGAGATTGCAAAATGTTATTCAGTTAGATTTTCTGCTTTACAGGAAACGTTATCGCATTCATCGTCCGTTACGAGAGTTCGAAAACTCTAGAGATGGACTCTAGGGAAGCTCTCGCAAAGCAATGACAAGGGGAAATACTATGTCGAAGATCTATCCTGCTGCCCGTACCGCTCGCTATCCGGAGCAGTTCCTCCCTGTCGTGAAGTAAGTCGAAGCGATCATCCTGCGGGATGGTCGGGCTCCGGCCGGCGAAGGCCGGCGATATGGAGCGGGGAGCCTCTCTCTCTTTCTCTCTCTTGCGAGAGAGGCTCCTTCTGTAAAAGGGATCTTCATCATGGCTGCTCATCTCTACCTGCCGATCCTTGCCGCCATCGCCGTAACGACCGGTCTTATCATGGGGAATCTGCCCAGGCCTGCAGTCCTCTCCACGGACCGGCCCGCGCGCCGCAACGGCCGCAGGAGGCGGTTCCTCCCCGAAGAGAATGTGCGATCGCGCACAAACTGAAACTAAATAACAAACAATGGGTTTTCCGTAATAATGTTCGCCCTAAGTGGAGGTCACGGCCATGGTCCAGCTTGGACATGGGCGCCGCCATCAAGGGAGATCATCATGAAGACCCGCTCATTGTTAGTCACCGTCGCCCTGGGATTCGGGCTCGTCGCCGCCACGGAGGCTCAGGCCTGGTTCGCGGATATCGACGACCAAAGGCCGCCGCCGAACGGCGCCAACGGCCTGAGCGCGAATGGCATGGTCATCAATGGACTTGTGCTGCAGCGCGCTGCCGGCGAGGGGCATGTCAAGGCCGTCGTCCTGACGGACGGCACCCGCATCGGTCTCAAGTAAGCTCACCGACGAGGAGCGGCTCCTCGGGAACCGGGGAGCCGTCAAGCCATGCGCAGACACATTCTCATCATCCACGGCCTGGTTCTCGCCCTCGTTCTCGGAGCAAGCCGGCCGGCGCTCGCCCTCGACGGGCAGATCCGGCTCGAGGACACCGAGCTGGTCCTGAGGCTCGACGATGGCCGCGTCATGCGCGGCGACGGCCTCGTCGGCCTCACCCTGATCATCGCGAGCGGCCAGCAGGACCTCGAGGTCCGGATCGACGGCTTCGAGGAGGACCGGACGATCCTCCGCGCACCCCTGCCGCTCTATCGCATGTCGGTGCGCCAGGCCGACGGCGCCATGAGCGACCTCTGCCATGCCGATCCGAGCGGTCGCCGCGCGGCCTTCGCGTTCCCGGACGGGAAGGGCGGGTTCAATCTCACCTGCACCAGCGGCGCCGAGGGCAAATGCGTCCTGTTCGGCTATCGTCCCTGGGAGACGAGAGGCAGCGCTCCGATGCGCGACCTCCTTCAGGCCTGCATCCATCTGCTCCGCGCCGATTACGGAGGGGACGACCGGCCGAGCACGAGAAACGGCACGATGGTCAATCTCTACGACCGGTTCGGAATCCAGGATCCGGGTACCGCCGCCAGCATGGAATTCGAGGCCGCCTGGGGACCGGAAGGGGCGATCTGCGTCGCCCATCCGCGCATCGCCGACAACATCACCCTCGAACAGCTGGCCGAGCGCTACCCGCGCCTGAAGGGGCGTCTCGGGCCGGAGGCCTGCAACGAGGACGTCATGCGGGCCGATCCCCGCGCGCTCATCTTCAACCAGTCGGTCGTGACGGGCCGCACATCCCGGTGACGCTCAGTCCGATTCCCTGACATTGCCCTTCGCCCGTAGGATCAGCCGGTTGCCGCGCACCTCGTAGGAGCCGAGCCGCTCCAGGAACGTCATGCCCAGGAGGTTGGCGTGGAGGACGCCCGCGCGGGCGATCAGCGCGCGGACATTGCGCTCGGTGATCGACCCGACGGTCAGGCGGTCGATGACGACTGGGGCCGCGAGGGCGCCCCCGTTGGCGGTCGCGACGGGGATGGAATAATCGAGGCTGTCCGGCTTGAAGCCGAGGGCGGCCGCGTTTTCCGCGCGCAGCACGACGGTGCTGGCCCCCGTGTCGAAGATGAAGCGGGTCTCGTGGCCGTTCACCTCGCCCCGCACCATGAAGCTCCCGTCCATCCGGCGCGCCGCCACCACGTCCCCCTCCGGCGTCGCGACGGTGCGGCCGACCGCGACATCGCCGATGGCGCGGTCGATCACGGCCTGCAGCTCGTCGCGCGAGGCATAGGTGACGAGAAGAGCGATGAGCACGCCGCCGCTGACGGCTATCGCCTGAACCCCGTATGTCCAGTGGCGGCCGAAGCCCTCCACGATGGAAGCCGCCAGGAGCAGGCAGAGGCCGCCGAGGGCGAGAAGGCCGGAAGCCTCCATGGCCGAGAACGCCCCGACGGGATCCTCGGCGAACAGTCCCGCCAGGAGAGCGGCCATGAGAACGAGGAGGCCCGCGCCGCGAATTCCAAGAGAATCGGACCCAAAACTGGACCCACTTTTCGGATCTGACCCGATGCTCGATCCTTCGAGCGGCGCATCGTTCCTCGCGAGAAGCCGGGTCCACTTTTTCCCACGATGCGTCGGCATCACTCCGCCTTGTCGGGTTGAGGCGCGAAGGGAGACTCGAGGGCGAAGGCCTCGCGCATCCGCTCCGGCAGTTCGGCCATGATGCGCTGGCGTTCTTCCTCCGGGATTCGATACCAGCTGGCGATCTCCTCCCGCGTGCGGCCGCAGCCCTCGCAGAGGCCCGTTTCGGGATCGAGCATGCAGACGCGGATGCAAGGGCTGGAAACGCGGGTCATCTCACCTTCATGTCGTCACGGCTGGACGACGGTCAAGAGGCCGATCAGCGCAGCGATCTCCGCCACCTGCTGGGCCGCGCCCGCGACATCGCCCGTCTGCCCCCCGAGGTGCCGCGCGGCGAAGCCGGTGAGTGCGACGCCGGAAAGCCCCGAGAGCACCAGCATCAGGGCGATGCCCAGGGGAGGCAGGCCGGCGAGGGCGCCCAGGACGACGGCGATGCCGCCCGCGATTCCCGCCGCGAGCCAGAACGTCTCCCGCGCCGGCTGCCCGACCGTCCGGGATACGCCGTCCCGGCGGGCGGGGCCAAGAAAGACGAGGGGAATGAGGCCCGCCGTGCGCGAGAGCGAAGCGGTGGCGAGAATCACCGCGATGACGGCGCCGTCATCGATGCGGGAGGCGAGGGTGGCAAGCGCCCCGATCCTGAGCGCCAGGGCCAGGAACAGGGCCGAGGCCCCGAAGGAGCCGATCCGGCTGTCCCGCATGATTTCCAGGCGCCTGTCGCGGGTCGAGCCGCCGACGCTGTCGGCGACGTCCGCGAGCCCGTCCTCGTGGAGGGCCCCGGTCGTCATCACCATGGCGGCCACCGCCAGGGTGGCGGCGAGCCAGGGGCCGAGATCGAGCATCAGGGCCAATCCCAGCAAAGCCGCCGGCGGGAGGCCGATGAGGAGGCCCGCAAGCGGGATCGCCCGGACCAGGCGCGGAAAGCTCGGCGGCGCGTGGGCGTCCCGTTCGAAGGGAAGGGCCGGCACCGGAAGGCGGGAATAGAAGCGCACGCAATGGGCCAGATCGACCGCGATCGCCTGCCAGCCGCCAATGGTCGCGGCTCCATCCCGTTCAAATTGCTCCGACATGCTTCACCCCGCGTGCATGGATCGTTATAGGTCACGCCTCTTCGCGTTGCGCAATGCCCCCATGGGCCGGAGCCATCCATGTCTGATGCCGTGTCCTCACCTTTCGACGATATCCGCCGCCTGATCACGACCATGCCCGGTCCGGACGAGGCCGCCGTCGAGGCCGTGCGGCTGCGAGACGGGCAGCTCACCAAGCCGGCCGGAAGCCTGGGACGCCTGGAGCGGATCGCCGAATGGCTCGCCGCCTGGCAGGCCAAGCCCACGCCCAGCGTCGACCGGCCGCTGGTCTGCGTCTTCGCCGCGAGCCATGGCGTCACCGCCAAGGGAGTCTCGGCGTTCCCCGCCGAGGTGAACCGCCAGATGCTGGAGAACTTCGCGGCGGGTGGAGCGGCGATCAACCAGATCTGCGCCGCCTACGGGCTCGGCTTCAAGGTCTTCGACCTCGCCATCGACATGCCGACCGGGGACATCACCGAAGCGGACGCCATGGACGAGAAGGCCTGCGTCGCCACCATGGCCTTCGGCATGGAGGCGATTGCCGGCGGCACCGATCTTCTCGCCATCGGGGAAATGGGCATCGGCAACACCACCGTCGCGGCCGCGATCTACACGGCGCTCTACGGAGGGCCGGCCGCGCACTGGGTCGGGCGCGGCACGGGCGTGGACGATGAGGGCCTCAGGCGCAAGGTGGCGGCGGTCGAGGCGGCCATCGCCCATCATGGCGACAACCTGAAGGACCCGCTCGAGGTGCTGCGCCGCGTCGGCGGGCGCGAGATCGCCGCCATGGCGGGCGCCATTGTCGCCGCGCGCCTGCAGCGGATCCCGGTGGTGCTCGACGGCTACGTGGCGACCTCGGCGGCCGCCAGCCTTCACGCCATCCATCCCTCGACCATCGACCATTGCATCGCGGGCCATCTCAGCGCGGAGGGCGCCCATCAGGACGTTCTGACCCGCCTGGGCAAGATCCCGCTTCTGGCGCTCGGCATGCGGCTCGGCGAGGGATCGGGCGCGGCGCTGGCCGCCGGCCTCGTGAAGGCAGCGGCTGCGGTGCACAAGGACATGGCGACCTTCGGGCAGGCGGGAGTCTCCGAGAGCCTGTCGTGAGGTTCCGCCGCCGTTCCAGGTCCGGCGGGATCTCGTCCGTGATCATCGCCCTGGCGCTCGCCGGCGGGGCCGGGTTCGTGCTGAAGCCGAGCGGACGTTCTCTGGAGGGCAGGGCGCAGGTCACCGACGGCGACACGATCCGCATCGGCGAGACGCGCATCCGCCTCAAGGGAATCGACGCGCCAGAGCTGGCGCAGCGATGCTCCCGCTCCGGCCGATCCTATTCCTGCGGCGAGACCTCCCGCCGGGCGTTGATCGATCTCGTCTCCGGCGAGACGGTGCGCTGCCGCGCCACCGGCCGCGACCGCTACCAGCGGATCCTCGCCCGCTGCACCGTGAACGGACAGGACATCGGCGCGCGCATGGTGGAGGACGGCTGGGCCGTCTCCTACGGGCGCGACTACGATTACGAGGAGACCCGGGCCCGCAGCCGTTCCGTCGGACTCTGGGAGGGCGCGTTCGAGCGCCCGCAGGACTGGCGCCGGGGGAATTCCTAGAGCATTTTTCGGCGAAGTGGATCCGGTCCGCCGTCAAAAATGCGGCAGCCCAAAGAAGAGAGATGATTCCACGCAAGTGGAAACAGCTCTAGGTGTTTAGTCCCGGCATTTGGTGGAGCGGGTCGAGCCTGAAGCGTTGAGGCTCGGTTGTCCAGGTTTTGCAGATATGCTCGTAAGGCGTGAGGCCCTTCAGCGTCTTCAG